>CAYGFQ010000063.1:0-1782 GCA_964349285.1 uncultured Candidatus Saccharibacteria bacterium | reverse complement strand
CCACGACTCCGAAGAAACCAAACTCCGCTATCCGTAAGGTGGCGCGTGTTCGTCTGACCAACGGTATGGAAGTCACGGCCTACATCCCGGGTGAGGGTCACAACCTCCAGGAGCACTCAGTCGTCATGCTTCGCGGTGGTCGCGTGAAGGACATCGGTGTTCAGTACACGATTGTCCGTGGTCGCCTCGATGCTTCTGGTGTTGAGAAGCGTCGCCGCGGTCGCTCTCGCTACGGAGCTAAGAAGCCTAAGTAAGAGACATGCGACGCCCTGTTAAAAACAAGCACCCGCGCACGCCGGACGCAGAATACAAGTCAGAAGCAATTGCTCGCTTCATCAACACCGTTATGTGGGACGGTAAGAAAGACACGGCACGCCGCGTTGTCTACGCCGCTTTGAATACCATTAAGGCAGAAGGAGTTGATCCTCTCGAGACTTTTGAGACTGCCATCCGCAACGTCTCTCCGCTTATGGAAGTTCGTTCTCGCCGTGTCGGTGGTGCTAACTACCAGGTTCCTCGTGAAGTGCCACAGCAGCGCCGCGTCTCGCTTGCCTATCGCTGGCTCATCAATGCCGCACGTGCAAAGAAAGGGAAGCCGATGGCCGAGAAACTTGCTGCTGAAATCATCATGGCAGCCAAAAACGAAGGCGAGGCAATCAAGAAGAAGGACGAGATGCACCGCATGGCCGAAGCAAACAAGGCCTTCGCCCACTTCGCCTGGTAAGAGAGAAACCGCCTTCGGGCGGTTTTCAATTGATAGTGTCTTATGGTCCTGGTGCGTAGGGGGAGGCTCCGTGCTTGAAGCCTTTTGCAATAAGGGTTCGTTCTATGTCATCAGCGTCTACCCCTGCAAGCGTCCACTCGCGATGTTGCTCGTCGTAGGCAACGGCAACGGTTGTGTGGCGTCCGATTACAATATCGAACGTCTTTGGCTCTTCATCTAGGTCGGTAATACCGGTAGGCGTAAAGCCAAGCTCGTTGAGAGCCTCGGAGGGAACGTGCTCTGCTGTTGGAAGATTCTCAAAATCCATTGAGGAAGTATAGCGTGAGAAAAACGGCGCTCCTTGCGGGGCGCCGTTTCTGTTTCGGGTCGGGATTTCTTGTTAGGCGGCAGCCTTCTGCCTCTTCACGTCGTCGATATGCGTGAAGTTCCGGTTCCGCAGATGCTCGAGCTCTTGAGGAGTGAGCTCAAACATACGGAACCAGTAGTCGCCTTGGTCGTCGCACAACAAAATACCCGTGCGCTCGCGCTCAGCCCGGTACCGGGTCACGAAAAACGGTCGGGGCGTCCCTTGTGGGAACTTGAAGCCACCGAACTTGGTGTGGTGTTCCATGACGATGATCGTCACTTCTTCACCGTATTCCACCTTGTCCCGTCGATCGAACCGGTTCAGACGCCGAAAGCTCATTCCGCGCAACTCAGATGCAGTCATGCTCATCTGCGGACCCTCCCTTGGTCCGGAAGGACTCTACCACGCTCTAGTTGCTTTTTGCACCCAAAATCCGTATTCTCTACGTAACGCCACGGCGCCTTTTTATTTACCTATTTTCCTTATGAGTCGCGATTATCCCTTGGAGAAAGTGCGAAACTTCGGCATCGTCGCCCACGTCGACGCTGGTAAGACGACGACGTCTGAGCGCGTCCTCTTCTACACGGGCTCCCAGCACAAGATTGGAGAGGTCCATGAGGGTGAGACGACGACTGACTGGATGGAACAGGAGCGCGAGCGCGGTATCACCATTACGGCAGCCGCCATTACTTGTTTCTGGTCAAAGTCGAAT
>CAYGFQ010000062.1:0-1882 GCA_964349285.1 uncultured Candidatus Saccharibacteria bacterium | reverse complement strand
GTTTCCTTCATCATCCGCTTCGTCGGTTAATCATCTAACGTTCCGCTCATGGACCAGCTTTTCGAGGCGTTCGGCATAGACTGGAAGCTCCTCATCGCTCAGGCGGTGAACTTCGGTGTGCTTCTCCTCGTGCTCTGGCTCGTCCTCTACAAGCCGGTCATGAAGACCTTGGATGAGCGGCAGAAGAAGATTGCCCAGGGCGTGGAAGATGCAGAACGTGCAGCAGAGAAACTGAAGGGTGCAGATACCGAAGCGTCTGAGATTGTCTCGAAGGCAGACACGGAAGCAACGGGTATCGTCGCATCCGCACGCGAGACCGCGAGCGCAGAGCGTGCTCGTCTCGTGAAGGAAGCTGAAACGCGTGCAGCGCAAATTGCTGCAGACGCAGATGCACGTGCGAAGGAAGCATCTGCAAAGATGCTGCGCGACTCAGAGAAGGAGATTGCCCGTCTTGCTGTCCTTGCAGCAGGTAAGGCACTCCAGGAAAAATAATCATGGAAGGTCTCTACGCACAGGTGCTCGCACGACTTCTTGGAAAAGGAGTGGCTGAAGAGGCCCTGGTGAAGAACCTCCTTACGCATCTCAAAGGTCGCGGACGCTTGAAACTGCTTCCCGGTATTCTTCGTGAGTTGAAGATTCTGAAGGCACGAAGCGTAACGACCGGAGCAATCGTTGAGGTTGCTCGTGCAGAGGATAAGGCCATGGCACTTGAAGGTGCTAAGCGCGAAGGTATTGAGGGAGCAACCGTCGCCGTTAACCCGAGCCTTCTTCGTGGTTGGCGTGCTCGCGAAGGCGGTACGCTCGTTGATCGCTCTGGTAAACGTGCACTCATAGACCTCTACGCCCGCATCGTTCGTTCGTAACTTATTAGCACCATCCCGATTACTTAGTATGGACAGCATCATCAAACGGATAGAGAAAGAGATAGAGTCGTTCGCTCCGGTACAAGGAGCGGAAGAGACTGGCGTTGTGCGCGCAGCAGGCGACGGCATTGCCGAAATAGACGGCCTTGAAAAGGCAGTCATGACGGAGATGGTGCTCTTCGATCCTACCTTCGACCGCACGCTCGAAGAGGCATTGAAGGACGCAAATCCTATATACGGCCTCGTGTTGAACCTCGAAGAGGACGGTGTGCGTGCTGCCATTCTTGGTGACGCATCACGTGTCTATGAAGGCATGCTCGTGCGCCGCCTGAATCGTCTTCTTTCGATTCCGGTTGGGGACTCCTTGGTTGGTCGTGTGGTGAACCCGCTTGGTGAACCAGTCGACGGCAAAGGACCTACCGGTGGTACGAAGCTCGTTCCTATCGAGCGCGAAGCCTACGGCGTTATGGACCGCTCGTCGGTGAACACGCCGCTCCATACGGGTATTAAGGCTATCGACTCGATGATTCCAATAGGTCGCGGACAGCGCGAGCTCATCATTGGAGACCGTGGTACCGGAAAGACGACCGTTGCTATCGACGCTATCTTGAACCAGAAGTCAGAGCCTGAAGCAACGCGTCCGATTTGTATCTATGTTGCTATCGGTCAGAAGGAGTCGAAGACCGCAAAGATTGTTGCTGATCTTGCTGAAAGAGGTGCGATGGAATACACCATCGTCGTTACTTCTCCAGCATCTGCTCCAGCAGCACTGCAGTTCCTCGCACCGTTTGCGGGTGCTGCCATTGGTGAGTACTTCATGGATGCCGGTCGAGATGCGCTTGTTATTTACGACGATCTCTCCAAGCAGGCGGTTGCCTATCGCCAGATGTCCTTGCTGCTTCGCCGTCCGCCAGGTCGCGAAGCATACCCAGGAGACATCTTCTACCTGCACTCACGCCTCCTTGAGCGTGCGGCAAAGCTCTCCAAAGAAAAGGGTGGTGGCTCGTTGACCGCACTTC
>CAYGFQ010000061.1:0-1966 GCA_964349285.1 uncultured Candidatus Saccharibacteria bacterium | reverse complement strand
GGTCATCGAGCGAAGTGTGGTAGTGTAGCCGAACATTTCGGAGAGCGGAACTTTGGCGTTTACCACTTTGTTCATACCACGCTCCTCCATACCCTCGATCTGCGCGCGCTTACCCGAAAGATTCCCGGTAATGTCGCCCATGAACTTATCTGGGACGACGACTTCGATACGCATGACCGGCTCAAGAATAACCGGCTTCGCCCTCTGTGCTGCCTCCTTAAATGCCATAGACGCTGCAATCTTGAAGGCGATTTCGGAAGAGTCCACGTCGTGGAACGAGCCATCGTACAGATCGATTGAGACATCGACCATCGGGAAGCCCGCGAGGAAACCGCGAGACATCGATTCGCGCATACCCTTCTCCACCGCCGGAATGTATTCCTGAGGGATGGCACCGCCTTTGATACTGTTGATGAATTCGAAATGATCTTCGCGCGTTATGTTCTTGGAGATCTTCGCACCCTCCTCGATCGGTTCCATCTTCTTCATTTTAATCTTCACGTGGCCGTACTGACCGCGACCGCCAGTCTGCTTGATGTACTTCCCTTCCGCCTCAGCAGAACCAAGTATCGTCTCGCGGTATGCCACCTGAGGCTTTCCTACGTCTGCAACAACATTGAATTCACGCTTCATACGGTCGACAAGAATTTCAAGGTGAAGTTCACCCATACCAGAAATGATGGTCTCTCCTGTCTCTTCGTCGGTCTTGATGCGGAATGTCGGATCTTCGTCCGCGAGTTTGCGGAGCGCAACACCCATTTTCTCTTGGTCGGCCTTCGTTTTCGGCTCGATACGAAGCGACACCACCGGCTCAGGGAACTTGATTTCTTCGAGAACGATAGGACTCGCCTCATCGCAAAGCGTGTGTGAAGTCTTTGTATCTTTGAGGCCCACAGCCGCAGCAATTTCACCAGTAAATACCTTTTCTACTTCTTCGCGCTTATTCGCTTGCAAGCGCACAATACGGCCGACACGCTCCTTGGAACCCGTTGTCGAATTGTATACATATGACCCGGCGGAAAGTGTGCCTGAGTAGACACGGAAGAAAGTCAGGGCACCGACGAATGGGTCGGTCTGGAGCTTGAAGGCGAGGGCACAGAAAGGCTCATCGTCAGACGCATGGCGCTCTATTGGTTCACCAGTCTTAGGATTCTTGCCGGTTGTCGGAGGAAGGTCGAGCGGTGAAGGCAAATAATCCACCACAGCATCGAGGACGAGCTGCACTCCCTTGTTCTTAAGAGCGCTTCCGCAATACACTGGGAAGATCTCGTTTCCGATAACAGCCTTGCGTAGAATTTTCTTCAATTCGTCGAGACTTGGCTCCTTCCCTTCAAGGTAGGCACCCATGGCCGCGTCATCCTGCTCAACGATGCGCTCAATCAAAGCGGCACGATGCGTTTTTGCATCTTCGAGAAGCGCAGCTGGAATCTCACCCTCGGTTACTTCCTGGCCCATATTCCCTGAAAACGCGTAGGCCTTCATCGTGAGGAGGTCGATCATGCCTTCATGTGCCGACTCTTCCCCAATAGGGATCTGCATGCGAATAGCTTTTGGAGAAAGACGGTCGAGAATGGACGCGTATGAACGCTCAAAAGAAGCGCCCGTGCGGTCAAGCTTATTTATGAAACAGACACGTGGCACTTGTGCCTCATCAGCGTAGCGCCAGTTGGTCTCAGATTGCGGCTCAACACCTGACACACCATCAAAGACGACGACGGCACCGTCCAAGACACGCATGGAGCGCTTCACCTCAGCAGTGAAGTCAATGTGTCCAGGAGTATCGATGACGTTGAAGCGGTATTTCTTCGTCGGATCAACCTTATCCTTCTCATTCGTCTTCGCCCAAAAACAAGTGATGGCGGCAGCCGTGATGGTAATGCCTCGTTCACGCTCTTGCTCCATCCAATCGGTTGTTGTCTCACCTTCATGCACTTCACCAATCTTGTGCTGAGAACCCGTATAGAAA
>CAYGFQ010000060.1:0-1982 GCA_964349285.1 uncultured Candidatus Saccharibacteria bacterium | reverse complement strand
GTAGCATTATATGACACTTTATCCCAAATTTCCTATGAAGGTTATCCCCACCCTGGAAAAGGCAAAAAGCCAGGATATCCTGGCTTTTCGGCTTTTCGGTATTGGTTAGTTCTCGACTCTTGGGCGCAGAAGTGGGAAGATCTGTCCCTCGCGTATCGAGACGCCCTCAAGGAAGCTGAAGAGACGCTCCGAGACGCCAAATCCGAACGCTGGCGGCATACCGTACTCGAGCGCTTCGACGAAATCAGCATCTGGCATTTGAGCCTCCTCATCCCCAGCCGCGCGTAGCTCACCCTGTCGTGCGAATCGTTCAGCTTGATCCATAGGATCGTTTAATTCACTGAAGCCCTTACCTATCTCTGAGCCAGCAATCATGACTTGGAATCGTTCTACAACTCGTGGGTCTTTAGAACTCTTCTTCGCGAGCGGTTCCATATAGACCGGCACACGTATGAGGAATCCAGGGCCAGCAAGCGTTTTCCGAATCTGTTTCCACGCAGTATCTACCAGTCGCCCTGTATCAGCATTTTGTTCGAAGGGAATGTTCTTTTCCGTAAGCACTGTTTTCCAATCAGCGTTCTCGTCGAGCGGATCTAGGCCATACTCCTTCTGCATCAGGGCGCAGAAATCATATTGCTCCCACTCTTTGCTTAGGTCGACATCGAAACCTTTGATTGAGAATATGTGCGTGCCGTACACTTTGTCAGCGATAGTTCGATATAGGTCGGTGACCATATCCATACCGGCCTCATAGTCCTTAAAAGACTCGTAGAACTCGATTTGCGTATAATCCTGTGCGTGCTCTGCAGACATTCCCTCATTTCGGAAAATGCGACCAATCTCAAAGGTCTTCGGCAAACCGGCCACCATGAGACGCTTCTGCCAAAGCTCCCCCGCTGAAATGCGCAGGTATACATCCATGTCGAGCGCATTGTGATGTGTCACGAACGGACGCGCCTCGGCTCCTCCAGTCGTAGTCTCAAGCACTGGCGTTTCTACTTCGATAAAATCACGTTCGAGCAGATACGAGCGCATGGCGTTCCAGAATGCAGAGCGGCGTTTGATACGTTCCGCAAGGTCGTGCGTGAGAAGAATGTCGAGATACCGTTTGCGGAACCTCTCGTCCTCGTCCTTAATTCCATACCATTCGTCTGGAAGCGGGCGGAGTGATTTCGCGAGCATGCGCCAGGCCGTCACATCGAGTGATGGCATACCGCGCTTGGTATTGAATGCCGTACCAGCAAGCTCCACAACGTCTCCAACGTCTACCGTATCAACAAAAAGGTCGTACGAGCCTTCACCGAGAGTACTCCTCTGTACGAACCCCTGCCCTTTCATTCCATCAAAGATGTCGACGAAGAGTGACCCTCCGTGTTCACGCATCGACATCACACGCCCAGCAAGCAGAACCTGCTCGTTGTTCTTCTCGAGCGTCCCGTGATTCTCCAAAAATTGCGTTACGGTATGAGTGCGATTGGTCCGAGCCGGATAAGCTTCCATTCCCGCCTCCTTGAGGCGCTCTATCTTCGCAATCCTTTCAGCACGTACCGTTTCAAGCAAAGCCATATAGGCTCTACTATATCACCTCGACTCGTAGCATAAAAACGTGGTGCAGCAGCATACCTATCGCAGGTTAAGAGTCGGGGTAATGCTTCGAGAAAGCGTGGCGAAGCTGTTCGCGCACGGTGTTTTGGCATCCATCCGTGCGGATTCCTATCCGCTATGCCAAAACGCGAACGCGTAGACTAGAAGATTCCCCGCGGGAGGGAATCTTCGAGCTTTCGCAGAAGCATTACCCCGACTCTAACTCACTTTCTCGATAGTGTATGTCTGCTTGCCGGACGGGGTCTCAAACGTGAAGACATCTCCCTTCTTCTTGCCCATGAGCGCAGAGCCGAGTGGTGAGACGTGCGAGAGCTTCTTTACACGCATATCCGCTTCCTCGCTACCGACGATGGTGTATTCGTGCGCTTCAGCGCTGC
>CAYGFQ010000059.1:0-2026 GCA_964349285.1 uncultured Candidatus Saccharibacteria bacterium | reverse complement strand
ATAAACGGATTCAGAGTCCGTTGTCCTACCATTAGACGATCCCGCAATAACATGGGCGGCAGGAGCCGCCCATGTGTTAGACACCTTACCCCAACCCGGTTCTTTCTTCAATTGATTTCCTCGAGAAACCGCTTACTTAGAGCTCAAGGATACTTTGCGTGTCTCCTTGCTCTGGCAGGACTTCGGGTGCTAGAGTGGTGGGACAGCTGAATACGTATCAAGAAGCGGTGAGAGATCTGGCTCTTCGACCCGCTGGCAACCATTCTCAAACGAGAAAACGGTGCCTCCTCCAGCCCTTCGGGGAAAGATATTTCTTTGAAATCATCTCCCGTCCGGGAGATGCTTTCGTTTTGATACTCGCTCAGCTTTTTACTTCCTTTTCTTCATTACATGTTCCACTTATTGACAACGTATACGACCGAGAGCGTAACGTCCGGACACCCGGACAAAGTGTGCGATCAGATCTCAGATGCGATTCTCGACGCCTGCCTTACCGAGGACCCAAAATCCCGTGTGGCCGTTGAAACCTTTGGAAGCCACGGCACCCTCATGATTGGTGGCGAGGTCACCACCAAGGCGAACGTCGACTATGCCGGTATCGCAAAGAAAGTGTACGAAGAGATTGGCTATACCGAGCCGCTGGAAATCCTCTCGAAGGTCGTCACACAGTCAGGCGACATCGCGATGGGTGTCGACACGGGAGGCGCTGGTGACCAGGGCATCATGTACGGCTACGCAACCGATGAGACCAAGGAGATGCTCCCGCAGGGTGTCGTTCTCGCGCACGCACTTGCTCGCCGTCTTGAGAAGCTTCGTCGCGACGGTACCCTTCCCTATCTGCGTCCAGACGGCAAGACGCAGGTCACCATCAAAGATGGCAAGGTCATCACGGCACTCACTTCGACACAGCATACGGAAGAGACGGAGCTTGAGCAGATTCGTGCAGACCTCATCGAGCATCTCTTCACACCAGTGCTCGGTGACCTTGCAAACATCGAGATTCTCGTGAACCCAACGGGACGCTTCGTACAAGGTGGCTTTGAAGCAGATGCCGGTCTCACGGGTCGCAAGATTATGGTCGACTCCTATGGTGGCCTCATGCCCCATGGTGGTGGTGCATTCTCTGGCAAAGACTCGACGAAAGTAGACCGCTCAGCAGCCTACATGTGCCGCTTCGTCGCAAAGAACCTTGTTGCAAACGGCTACGCCAAGAAAGCACTCGTCTCTGTCGCCTATGCCATTGGTCGCGTAGACCCCGTGATGGTCGAAGCCTTCGATGATCAGGGAAAGAATCTTTCGGACATCGTCAACAAGAACTTCGACTTCCGCCCACAGGCAATCATCGAGCGCCTCGGTCTTCGCCGCCCTATCTTCCGTGATACAGCTGCCTACGGCCACTTCGGCGTTGCAGGACGTCCGTGGGAGGAGATCGTAAAGATCTAAACTCGTTCTATCAGTGCTTCAATAGCAGCGTGATCGCTCACCCCAAAGGTGAGCTTCACGTTTGTAGCTTCAAAACCAGAGGACGTAAAAAGACCGTCGACCATGAGCTTCGAGAGGTGTTCTCCCTGTGTCTTGCCTGAACGGTGACGCGAGATGTCGATGCTGGTCTTGTACGTATCGGGTATGTTGTCTTGGTACTGCTTTGCAAGTAGGGCGAAAGTCGCCAAACCACGCGGTGCATTGAAATCTCCTGCCAGAACAAAAGGCTCTTCTTTCGCAAGAAGAGCGAGCATGCGGCGCATATCGTCTTGCTGAGCATCGGTTGCTGCTCCATTTTGAGTCCAGGTGAAGTGCGTCGTGAAAAACCGGTACTCGACTCCTTCTTTCGTAATCGAGGCACCCGTGAGTGCACGCTGTTCGTAGCCTCCATCCCAGGTGCTTGGATCTTCTGAATAGAGGTAGTCGGGACCCGCTTTCCCGGCATACGGAAGGGTACGTGCGTCGATAAGTGGGTATCTTGAGAAAATAGCCTCCCCTTCTCGTAGAAGACCACGCGCCGTCTGCATACGCATCGATGTTGAAT
>CAYGFQ010000058.1:0-2033 GCA_964349285.1 uncultured Candidatus Saccharibacteria bacterium | reverse complement strand
ATGAAAGTCGAGGTCGTCGTCCCTGAGCAGTTCATGGGTGATATCACCGGTTCGCTCTCAGGGAAGCGCGGTGCGATTGAAGGCATGGAAGATCGCGGTATGAACAAAGCAGTGCATGCCAAGGTGCCGCTTTCAGAAATGTTCGGCTTCACGACGACACTCCGCTCTATGACAGAAGGTCGCGGTTCCATGACCATGGAGTTCGATCACTACGAAGTTGTTCCGAACAACGTCGCTGCAGACATCATCGCGTCAAGAAAGTAAGACAACGAGAAAAGAAAACACCCCGGCTTGCAAAGTCGGGGTTTTTTCGTGCGCAGGCTCGAGGCCTACAGGAACAAGTTCAGTATGTGTGAAACGTCTGGGCGCTTCTTCCACATGATCGAAACTGCGTCACTAGCGTCTTCGCACCACCCGCAGACTATGAGCACGAGGCCCAAGGGAAGTACGTTCATCCAGTAGAGCGCGTTTTCGAAAGGATCGTCCATTCCGGTTTTCATTTCTGACCCCCGTCCTAAACGCGTCCCCCTCTGTAGCGTACGCCTCGCAAGCAGTTGGTACACACGAGGGGTGGGGAGAACGAAAACGTCCCCGGCGAGTAAAGCTCAAAGCCGGGGACGCTTAGCACGGGTATTCACCGGAGCTTCTCGATCGTCTTCTTGTAGAGCGGCAGCAAGATTGGCGCTCCGAAGATCACGAAAAGGGCCAGGATGCCCAGGATTTGTGGGAGATGTTGCATCTCGCCAATTCCTTGTGCTACGAGGGCGGGGGTGTGCCCTCATAAATGACTATACCAAACGAGGTTAGGTAAGAAAAACGGCGAGCCCGAAGGCCCGCCGCTTCTGCACTGCAGGGGATTGCTTAGATAATCCCTTCCTCATCATCGTCATCGTCTCCATCCATGCGAGCACGGATTGCGTTGCACACGATCGAAATCGCGAGCGCCGCGAGCGCCAGCCAGCCGACCCAGTCCGGAAACGGGTCATGCAAGAGGGCGAGGAGTCCAAAGACAACGGCGAGGATGGCACATATAAGCGCACCCACAGGCATTGCGAAGAGCAAGTAGAGCACCAAAAGTACGGCGTAGAAGATGATCTGCGCGAGCACGACACCAGCTGCTAACCAGTGGATCGGCTCCTCCTCTACGTCGACGGGTAGTTCTGTTATCTCAGGTTCTGCCATTGGCGGCTCCCTTTGATGTGCCGGGCACCCGTGCCCCGCACCTGCGACTATACCCCTGCTCCCCCATATGCAAAAGCGAGCGCCCCAGTCCTCCGGAGAGGGTGGGGCGCGGGCCACAGTAGCTACGTTTGTAGCGGCTCATCCGTTCGGGATGATGTCGTCGAGTCCACGTCCGAAGACGAAGTCGACGGCGTCCGGGATGCCGGAGACGAAGCCCCAGATTGCCGTGAACGGTGTGAGCAGAGTCTTCAAAAGGCTTTTCTTGGTAGCCATGGCAGCACCTCGTGGCTTTGCCGGGATCCGAGCGACAACCGTCCGGTCCCATGGCAAGCGTACTCCTGAAGATGCAAGAGGGGAAGGGGACAGGTTGACCTTTTTTTCAGTGCGCGCTACCTTGGTACTAACGCGAGAACAACGCTCTTTTACATGGTCCCCACAAAGGACTGGTGAAAGGTGTTGCGCGGGAAGTCAGTTTGGCAGCACCTTTCTAAGGAAAGGCCTCTGCCTTTATCACTTAGTTACCAGTTACTTACACAAACGTATGGCAGATGCATTTGATCGCAGCAAGCCGCACATGAACGTGGGTACTATTGGTCACGTTGACCACGGTAAGACCACGCTCACGGCAGGTATCTTGAACGTCCTTAACTTGAACAGCGCAGCTGGCTACAAGGCCCGCGTTGAGAACGTTGAGAACATCGACAACGCTCCTGAAGAGAAGGCGCGCGGTATTACGATCGCGCTCCACCACTCGGAGTACGAGAGTCCGAATCGGCACTACGCCCACATCGACGCTCCCGGCCACGCCGACTACATCAAGAACATGATCACGGGTGCCGCCCAGATGGACG
>CAYGFQ010000057.1:0-2487 GCA_964349285.1 uncultured Candidatus Saccharibacteria bacterium | reverse complement strand
CTGCATCCTTCTTCCTTTAGGTTGCCCGAGTGAGGATGCGTCGCTGCGCGCCTCAGGTCCTATGTTCATTCTTTTCGCAACCGATACAGAACACTACACTCCCGGCCGCTATCCCTGTCCTCCCTACGACTCTGCTCGTAGGAACCAGTCTCCGAGAAACGAGATGCTGGGTATGGAACAAAATACCTATAATACTACAATCTGTCAAGATGTATGGAAAATCAGCCCCGTGCCACTTATTTTGCCCTCTTCCCGAGCTCCGCGACCTTTTTCATCCAACGCTCCTTAACTTTAGGCGAGAGCGCTTCTGAGTTTCCGACTTCGGTCAAACGGACCTTGAAGCCTGCAAATCGAAGAACGGCATCGACGAGTTCCGCCGTATAGTCTCCGAACATAAAGCGTTCGAGGATAGGGAAGTTCTTCAAGAGTACAATAACGCGTGCCGACTTCCCTTTTAAAAGCTTCTGCCAACCCATAGTCGACTTCCCATCCGGACCTTTGATAAAGCGGAAGGCAAAAGCCGGAAGCCACATGCGGTCAAACATGCCCTTGAACAAGGACGGCATCGAGGACCACCAAAGCGGATAGACGATAACGAGATGATCGCACCAGCGCATATCTTCCTGTACCTGCTTCAAGTCAGGTTCAAGTGCTTGTATCTCGCGATACCCTTTGTGGAGAATTGGATCAAAGGCAAGGTCACCGATGTTGGTGCGACGCACCTCGTGGCCGGCAGCTTTTGCTGCTTGTTCATAGGTACCGGCAAACTCGCTTGAGAGGGTACCCTCCTTATTCGGATGGCCGAGCAAAATGTAGATTTTCATATCTAGCGCATCAACTCCGCAATCTCCGTGCGGTACTTCTTCATGACTTCCATGGTCGCTTTCATCTGATTCTCGCCACCCTTTTTAACCCGGCGATCAATCTCCTCACCAATCTTCTTCATGAGCTCAGGATCCTTCTCGAGCATCGTCAAAATCTGCTCCCGTTGCCCTTCCGGGACGTTTTTAAGCTTAAACTTAGCAACCTGACGCAACAAGAAATTCTTCATAACGCACAGTGTACCACGCGAGGAAATCTGCTTACTTGATGACCGGAGCGCCGCGCATCAATATGCCACGCAATGTCTTCACCGAAAGGTAGAGTGCAATCAAAAAGAGAATGGCGAGGATAATAACGAGAAATTCGTTCAGGATAGATTCTCCACCGCGATAGTGTGCGAGTGAGATATAACCGCAGAGTCCCGCGCCAATACCAGCGAGGAAACTGTTTACGATATGCGTCCAGAATTGCACAGGATTCGTGAGTCCTGCCGCAATTACGAGCGCAACAGCGGCAATCATCGAAGCACCCGGAGTGAGGAACGGCGAGCCAATGAATTGCGCTCCCACAATGAGTACTGCGCAAACAACAAACAAAATACGAACCGTGTCACCGTAGTAGTGGCTCGGACCAGCAGGCTTTAAAATGAAGGGTACGTCTTCGCTCATGTGATCATTGTAGGGGAGGCGAAGAAGCGCGCAAGGAGTAAACGGGGATTGCTAGAGCAACACCGTCGCTTGATTTCCTGAGATTTCAGCAATGCCGCGGTGCCCTACTTCAACATGGTGCTTGGTCCCATCTGCTGCTTCTATTTTTATCTCCCCTTCCTTCAACTCCGAAACAAAAGCTTCATGTCCTGCAAGTACGGTAAAAACTCCATCCGCTCCCGGAAGTACGACGGAGATAGTGTCTCCATCGAAGATGTTCTCTCCGACGCGTGCAACCGTAAGATGGAAGATCTTTGCCATTAGCCGACTTGGTCGATACCGCCCTTCATGTAGAAGGCTGACTCAGGTTTATCATCGTGCTTGCCTTCGACAATCTCGCGGAAACCGCGCACGGTCTCTTCGCGCGGTACGTACTGACCTGGCGAACCGGTGAAGACTTCAGCCACTGAGAAGGGCTGCGAGAGGAAGCGCTCGAGCTTACGAGCACGTGCGACGGTGAGCTTGTCCTCGTCGGAGAGTTCCTCAATACCGAGAATCGCAATGATGTCCTGAAGATCCTTGTAGCGCTGAAGAACGAGCTTCACTTGGTTTGCGACCCGGTAGTGTTCTTCACCAGCAATCTCCGGCGTGAGACCTGCAGAGAAGGAAGCGAGTGGGTCGATAGCTGGGTAGATACCAAGCGAAGCGAGCTGACGTGAGAGCACCACGCCTCCGTCGAGGTGGGCGAAGGTCGTTGCCGGTGCTGGGTCCGTGATGTCGTCGGCAGGAACGTAGACAGCCTGCACGGAGGGAATAGAACCTTTCTTCGTCGAGGTGATGCGCTCCTGTAGGCGGCCCATTTCCTCAGCCAAGGTTGGCTGATAGCCCACGGCAGATGGGATGCGACCAAGAAGCGAAGACACCTCAGAACCTGCCTGCACGAAACGGAAGACGTTGTCCATGAAGAAGAGCACGTCCTTACCGCCTTCATCGCGGAAGTACTCAGCCTGCGTAAGAC
>CAYGFQ010000056.1:0-2528 GCA_964349285.1 uncultured Candidatus Saccharibacteria bacterium | reverse complement strand
TTGAAGAGGAGATCAAGGAACTCCTTGCCAAGCAGGGCTTCACGGACTCCCCGGTTATCAAGGGTTCAGGTCTTAAGGCTCTTGAGGCCAAGGACGCGAACGACGAATGGGCATTGAAGGTTAAGGAGCTCGTCGACACGATGGACTCCTACTTCCCGCAGCCTGAGCGCGAGACGGACAAGCCGTTCCTTATGCCAATCGAGGACATCTTCTCGATTGAAGGTCGCGGTACCGTCGTTACGGGCCGCATCGAGCGCGGCATCGTGAAGGTCGGTGAGGAAGTCGAGATCGTGGGCATGGCGCCGACGACGAAGACGACCATCACTGGTATCGAGATGTTCAACAAGCAGCTTCAGGAAGGTCAGGCCGGCGACAACGCAGGTATTCTTCTTCGCGGAACGAAGAAGGAGGACGTGCACCGCGGTCAGGTCTTGGCAAAGTCTGGTTCGGTTACCCCGCACACCGACTTTGAGGCTGAGGTATACATCCTTGGTAAGGATGAGGGCGGTCGCCACACCCCGTTCTTCTCTGGTTACAAGCCGCAGTTCTACGTCCGCACCACGGACGTGACTGGTGAGGTCACCCTTCCGGAAGGAAAGGAGATGGTCATGCCAGGCGACACCGTTACCTTCAAGGTGAAGCTCGTCGCTCCGATTGCGCTTGAGGAGAAGCAGCGCCTCGCTATTCGCGAAGGCGGTAAGACGGTCGGTGCAGGCGTTGTCACGAAGATCATCGCGTAAGCGACGAATCGATACGGCATACCCCTATGGCAACCGCAGCTAAAGCACCAAAGACTTCCCGCAAGGCTGCGGCTCCGGCGGGCGAAGGCAAGCTTCGGATCAAGGTACGCGCCTACGAGCACAAGATTCTTGATCTCTCGGTCAAGCAAATCATGGACACGGCGGCGCGCTTCGATGCGAAGGTCGTCGGCCCGGTGCCGCTCCCGACTGAAGTGAAGCGATGGACGGTGAACCGCTCAACGTTCGTCCACAAGGACGCTCGTGAGCAGTTCGAGATGCGCATTCATAAGCGCGTTATCGACATCCTCTCGCCGAATGCGAAGTTGATTGAAGCTCTCACGAACCTCAACCTTCCGTCCGGTGTGACGATCGACGTCAAGATGGTCTAAAGAAGACCAAGTAAAACCGCCCCAGCGATGGGGCGGTTTTGCTTTATAATTATTGCCGGAGGTGCGACATGTTCAAATCTCTCTACGCCTACTACCGGAAGAACCTGCGTGCGTGGCGCATCAAGAAGCTCAAAGAGACGAACGCGGCGATGCGTGAGTTAAAGGAGTTCATGGATGCGAGGAGGAAAGAGGCACAACACTGGGGTGAGAGTCTCATCATCGGTGACTGGCACTGGCACAACCTCGAACCCCTTCTGAAACGAAGACTCCTTCTTGCTGACAAGCTCGGTGTCTCCGATGCGGTCGCCGCACGGCTCCGGTAAGGCCAGAGAAAGGCTTGCGAATCCACCTCGCGAGCCTTTCTTGCATTCTCCCAAGCCTTCCTGTATTGTCCCTAGGTCGCTACGTACGTCCCTAGGGGACGGACCAATGGCCGGGAAGCTTTCTAACCCGCGCTATTGAGGCGCGATTTATTTTTACATGAAATTCATCCTCGCACGCAAAGAGCGCATGACGCAGATCTTCGATGAGAAGGGAGTCGTGCATGCTGGAACCGTCCTCAAGGCGGGTCCTATTGTCGTGACGCAGGTGAAGAGCACGGATGCAAAGGATGGCTATAACGCTGTCCAGGTTGGTTTTGAGACGCAGACCACGAAGCGCCTTGCAAAGGCGCAGCATGGCAAGGCCTTCAAGGTATTGAAGGAGTTTTCTGTAGAGAATCCGGGCGAGTTTGAAGTTGGAAAGGAAGTTACCCTGGATGCGTTTGCTCCGGGTGATGTCGTTCGCGTTGCCGGTACCTCAAAGGGTAAGGGCTTTGCGGGCGTGGTGAAGCGCCACGGGTTCCATGGCGGTCGCCGCTCACACGGCCAGAAGCACTCTGAGCGTGAGGCAGGTTCTATCGGTGGCGGTGGTCGTGCCGGCGGTCGCGTCGCAAAGGGTATGCGCATGGCCGGTCGCATGGGTGGCGAGCGCGTTTCCGTGACGAACCTGAAGGTCCTTCACGTGGATGCTAAGTCCGGTGAGATGATCATCTCAGGAGCGATTCCGGGTGCCCGCGGCTCCTTGGTCGAGATAATCGCCGTCTAATACTTTTCATATGGCAACTGCAAAAAAGACAACGACGAAGAAAGCTCCTGCAAAGAAGGCCGCACCGCGAGCTAAGAAGGCTCCGGTCATTGAGGCTGGCAAGGGTGAGGCAGTCATCTACGACCTCTCCGGTAAGGCTGCTGGTACTATCGCGCTTCCAGCGGAAGTCTTTGGTGCACCTTGGAACGCAGATCTTGTGCACCAGGTGGTGATTGGCATGCAGGCAAATGCTCGCCCGACCGTCGCAAACACCAAGTTCCGTGGTGAAGTCTCAGGCGGTGGTAAGAAGCCATGGAAGCAGAAGGGTACTGGC
>CAYGFQ010000055.1:0-2614 GCA_964349285.1 uncultured Candidatus Saccharibacteria bacterium | reverse complement strand
GTTGACCGCGCTTCCTATCATCGAGACGCAGGAAGGCGATATCTCGGCCTACATCCCAACGAACGTTATTTCGATTACGGACGGTCAGATGTTCCTCTTGACCGATCTCTTCAACAAGGGAACACGCCCGGCAATCGATACCGGTAACTCGGTGTCGCGCGTGGGTTCTGCTGCGCAGACGAAGGCTATGAAGAAAGTGTCCGGAAAGATTAAGCTCGAGCTCGCGCAGTTCCGCGAACTTGAGGCCTTCATGCAGTTCGCTTCGGATCTTGATGAGGACACCAAGAAGCGCATTGATAGCGGACGTCGCATGACGGAAGTCTTGAAGCAGAAGAATGGTGAGCCGGTTGCCTTTGAAATGCAGGCAGCAGTCATCTTCGCAGCAACAAACGGCTTCTTCGACACCTTTGCTCCTGAAGAAACGAGCGCCATGGAGCGTAAGCTCCAGGACTTCTTGCTTCGTGAAGCAGGCGATGTGCTCGCCTCGATTCGCGATACCCGCGAGATAACAGAAGAGACGGAGAAGACCCTTCGCTCGGTGCTCGAGAAGTTCGTCGGACGCTCGGCATAATCACTCCATGGGTAAGAAGGTCAAAGTCGCTTCAAAGAATCCCGCAAAGGTTGCTGCGGTTGAGGAGATACTCAAGGAGTATCCCTTCCTGGATGGTGTCTTTGTTGAGAGCGTTGAACCAGTTCCTGGGAAGACAGACCAACCACGCACGCTTGAGGAAACGGTTGCGGGTGCTATCCACCGCGCTACGGGAGCCTTCACCGACTGCGACTACGCCATTGGCATCGAGTCAGGTCTCATGCCTGTACCTGGTACCAAAAGCGGCTACATGGATGTGTGCGTCTGCGTTATTCATGACGGAGAACAGAATCACCTCGGCCTTTCCTCTGCATGGGAAGCACCTAATCCAGAGTTCATGCGCATGATTGTCGAAGACGGCATGAATATGAGTGATGTAACCAAGCACCTGGGTCTCACGAATGCCGACTATGTCGGCTGGGGTGAAGGTGCGATTGGTATCTTCACTAAAGGTCGTCTGGATCGGAAGAATTTCACTAAGCAGGCACTTCGTACTGCGCTCATTCACCTCGAACATGGCTCTTAAAGACATCAAAACGAAGATTGCAGCCACAAAGCGCATGCACACGGTGACGCGTGCTATGGAAGCCGTGTCTGCCGTGAAGATGCGAAAGACGCAGGAGGCGGCAATGAAAGGTCGTGCCTATGCTCGTGCAGCACTTTCGGTGCTCGCTCGCCTTTCCGGTTCCTCGGACGTTATTCGCCACCCGCTTGCTGAGGCGCGGGAAGTGAAGCACGTGGCACTCGTTATCATGACGAGTGACAAGGGACTCGCAGGGTCGTTGAATAGCGGTGTCATTAAGAAGGCTCTTGAGGCAGTTGCTTCGTATGACAAAGAGCAGGTGCGTGTTTTTGCGTACGGCAAGAAGGGTATGGAGTTCTTCATGCGCCGCGGCTACACGATTGCTTCGTACACCGAGAATCGTCGTGATGATGTTGCGCTTTCAGCGATGGAAGAGCTTTCGCGTGAGCTTTCTGACGGCTTCCTTGCAAAGGAGTTCGACGAAGTCGTTGCCGTCTTCAGCAACTTCAAGTCGACATTCGAGCAGGTGCCAACGGCACGCAAACTCCTTCCGCTTTCCCTAGACGCGATTGGCGAGTTGGTGAAAGATATTCGACCAACGAAAGGTAAGTGGAGCGACGAGGATGCCTTGGTAGCTCCCGCTTCCTACGAGGTCGAGGGCGAAGGGGACGAAGTGCTCACGATTCTCGTGCCGAGACTAGTTGCCGTCTCCCTCTATCACATGCTCTTAGAGGGGAAGGCATCCGAACACTCGGCGCGCATGGTCGCGATGAAGAATGCGTCGGATAAGTCGAAGGAGGTTACCAAAGAACTCACGAGACGATTTAACAAGGCTCGCCAAGCCGCGATTACGAGAGAAGTCTCTGAGATTGTGGGCGGTCGCGAAGCATTAGCAACTTAGGTATAATCGGGAAACGTATGAATACAGGAACTATTACAGAAGTCATCGGGCCAGTCGTCGACGTGCATTTTGAGAAGGATCGCCCGGCAATAGGCGATGCACTCATCATCGACAAGGGCGAGATGCACCCCAAGATCACGCTTGAGGTTGCCGCACACCTCGGACTTGATCGAGTGCGCACGATCGCAATGACGGACACCGCCGGCCTTTCCCGTGGCGAGTCTGCAGCTGCAACGGGAGCCCCGATCTCCATTCCTGTGGGTGAAGCAGCACTCGGACGCCTCTTCAACGTGCTTGGCGAGACCATCGATGGCAAAGAAGCTATCGGTGCAAACACCCCACGTCTCCCGATTCACCGCGAGCCACCTTCCTTTGACGAGCAGACCACAAAGGCTGAAATCTTTGAGACGGGTATTAAGGCTATCGACCTCATCATTCCGTTCTTGAAGGGAGGTAAGGTGGGTCTCTTCGGTGGTGCAGGCGTCGGTAAGACCGTCGTCATTCAGGAATTGATCCATAACGTGGCATCGCATCACGGCGGTTACTCGGTGTTCGCCGGCGTCGGTGAGCGCGTGCGCGAAGGTAACGACCTCTATCACGA
>CAYGFQ010000054.1:0-2628 GCA_964349285.1 uncultured Candidatus Saccharibacteria bacterium | reverse complement strand
CTGCATCAGCGATGAGTTTGAGGGTGATATGGATATCCCCAGCCTGACCCTGTTTCCCCTCCGTCGCCTGGTACGGATTCTGGTTTGTGGAGCTTTTGAAGTGTGCGTTCCCATAGCCACCGGGACCGCCCTTAAAGACGACAACTCGTTCTCCTTCGCGGAGAATATCGAACGATTCGCCCGTCTGCTTAACCTCGATGAATGCACCAACTGGAACTTGCAGTATGACCGGCGCGCCATCCGCACCATGTTTATTGTTGTTAGCACCAGAGCCACCATTCTGAGCGCGAAACTTTTTGGTAAAGCGATAGGTAGCGAGAATCGCGAGATCACGCATGCCTTCAATGATGACATCGCCACCTTTGCCTCCGTCTCCTCCTGCAGGTCCTCCCTTTTCCGTACCTTTGATATGGAGCCAGCGCACGACGCCAGCGCCGCCTTTCCCGGCCTGTGCCTGTACCTCGACTTCGTCTATGAATGCCATATAGCTACACAATAACCCAACCTTCCTCAAATAGAGACTCGGCTTTCTTGTACTTCACCGTCTGCTTCTCTTCCCCTTTCTGTATGGTAACGAGATCGTTTCTCCCATACGTATTCGACTTAGTGATGGGCGCCTGTTCTTTGCCTTCGTTTCCAGCAGCTTCGAGCGCCTTCCTGGTCTTCTCTTCTTCCTTGCGTATACGTGCATCATCAGCTGGTGCAATGCGCGGGAGAGCATGTTGCAGGGCATGCTTGATTCCTTCTTCGAGTGTTTGGAAACGCACCAGTCCTTCACGTCGATATTCGATCAAAGGGTCGCGCTGTCCGTAAGCACGAAGCGAGACGGAACGACGTAGGTACTCCATTGTCTCGAGATGCTCGAGCCAGGATGCGTCAGTAATCTGAAGGAGGAGGCGGCGCAAGACGTGTGGGAATGCTTCTCCGAATTCTGTTTGTTTTGCTTCCAGTGCCTTTTCCGCCTCAGCATCCCCTGAAACCATCTCCTTAATAACCGCTACAACTTCCTCGGTTGTGCCAAAAAGAGCTTGGCGACGGCGCTCATAGATAGCAAGACGCTGCGTATTGAGAACATCGTCATACGCCAAGACCTGCTTGCGAGCATCGAAGTTGAAACCTTCAATGCGCTTTTGCGCTGTCTCAAGCGACTTAGTAATCATCGGACTTTCTATAGGTTCATCCTCGGGGATACGGAACGTGCCCATTACGTTCTTAACCATATCGGAAGCAAAGACGCGCATGAGCTTGTCCTCAAGAGAAACATAGAAACGGGTCTCGCCAGGGTCTCCCTGACGCCCTGCACGGCCTCGAAGCTGGTCATCGATGCGACGTGCTTCATGCCGCTCAGTACCAATAACGCAGAGTCCGCCAATGCCGACGACCTCTTCACGCTCTTGAGGATTAGCAGGCACACCGCCGAGTTTTATGTCGACGCCGCGACCAGCAAGGTTCGTCGCAACCGTAATCCTCCCCTTCCTTCCAGCCTGAGCAATGATTTCTCCTTCTCGCTCGTGGTTCTTTGCGTTTAGCAGCTCGTGCGGAACCCCTTCTTTCGTAAGAACACTACTGACGACTTCGTTGTCCTCTATTGAGACCGTTCCGATAAGCACTGGTTGGCCTTTCTCATGAAGCGTCTTTACGTCGCGTGCGAGCGCTTTGTACTTGCCAACATTCGTCTGGAAAATGAGATCATCACGGTCTTTACGGGCGACGGGACGATTCGTAGGAATAGCAACAACGTCGAGCTTATAGACGGTATAGAACTCCTCTTCAGAGGAAAGGCCGGTACCAGTCATGCCTGCCAAGGCTTCGTACATGCGGAAGTAGTTCTGGAAGGTCACTGAGGCATAGGTTCGGGTCTCGCGCTTCACGGGGACCCCCTCACGAGCTTCTATGGCCTGGTGGAGGCCTTCCGACCAACGACGACCCGGCTGGAGGCGGCCCGTGAACTCATCGACAATGACGACCTCCCCATCTTTGACCACATACTCCTTATCCTTCCTGAAAAGGGCTTTGGCACGGATAGCCGTCTCCAGGTGGTGGGCATATTTCATGCCTCCTTCGGTATAGAGATTCTCGATACCAAGAGCTTTCTCGGCCTTAGTAATGCCCTCCTCGGTCACCTGGACGGCTCGCTGCTTTTCATCAATCGTGTAATCAGTTCCCTCTTCAAAAGAACGGACTATCCCAGCAAAGCGCTCATACAGACCCTCTGCATCTGCAGCAGGTCCCGAGATGATGAGCGGGGTGCGGGCTTCATCGATAAGAATGGAGTCAATTTCGTCGATAATCGCATAGTGATGCCCTCGTTGACTGAGTTGTGAGGCGTCATACGCCGTATTGTCGCGCAGGTAGTCGAACCCGAGCTCGTTATTGGTCGCATAGGTTATGTCTGCAGCATAGGCCTCTTGCTTTGAGACCGGGCGGAGGTAGTCATAGAACACGCGGAAGGAACCTTCCTCGTCTCGCACCTTGTCCTCGTCGGTCGGGACGTGCGACGCATCATATATATAGGAGCCGTTCGAGGTCACTGCACCGACGGTAAGTCCCAGGTAGTCATACACTTGCCCCATCCACGAGGCATCGCGTCGTGCGAGATAGTCGTTCACCGTGACGATGTGTACACCC
>CAYGFQ010000053.1:0-3121 GCA_964349285.1 uncultured Candidatus Saccharibacteria bacterium | reverse complement strand
CTCTCTATCGGTATGGCCGTCGATGCAAACGTGCTCATCTTTGAACGCATGAAGGAAGAGCTTCGGGGAGGGAAGAGTCCGAAGGAAGCAGCGAAGATAGGATTTGCTCGAGCCTGGCCAGCCATTCGTGACGGACACTTTACGATGATTATCTCGTCTGTCATCCTCTTCTGGATGGGTACGTCGCTCGTCCAAGGATTTGCGCTCGTCTTCGGACTTGGCGTTATCGTGTCACTGCTTTCTGCCGTCTCGATTACACAGGTCTTCTTGAACGTTATTCTTCCTGGAGAGGCAAAGGGCGCATGGCGCTTCTTGCTCTCAAGTGGCTTTCACACGAAATAGTATGTTTATCATCAAACATCGCGCGTTCTTCTTCTGGCTCACGGGACTCATTCTCGTCGGAGCGATTGGTGCACTCGCGTTCCTCGGACTCCCGCTCTCAATAGAGTTCACAGGCGGTTCTCTCACGGAAGTTCGCTATGAAACTACGCGCCCGGATATTGCTCTCGTTAAAGAAGCTGCAGCAACGGCAGGCTTTGCAGACGCATCTGTACGTGAGAGTGCTGAAACAAGTGTCACGATTCGCACCCACATGCTCACCCCTGAAGAGCACGACACCCTCCTCAAGGCGCTTGCGATTGATGGAGCTCCGCTCACCGAGCTTCGTTCAACGACGGTTGGCCCCTCTCTTGGTTCTGAGCTTGCGATTAAGGCACTCTATGCCATTGGCGTTGTGGCACTTGCCATCATGCTCTACATCGCTTGGGTCTTCCGTAAAGTCTCGCGCCCCGTCCCATCTTGGGGCTACGGTATCGTTGTCGTTGCCATGCTTGCCATCGACATCATCGTACCGGCAGGCTTCTTCGCCGTCCTCGCATACTTTACGGGAGCACAGGCAGACGCTTTGTTTGTTGTCGCGCTCCTCGCACTCCTTGGCTACTGCGTGAACGATGTCATTGTCATCTTCGACCGTATTCGTGAGCACCTACGCTGGAATCTCGAAAAGAATGTTAAGGAGCCGTTTGAGACAACGATTGGCAAGGCTATTGATGAGACGATGGGCCGTTCCATTAACACCTCTCTCACGGTTGCACTCGCTCTTCTCGCCATCATCTTCTTCGGTGCTGAAGCAACGAGAAACTTCGCTCTCGTTATGTTGGTCGGTGTTGTGATTGGTACATTCTCGTCAATTACACGATCTGCACCGCTGCTCGTGCCTCTCGCACGTATGTTCGATACAGAAAAGAAATGATCTTCGGCGTCACCGGTACGAATGGATCAGGGAAGGGAGAGGTGGTTCGCTACCTTGAAGAGGAGAAAGGTTTTAAGCACTACTCAGTGCGGGCGTACCTGACTGAAGAAATTATCCGTCGCGGACTCCCGGTGAATCGAACCAACATGCGACTTGTCTCAAACGACCTGCGCCGCACCTATCGCCACGATTATTACTCGACGATGTTTATTGAGGACGCTGAGAAGAACGGGATCACCGACTATCTCATGGAATCAGTTCGGCATATGGCGGAGGCAGACAATATTCGTAAGCACGGTGGTTTTATCATTGCCGTTGATGCAGATAAGAAACTTCGCTACGAGCGTGTTGTGCTTCGTGGTACAGAGACGGACAAGGTCTCGTTTGAAGAATTTGTCATACAAGAAGATGCAGAGATGACTGGCTCCGGGGAAGAGCAGAACATGGGAGAAGTCATGGCATCTGCCGATTTCAGAATCATGAACGAAGGTACGCTTGAAGAGTTGCATCTGCGAATCGAAGAAGTGCTTGCGGAAGCGAAGCAGCGCATATAGTAGCGAAAACCGGCACGCGTTATGCTGCCGGTTTTCTTATTGGAGAGGTCTTCCTTGGACTGCGCACAAGCAAACACTCGCGCTTTTGGAGCGTTTGGCTTGTAGGCCAAGGCGTGACGGCTAGACCTAGTATAGCGCGTCTAGAACAATACGCAATTTTTCTCTATGCTTCAGGCGGATGTGCTTTCCCCGTCTCTCGGAGGATATGTACGCGATCACCTACACGTTCCAAGAAATCCTGAATAATCCACGAACTTGAGTTGAATTTCTCACTATCTCCTACGCCAAAGCGCATCTCAATCCCGCGTTCACGGCAAATAGCAGCTTCGTCAATATCATCTTCCGTTTTCCTATCTCCGCCGTTCGCGAATATATGTACATCGAGTTTGGCAAGCATATGTGAGACGTCATAGGTCTCTCTCGGGTCTCGTACCACCACCTCATTTACCCAACTAAACGCTTTGATGATTGCGAGGCGCTCCTCAAGCGGTAGAAAATGGTAGCCTTTCTTTCTCCACAACCACTCGTCATCGTTCAGAATTACTACCAGATCGTCACCAAGTCCCTTGGCCTCCTCAAAGAGGTGGAGATGGCCGCGGTGTATCGGGTCAAATCCGCCAGAGACAGATACAACCTTCCTCATATCCTTCTAGTATACCGGAAAAGAAAGCGGAGTCCTGTGAAGGACTCCGCAAAGTTTGAGCACATCGGCTCTTCAGGCGAAACGCAGATTACGAGGCTCGAGCAACCATTGCTTCCCCTTGATCTCGTCTCCGATTTCGCGGAGGTAGAGATTGTTGGGGAGAACAACGTCAATCAAAGCTTCCGGACAGGGGATCTTTGGCTTCGTGTCCGGTTCCCACGATTGCTCGATGGGGGCATCGTAGTCGCGCTTCACGCCCAAGGGCTTTCCGCCGCGCTCAAAAGTGTATTTGCCGAGGTTGTCGAACTTCACGACATCACCGGCTTGGAGAGACGTTTCCGTCTCACCATCCAAGAGTAGTGGGAATCGGGGTCCCATGAGCACCTCCCTCTGTTCGGGCCTATCGCCTTGGATGCCCCTACCGTATACCCCTCGGAATAGGCCGTCAAACCAGGGGTTGACGCCCCTTTCGGGGGAGGGTACTATGCCCTCACTGCCCCCATGCGGGGGCCGGGCTTTTGTTCGCTCTTTGATAATTAAATAAATCTAGTAATCACACTAGAGCAAGGTAAGGTAGGAAATAAGAGTAAATTCTTGTGTTCCGCCTATTCTTAATGAGAGTTTGATCCTAGCTCAGGATGAATGCTGGCGGCGTGGATAAGGCATGCAAGT
>CAYGFQ010000052.1:0-3537 GCA_964349285.1 uncultured Candidatus Saccharibacteria bacterium | reverse complement strand
GTCTAACACTTCCTGAAGCAGGACGACATCGGCATTGCATGAGCGCAAGAACGGCTCCACCGTCTTCAACTGAACGTCCCAATTGATATTCAACGAAACGAGTGAAAGTGCCATTATTTCCCCGAACGCACTTTCGAAGCCTTCAAGAACTCAGTGAAAAGAGGATGCGGAGCAAGCGGGCGTGCCTGGAGCTCCGGATGGAACTGGGTGCCGAGGAAGAAGGGATGCGTGTCGCGTGGAAGCTCTGCTATTTCCATAAGGACACCGTCTGGAGACTTCCCGGAGAAGACGACACCTGCCTCTTCGAGTTTCTCGATATACGCAGGATTCACTTCGTAGCGGTGGCGGTGGCGCTCTTCTACTTTATCTTTCCCATACGCATCTCGTGCGATGGTGCCTTTCCCGAGTTCTGCAACATACACGCCAAGGCGCATGGTGCCGCCGAAGTTCTGCTCAGCAATAACATCCTTCTGCCCTTCCATGACATCAATGATGGGGTGTGCAGCGGTTGGATTTATTTCAACCGTGTGTGCGCCTTCAAGACCTGCACTTCGTGCTATCTCAATCATGGCAAGCTGCATGCCATAGCAAAGGCCGAAGTACGGAATCTTGTTTTCCCGTGCGTAGCGAATGGCATGAATCTTTCCTTCGATGCCTGTCTCACCAAAACCACCTGGGACAAGAATGCCGTCATAGGCGGCAAGTTTCTCAAGACCTTTCCCTTCCTGGAAGTCCTTTGCGTTTATCCAATCAATCTTCGCCTTCACACCAACCTCGGCTGCTGAGAATTTAATACCTTCAATGACGGAGAGATAAGCGTCAGAGAGGATATAGTCGCCTGTATCAAAATACTTCCCGACGATACCAATAGACACCTCGGGTCCTGTTATCTTGGTGCGCTCCACAAATCGCTCCCACTCCTTCAGATCTGCTCGCTTGCTACCATTCAAGGAAAGAGCATCGAGCAACAGCTCACCCAGATTATCTTTCTCAAAGTTCAACGGAACATCGTAAATGGAATCGACATCCGGAGCAGAGATGATGCGCTCAGGCAGAACTGAGCATGAGACGGCAAGCTTTTCCTTACGCTTATCATCAAGTGCGGTGCGAGAGCGAGCGATGATGAAATCTGGCTGGACACCATAGGAGTTGAGTTCACGAATGGCTGTCTGCGTAGGCTTCGTCTTCATCTCTCCCAAGGTTGAGGGCACGGGAAGGTACGAGACCATAACAAAGAGTACGTCCTGGGGGCGCTGCATCTTCAAGACGCGCGCTGCTTCTATATACAGTGCATTCTGGAAATCCCCGACCGTGCCCCCAATCTCTATGACTGAAATCTGGCTTCCGTTGTGCGCTGCAGCAGCTTCAATGCGACGCAGAATCTCATCACGAACGTGCGGTATGGCTTCGACACACTTACCGCCGTACTTGAGTGCGCGCTCAGCTTCAATGACCGACTTATACACCATGCCAGAGGTCATGTAGTCTTCCGCATTCAAATCGCGGTTCAAGAAGCGTTCGTAGTTCCCCATGTCCTGATCCGTCTCAAGTCCCGAGCGAAGAACAAATACTTCGCCGTGTTCGGTCGGGTTCATGGTGCCCGCATCAACGTTCAGGTAGGGATCAATCTTCGCAAGATTCACTTCATACCCACGCTTGGTGAGAATGAGACCCATTGAGGATGTTGCAATACCCTTCCCGACGCCGCTCATCACTCCGCCGACGACGAATATGTATTTGTGTCCTTTAGTAGCCATGGCTCAGATCTTCAGATAGCGCCGCACAGCAAAGTAGCTCGCAACGGCTCCAAGTACGATACCGGCACCAACGAGGACAAGGAAGAAGAGCGGGAAGGAGTGCGTGTAGTAGGTGAAGACATTGAAGCCACCGAGCCACTGCGAGGTGGTGGAGCCCACATACCAGGAGATGGGGTAGAAGAGCACCAGGACGAGAATGGCCGCAATAACGCCCGCTAGGGTGCCTGCCACAATGAAGGGACCCCGTATATACATGTTCGAGGCACCCATGAGCCGCATGACGCCGATCTCGTCGCGGGAAGTATAGATAGCGAGTCGTACGGTTGCAAAGATGATGACGGCAGAAGCGAGTGCGAAGAGTATGACAATCGCAAGACCAACGGTCTCCGTCGTGCGAATGGCGCCCGTAAGGCGGTCAATAACGACCTTATTCTGGAAATAGTTCACCCGGTCGATGATGGAGGTACCGTCAGCAGACAGAGCGGGCTCTTCCTCAAGGAACGCCACAATGCGCTCATACTGAGACGGATCCTTAGCTTTCACCGCAAGCGATGCACCAAGTGGATTCTCACCAAGCTCCTCAAGGGCCTGGATAGTAAGCTGGTCACCGGCGTGGCGTGCACGGAACTCCTCGAGTGCAGCATCGCGGGAGGTATAAGTCACGCGTTCAACTTCAGGCAACTCCGAGAGCGAACGCTGGAGTGTGATAATGTCCCCTTCTGGAGCGCTTGTTACGAAATAGATGTTGACGTCGACCTTGTCCTTAATCGCACCCACGGTAAAGGAAAGGACTGCAGACAAGAAGACGAGGAGGCCGATGATGCCCAGGGTCACGGTCATGATGAGCACTGTTGCAAAGGAAACGGAACCTGAGCGCGCAAAGCTGCGTGCACCGTTCACCAATATCCGACGAATGTTCATCCAGTTCATAGGCTGTAGCTACCACGAGGGTCGTCGCGAACGACGCGTCCCTTGTCCATCGTGATGACGCGCTTCCCGATAGCATCGACGACGCCCTTGTTGTGCGTCGTGATGATGACGGTCGTACCAAGCTCGTTAATCTTCTTAAGAATTTCAATAACCTCGTACGTGTTCACAGGGTCAAGGTTCCCCGTTGGTTCATCAGCGACGATAACATCTGGCTGATTGATGATGGCGCGACCAATCGCAACACGCTGCTGCTCACCGCCCGAGAGCTGATGCGGGAAGTGATTTGCTTTGTCACCAAGGTCAACGAGGTCAAGAATGTAGGGAACGTCTGATGCAATCTCGTCGTCAGCACGTCCTGCCGCTTCCATGGCAAAAGCAATGTTCTCGTAGGCCGTACGACTTGGGATAAGACGGAAATCCTGGAAGACCGTACCAATCTTTCGGCGGTAGTGGTGGAGCGTGTTCTTCGGGAGCGTTCCTATATCAATTGATTCAAAGAAGACTGATCCGGTGGTTGGTACTTCCTCCGCAAGAAGCATCTTGAGCAAGGTGGTCTTACCGGCACCTGAGTGGCCGACTAACGAGACGAACTCTTTGGGGGAGATGGAGAGCGTGACCTCTTCGAGGGCCGGCGTACCATCGTGGTACGTCTTCGTCACCTTGTCGAAATAGATCATGACCGGAGCATTATACCCCACTCACTTCCGATGCGTCTATAAAATCATCAAGGTCACCTGCAAGAACTGCGTCTGGATTCCCTGATTCATGCCCGGTCTCATGGTCTTTCACCATCTTGTAGGGATGGAGGACGTAGGAGCGGCGCTGACTTCCCCACTCGTTCGCTGTAGTC
>CAYGFQ010000051.1:0-3556 GCA_964349285.1 uncultured Candidatus Saccharibacteria bacterium | reverse complement strand
TCGCAATCAGGCGAAGCAAGATTGTGTGATAGTGACGATGGGTGCTGGCGATATCTATAAGGTCGCAGATGAACTTGTTGCAAACTAGTATGGGAACACTCTCAGTCATCGGAACACCTATCGGGAACCTTGGAGATATCACGCTCCGTGCGCTTGAGACTTTGAAGCGTTGTGACGTTATTGCCTGCGAGGATACACGCGTTACCTCAAAACTTCTTGCTCGCTACGATATCCAAAAGCCACTGCTCATCTTTCATGCACGAAGCGGGAAGCTTGCGAGCGAGCGCATACTTGCTCTTTTGGGGGAGGGGAAGCATGTCGCCCTTGTGACCGATGCAGGAACGCCTGGCATTAGTGATCCCGGGAACGCGCTTGTTGCTGAGGTACGTGCGCGTCTTCAGGATGAAGCGCGTATTGAATCAGTACCGGGTGTCTCGGCGCTCACGGCAGCGCTTTCCATAGCGGGCGTTCAGAGTGCAGAGTTCATCTTCCTTGGGTTTTTGCCGCATAAGAAGGGCCGCCAGACCCTCTTTAAAGAGATTGCGGGGGAAGAGCGGGCGGTTGTGTTCTATGAGTCTCCGCACCGCATCGAGAAGGCACTTGCCTCGCTTGCTGAGGCACTTCCTGAAGGTCGGTTGGTAACCGTTGCCCGGGAACTCACGAAAATTCATGAGTCTGTGGTGCAAGGGACGCCGGCCGAGGTGGCTGCCTATTTCACCTCCCATAGCGACGAGGTACGGGGTGAATTTGTCGTCATCGTCTCTGCTTGCTAGAATCGATACATGTCGCGCGAAGGAACCCTCATTCTACTCGGCCTCTTTGTCGCACTCTCTCCGTTTGTAGGTCTTCCATACTCATGGCTCATGTGGATACTTCCCATCCTCGGCCTCATCATACTTGCGCAGGCGATAGTACTTCGCATGCGTCGCCTCACCTCAACTCAGTCCGCTCCGCGGCACCCACATGACACACCCATCGCGTCCTAAATCCCACTTTCTTTTCTTGGCGCTTGGTGTCTTGGCGGCCCTCGTCTTTGTGGGGGTGATTGTCATACCGCACGTCTTTGCGACGACCTACTCACGCAGTGAGCCTCCCAAGGAAGAGCAACAGGAGAAAGAAGAAGCAAAGCTTCCGGAAGGGCACGTTGCAACACCCGATGCAGTTAAAGGTATCTATATGAGTCAGTGTGTCGTCGGTACACCTTCCATACGCGATTCTTTGGTGAAGTTCGTCGATACCTCAGCTCTGAATGCCGTTGTCATTGATATTAAGGACTACACTGGCACGATTGGCTTTGCGACTGAGAGCCCACTGCTTGAAAGCGCATCGCTTCTCACCTGTGGCGCACGAGATATGAAAGAGTTTGTTGCAGCTCTTCATGAGAAGGGGATTTACGTTATTGGCCGCATCACGGTTTTCCAAGACCCACACTACAGTTCATTGCATGCTGATCAGGCCGTGCAGAGTAAGTCCACGGGACGCCCGTGGAAGGATCACAAAGGCCTGAACTTCGTCGACGTCTCTTCGCGCCCCTTCTGGGACTACATCATCACACTCTCCAAAGAAGCAGTCGCGCTTGGCTTTGATGAATTGAACTATGACTACATTCGGTATCCGTCTGACGGCCCCATGGACGACGCGCTCTACAAGAACCCGAATCGTTCCGAAGCACTCGAACAGTTCTTCAAATACTTGCATGAAGAGATGGATCCGACCGGTGTTGCACTCTCAGCGGATCTTTTCGGCATGGCAGCTTCAAACACCGATGACCTTGGTATTGGCCAACAGCTTGAACGTGCTCTCCCGTATTTCGACTACGTGATGCCTATGGTCTACCCATCGCACTATCCAGACGGCTTCAATGGCTACGGGGATCCGAACGACTATCCTTACGAGATTATTAAATATGCGATGGACAAGGCGGTCGCTCGAACGACGGGCGTTGAAACTTCGGTCCGTACCTTGAGTGGGAAAGCCATAGTTGAGACCATCGTTGTTCCTGCAACAGCGACTGCAGCAACCACCACTAAGGAAGTTGCAACAGGGCGCTACACGAAGCCAGCGTTTGATGCACAGAAGATTCGCCCGTGGCTCCAGGACTTTGATTACGGCAAGGACTATCTCCCACGCGATATCCTCGCACAAACCCAAGCTACCTATGATGCTGGCCTCACTTCCTGGATATTCTGGGACCCGGCGAATAAGTACGAGAGTCTCCGGGCAGTGATGAACAACTAAGTGCCGCCGCGTTATACTAGTGCGTATGGATAACCCGGAACGGGTAACGTACTTTGCAGCAACGGATAGTCGCGGCAAGCGCGTGCCGTTTGGCATCAAGAAGAAAGATCGCAGCAAGCACATGTACGTCATCGGAAAGACGGGCATGGGTAAGTCGACCCTGCTTGAGAACATGGCGATACAAGACATCCGCAACGGGGAAGGGGTATGCTTCATCGACCCGCACGGAGGTACTGCTGACAAGCTTCTCGACTACGTTCCAGAGAATCGCATTAACGACGTCGTCTACTTTGCTCCGTTTGACCTTGAGAACCCCATTGCCTTTAACGTCATGGAAGACGTGGGGTACGACAAGCGCCACCTCGTGGTGTCTGGTCTCATGGCCGCCTTCAAGAAGATTTGGGTTGATGCATGGTCGGCACGTATGGAGTACATCCTCTCCAATACGTTACTCGCGCTTCTTGAATACCCAGATGCGACGCTCTTGTCCGTGAACCGCATGTATGTCGATAAGGTGTACCGCAAGAAAGTCGTCGAGAACGTGAAAGATCCGGTCGTGAAAGATTTCTGGACGAAGGAGTTTGCGACCTACACAGACCGGTACACCCAAGAAGCAACACCAGCCATTCAAAACAAGATTGGTCAGTTCACCTCTAATCCTTTGATTAGGAACATCATCGGACAACCGAACTCCTCGTTCGATATCCGGACCTTGATGGACGAACGGAAGATTCTCATCATGAACCTCTCGAAGGGTTTGGTGGGTGAGACGAACATGCGCCTCCTTGGATCCATGCTCACGACGCGTATCTTCTTAGCGGCGATGAGCCGCGCAGATGCGTCTCAAACGACACTCGCACGACTCCCGAACTCCTACTTCTACGTGGACGAATTTCAGAACTTCGCGAACGAAACGTTTGCTGAGATTCTCTCAGAGTCTCGCAAGTACAAGTTGAACCTCATCATTGCGCATCAGTACGTCGAGCAGATGGAAGAGGAGGTGCGTGCTGCGGTCTTTGGGAACGTGGGTACCACGGTGGCATTTCGTGTTGGTCCCTTTGATGCAGAGATACTCGAAACCATTTTCTCGCCAGAGTTCATGAAGGAGGACCTGGTGAATCTTGGCTTTGCGCAGATATACCTGTCACTCATGATTGACGGTATCGGTTCGCGTCCTTTCTCAGCGATGACCATACCGCCGATTGAGCCACCTCCGCGCTCCTTCCGCCGCGAGGTTACTGAATCCTCTCGGAAGATTTTCGCTTTTCCGCGTACAGAAATTGAAGATGCAATCGTTAAAGAGCTCACAACACATAAC
>CAYGFQ010000050.1:0-4143 GCA_964349285.1 uncultured Candidatus Saccharibacteria bacterium | reverse complement strand
GTTCGTCCCCTCGCCTTCCCTGCGATTAATAGGCTCCTCGTCGAGTCCGAAGTAGTGCCCTACCTCGTGCCAGATAGTCTCACGCACCACCTTCTTCACCATCTCGGGAAAGAGGTTTTTGTCGGTATCAGTAAGCTCCTGCGCTTCATCGAGAATGGGGAGACGATAGAGCGTTATCGTGTCGGGAAGCGTGGGCCCCACCCCATACTCGCTCCCACGCGCCGTATTAGGGACACCGTGATAGAGCCCCAGTAGGGTTTCTCCCTCCCCAAGACCTTCTTCTATACGGACTTCCTCACTCGGCTCATCCTCAACAAGCACTGCCACATTCTTTACATGCTTAAGGAAACGCTCGGGCAATTCTTGCCAGACCGCTTCTGCGAGTGCTCGAAATGCTTGTTCGCCCATACGGAGAGTGTAACAAAAGCAAAACCGCCGCGCTTGGCGGCGGTTTTACCACAAGAGCTACCTCTTACTTCAACTCTGCCTCAATGAGACCAGCAACCTCTGCATACGGGCGAGCGCCTGCAAGGAGGCTTGTGCCGATGATGGAGCCTGGCGTTCCATTGATACCGAAGCTGGCACCCTCCTCGCGATCAGCAAGGATAGCAGCCTCGTACTTCGCCTTGTTTTCGTCCATAAGACGCAACACGCGATCAGTATCAATACCCTCAATGCCACGGGTAAGCTCGGTGATGCTTGCAAGGTCTCCGAAGCCACCATGCTCCTCATCCTGTGCCGTCATCATGGCAAAGAGCCATTCATGGAAGTGATTCGGATGCGCATCCCAGACGGCGCGAGCGAAGAGTGCTGCGGTCTGTGAATCGGGGCCGAGGAACTGGAAGTCTTTGTAGACAATCTTCACCTTGCCGGTCGTAACGTAATTGTCGTAGACCTGCTTCATCGTCTCAAGCTCAAAGCGCTTGCAGAACGGACACTGATAATCAAACCAGACAGCAATCGTGACGGGAGCGTTGCGCTCACCGACGACTGGTGAATTCTCGGTGCTTACTTCTTTAATGTCGACGACTGCCGGTGGTTCGCCGCCATCTTGCGGAACACCACCGCGACCGAAGGCGACCGCGAGCGCTATCAAGAGCGCACCGAGGACGACTGCGATGGGCGTCATGTACTTCTCGAGCACCGGATTCTCTTTCGATGTTGCCATGCTACTTAGTGAACGTTTATGTGCAATGGGAGCAGTATACCCTACCGGCAAGGCACGGCGTCAACAGCCGGAAATCCTCTACTGAGAAGGGTCAAGAGTGCCCTGTTCAGGCGGTTCTGCCGTAGCGTCTCCCCCGAGATTGACCTCAATGGTGTTCCTCTCGGGTGCGGTTTCCGTACCAGAGCGGAGTGTGAAGTACCAGACACCGAAGGCGACCAAAAGAACCAATATGATGACAATGAAAACGTTTGTGAAGGTGGTGTTGCTGTTCATAGAGAAGATTAAGGGAAAGGCCGCGTCGAGCGCGGCCTTTCCGTAGTGTAGTGTGACAGTTCTAGTGTGAACCTTCGATGAAAGTGAGTGCCTTCCCGGTCTTTCCCGCGCGGCCCGTACGGCCGATGCGGTGGGTGTAATCCTCATACGTCGCTGGGAGGTCGTAGTTAATGACGTGTGAGACACCAGAGATATCAAGACCACGAGCTGCAACATCGGTCGCAACGAGAACGCGGACATGATTGTCCTTGAAGAGCTTGAGCGCCTTCTGGCGGCGACCGTGGGTCTTATCACCGTGGATAGACTCGGCCGGGACACCAGCTCGGCTAATGTCTTTTGCAAGACGTTCAACACCATGCTTCGTGCGTCCGAAGACGAGTGCTTTATCGAACTCAGGCTGCTTCAAGAGATCCATAAGCGTTGCGAATTTCGTGTCGCGAGTCACGCGAACGACGTCCTGATCAATCGTTGCTGCCGTATCGCGAGTCTTCACCGAAACCGTTACTGGCTCGTGGAGGAAGTCACCAATAAGGCGCTCAACATCACGACCCATGGTCGCGCTGAAGAAGAGCGTATGACGAGGTTTTGGCATTTTGCCAACGATAAAGCGCATGTCGTCGATGAAACCCATGTCGAGCATACGGTCTGCTTCGTCGAGAACAACTGTACGGAAGTCACCGAACTTAATCTCGCGACGCTCCTCAAGATCCTTCAAGCGTCCCGGCGTACCGATGACAAACGAAGGATTCCTGCGAAGCACACGAATCTGCGGCTCAATACCAGCACCACCGACACAAACGACAGCGTTCATCTGAAGACGCTTCGCAAAGCCCCAGAACTCCGCCTCAATCTGTATTGCAAGCTCACGGGTTGGGACCATGACGAGCACACGCTCAGTCTCACCAAGTGCACGGAGTTTAAGAACCTTGTCGATAAGTGGAAGGAGGAATGCTGCCGTCTTTCCCGTTCCGGTGTTTGCAAGACCGACGACATCCTTGCCTTTGAGGACATGTGGAATAGCCTCGTCCTGAATCGGAGTTGGGTTTAGGTAGCCCTTTGCAGTGATGTTTTCCTTCAGAATAGGATCAATAGGAAAATCAGAGAATGCATGTTTCGGAGCGAAGGCAGTCTCAACCTCATGCGGCTTTGCTTTGTTGATGAGCTTTGAGAGGTCGACTGCCATTTCCTGGCGATTGCCGCCGCGACCACGAGGGCGTCCACCGCCACCACGAGGAGCACCGCCGCGACCACGAGGGCCGCCGCTTGTAGGACCACCAGGTCCCGTACGACGGCGTGGACCGCCGCCACCGCCACTGCGCTTTTGAGCGAAACGCTCATAGCCGGGACGATCCGCAAGGTCATTGCGGGAATTCTTTCGCACGATATAAGTTGTTGCCATTGTGTATCTAATCTAGGAGAGCGCGAACTAGTGTCGTGCCCTGTTTTGTAAGTCAACGCCTCGAGAGTTTCACCCGTGTAAAGTCTCGCTGTCCGGGTGGTCTTGAGGAACTCTCAAGACGAAAACCTGTAGGAGATACGTTGTGAAAGCATTATGTCACACATAGCGCAAAAACGCAAAGCGCGGGCTTGGTGCTCGCGTTTGCTGTCATCTTGCAACTAGGCACCTGCTATTGGGTTTTTGCCGCGAATGATGCGAATAAGGACCAGAACAATCGCGAGTAACAAAAGGAGGTGGATGAAACCGCCAATGGTATAGGAAGTGACGAAGCCCAAGGCCCAGAGCACGAGCAAAATGACTGCAATAGTGAGAAGCATAGAGTGTGGGTTAGGGCTGGTAACCCCTCCCTTATACTCCTACAAACATGAAAAAGGTGTGAGGACTAGGAACGACGAGACTTGGCCCGATCGGTTTCAGTCAAAAACTGCTTGCGAAGGCGCACTGATTCAGGAGTGATTTCGAGGTACTCATCCTCAGCCATAATCTCAAGCCCTCGCTCGATAGTAAGTGAGAACGGCGGAACGAGCGTAATAGCCTCGTCGTTTCCGGAAGAGCGAACGTTCGTGAGGTTCTTCCCCTTAGTCGGGTTCACCATCATCTCCTCACCCTTGGAGGTGTTACCGATGACCATGCCCTCATACACTTCCGTAGCCGGAGTAACGTAGAGCACACCACGCTCCTGAAGACCCCAAAGTGCGTAGCCGAGAGCTTTCCCAGGTGCCATGGAAATCATCGAGCCAACTTGGCGCTTCTTGATCTCACCTGCATACGGCTTGAAGCCAATCACACGTGAGGAGAGGATGCCTTCACCCTTCGTGTCGATAACGAACTGGTTCTTGTAGCCCAAGATACCGCGCGTTGGTCCCTCAAGCGTAATGCGAACACCACTTCCCTCTTGCACGAGGTTCTGGAGGACGAACGCACGCGTACCAAGGCGTTCAATGATGGCACCTTGAAATTCAGACGGAGTATCGATGATGACTTCCTCATACGGCTCAAGCTTCACTCCGTTCTCCTCGCGGATGATGACCTGCGGCTGAGAGACCTGCAGCTCATAACCTGCGCGACGCATGTTCTCGAGAAGAATAGCGATGTGCAATTCACCACGGCCAGAGACTTTGAATGCATCTGGAGAGACGAAATCGACTTTGAGACCAACGTTCACCTCAAGCTCACGTTCAAGGTACTCGCGCAGCTGGCGAGACGTCACGAACTTCCCTTCCTTTCCAGCAAACGGAGAGTT
>CAYGFQ010000049.1:3824-4219 GCA_964349285.1 uncultured Candidatus Saccharibacteria bacterium | reverse complement strand
CTCAGGCGGTGGTAAGAAGCCATGGAAGCAGAAGGGTACTGGCCGCGCACGTCACGGCTCGACGCGCTCACCAATTTGGGTTGGTGGCGGTACGACGCATGGTCCTCGTTCCGAGCGCGACTATTCCGTGAAGATTAATCGCAAGATGCGTACGGTTGCACTCATGTCGCTTCTTTCAAAGAAGTTGAAGGACGGTGAGATTATCTTCGTGAACAAGCTCTCCTTTGGTGCACCGAAGACCAAAGACGCGAAGGCAGCACTCCTTGCTATTGCTAAGGGTTCTGGTCAGGAGATGCTCGCAACGAAGCGCAATAACGCCGCAGTCATCGCCCTTGCCTCAAAGGATGCAAACGCAGAGAAGTCCTTCCGTAACATCGGAAGCCTCATCACTGAGG
>CAYGFQ010000049.1:0-3814 GCA_964349285.1 uncultured Candidatus Saccharibacteria bacterium | reverse complement strand
AACTTGAACCCAGTCGACCTCGTGACGAAGAAGTACCTCGTCATCAGCGAGCCTGAGGCTGCATTCAAGATTCTCTCGGCCCGTCTCACCAAATAACGTATGGCACTTTTCTCATCCAAAAAGAAGACTGTGAAGAAGAAGGCTACCGCCCCGAAGGTACACAAGGATGTCCACGATACGGACGGTCGTCTTGAGGGCGTCCTCAAAGCACCATGGCTTTCTGAGAAAGCGCTTATCGGAACGGAGAAAGGCATCTACGTCTTTGCCGTTCCTGCTGAAGCCACGAAGAAAGATATTGTTCGCGCTGTCGAGAAAATCTACAAGGTAACGCCTCGTAAGGTGAACGTGGTAAACACGCCAGGAAAGCGCAAGGCACTTCGCCAGAAGCGCGGCTTTGGTACGCGTGCTGCTCGTCACAAGGCCTACGTCTTCTTGAAGAAGGGCGATACCATCACCTTCGCGTAAACCATTTATGAAAACCTACAAACCATACACGAAGAGTCGTCGCAACATGAGTACGCTTCCGTACCGGGAGCTTCTCTCAGGCGACCGCCCCATGAAGCGCCTCTTGAAAGCGAAGAAGTCGCAGTCAGGTCGCAATGCCGATGGTCGCATCACGACTCGTCACCAGGGTGGCGGTCATAAGAAGCGCCTACGCGATATCGACTTCTCATACAACAAGAAGAACATCCCAGCCAAGGTGGAAACGATTGAGTACGATCCATACCGCACCGGTTTCATCGCACGCGCACTCTACGCAGATGGCGAGCGCCGCTACGTCCTTGCTCCGAAGGATCTGAAGGTGGGTGATTCCTTCCTCGTGAGTGAGACTGCTCCGATTAAAGTCGGAAACCGCCTCCCGCTTGGGAAGATTCCCTCTGGTACGTTCGTCTACAATGTTGAGCTGAAGCCTAATGGTGGTGCACGTCTTGCACGCTCTGCAGGAAACTACGTTGAGATTGTTGCGCATGACGCAGGCTTTGCGCAGCTGAAGCTCCCGTCGACTGAAATTCGCAAGGTTTCGGGAAACGCCTGGGCTTCGATTGGTGCCGTTGGCAACGAGAACTCACGCCTCGTGAAGTTCGGTAAGGCAGGCCGCTCTCGCTGGATGGGTATTCGCCCGACCGTTCGTGGTACTGCTATGAACCCAGTCGATCACCCACACGGCGGTGGTGAAGGACGCCAGGGTCGCGGTCTCCGTCGGGCAAAGTCCATGTGGGGCAAGCCAACCGGCAAGGGACAGAAGACGAGGACGCCGAAGAAATACTCAAACGTCTTCATCGTCTCGCGCCGCAAGGTGGGGAAGAAGGGCTAAAGAGAATGCTAAACGGCCGCCCCTTTTGGGAGCGGCCGTTTCGCTATGCCCTTCGCTTGCCGGTGAAGGCTGCGATGAGGAGCAGAACGAACGTCGGGGAGCTAAGCGCTATGCCGGAGAGAATCGCAGGTGCAGCGACATCACGGTAGAACTGCTGGTCTCCAGTCGTGTGGGCATACACGGTGGAACCCAGAGCCACTACAGCGATGACAATCGAGCACCCGGTCATCGCCCCAAGCAGTGCGCTTAAGAGTCTCGACGAGTGGCGCACGAAGGTATCGTGCTCGGCTGGTAGTGCCATGGTGGGAGCTCCTTTGCTCTAGGGGTTGCCAGCTTGAGAGAAAGTATAGCGCTCTCTAGCGGTACTCACTGCGAAGGATGTTTACAAGTTCAGTACGGGGAATGCGGAGTTCTTGGGTGCCTATGACCCACGGGCCGACCTGGTAGGGTTGGAAGATAATCACGAGGGTATCTCCGTCGAGGTAGAAGTCATCGTAGTTGAACTGGGTAGGTTCCGTACCCGATACGATGTAGTCGGTATCGACCTCAGAGACCAGGATACCGGCTTTTGTTGCGATAAGTTCAGGAAGTTCTCGACGAGCTATCTGGGGAAGGATATCGAGGTACGCATCGCTTGGCTCAAAGAGACTCCAGATACCAAGCGCAGCTCCACTTTCAAGGTTGAAGGTGAAGGTCTTGTGGAGGCCGTTGGGGTGGGCGCCCATGGTATCGATATAGATATCAAAGACGTAGGAGACGGTGTGGGGAGAGGTATAGGAGTGGTAGGTGCTTGCGTAGGTGAAACGGCGGTCACCCCCAAGGCCCATAATCTCAATGTCTTCAGCGGTGAGCGCATTGAGGCCACTCTGTTCTTTAAAGGTAGCGATATCTTCTTCGAGGAAGTTCCGCATGATGGCAACTGCAGCAACGTTTGCTTCCCCTTGGAGCTTCGTTTTGCCTGGATACGCAGCATCAATTTCGTAATAGAGACCGTTGTCGACAATATGTTCAGTCGTCTCACCCTTCTGGGTTATGCCAACCGGCTCTTCTTTTGGAGGGAGCGGGCGAGAAAGGACATACCAAGACGCGAGACCAACGATGACTAGAACGGCGAGCGGGAGGAGGAGTTTTGCGGGGTGCTGCATCCCTCTATGATAACGCACGTAGCGGGGTAAAAAAGAAGGCCCCGCTTGTGGCAAGGGCCCCCGCATCACGGAAGTCGCGCTGTTTAGGCGCAAAATGGACGCGTGAAATTGGAATAATGAAGGCACCGCTCGGCCCCGTCGCCGAAACGAACGAGGAAATGCAGCCCGATAAAGTGTTCAAGTATTCCACCAGGTTCGCTCTCCGGCATCACCTCATCCGCATCAGGATGATCGCCCGCCTCGACGATATTGAGGAGTTCGCACGCCTCGCCATCGTGGATTTGGACGAAGATCTGCCAGCTCGCGTTCCTGTTCGTATACGCTGCGTAGCTCGGGGTAAAGAGGAGCCCGATAGGCGGCTCAATCTCAACCTCTGCTCGCATCACTACTCGGTAAGCCATAGGGTCACCCCGCCGGTTTCCGGACACGTCAGCGCGTCCAGGGCCATCCTAGCTTGAAGACCCCGTTTTAGCCATTGTTTGACACCCCACGGCCTTTGCTATAGATTTGCAGTATCCGCCAGCGGCGGGTTTTTGCTCCCGGGTCTGCAGGAAAGACCGAGCATTCGGACGTATAGCGGCCGGACGCTCGGGGATTCTTTTTATGCATACTCGAGGGGCGCCACCTTACACCTATGTCTCGCTCCCTCAAGAAAGGCCCTTACGTGGACGTCAAACTCCTCAAGAAGGTCGCCGACAAGAAACCAGGCACTGCCGGGGTTATTAAGACGTGGGCCCGCCGCTCCCAGATTCCTCCTGAGTTCATCGGCTTTACCTTTGGCGTTCATAACGGCAAGTCCTTCATTGATGTCCTCGTTACCGAGGATATGGTCGGGCACCGCCTCGGCGAGTTCTCTGCAACGAAGAAGTTCCTCCGTCACGGCGGTAAGATGCAGAAAGAGCTCGAGCAGAAGAAGAAGGAGTCTGAGATAGCAGCAGCAAAGGCTACGAAGGAAGCTCCTGCGGCCGCTGCCAAGAAATAGCGTATGAAAGCCTCTCTCTCAAGCTACAACCAGACTCCACGCAAGGTCCGCCTTGTGACTGACCTCGTGAAGGGGAAGAAGATTGAGGCTGCCCTCGCCGCGCTCTCCTTCCTCCCGAAGCGCGCTGCAGAGCCTATCAAGAAACTCATCGAGTCAGCTGTTGCAAACGCAAAGCAGAAGGGAGAAACGGCTGAGAGCCTCATCGTGAAGGATATTCGGGTCGATTCTGCTGGTATGACGGTCAAGTTCATGCCGCGCGCTTTTGGTCGTGCAGCCCCGATTCGTCACCGCAAGAGCCAGGTGCACGTCGAGCTCGCCCCAGCCAAGAAATAATTTTCGTATGACACACACCGTACATCCTTACGCACACCG
>CAYGFQ010000048.1:0-4453 GCA_964349285.1 uncultured Candidatus Saccharibacteria bacterium | reverse complement strand
CGTCGTTAATGACGACCGGGTCATCCTTCATGAGGTCAATACGGTGCTTCGGTGCTTCAGCACCCATGCGCTTCATGAGTGACGAGACTTCCGACTCCTCCATAGGAACTGGCGTCGTGCCAGAGCCGACGAATCCCGTAACGCGTGGGGTGTTGCGCACCACAAACCAGGAGTCTTCGTCGACAATCATGCGGACGAGAATGTAGCCTGGATAAATCTTCTCCTCCTCAACAACACGCTTCCCTGCTTTCACACGAACCTTCTTCTCAGTCGGAACGACGACTTCGAAAATCTTGTCCTGCATGCCAAGCGACTCGATGCGCTGCTTGAGGTTACGCTCGACGGCATTCTCATAGCCGGCGTACGTGTGAATGGTGTACCAACGCGGCTCCTTAGAAAGCGCGTCGTCACTGAAGTGCGGTGCAGTGGTCGTTTCCATACGTTACTGATTGATGAGTGAACCTACACCGCTGGTAAGGAGGTAATCGACGACACCAAGGAAGAGTGCCGCAAATGCGGAGAGCAAAATGACAATCCCGGTGTGAAAGAGAGTAGTCTTCCGGGACGGCCACACCACGTGCTGGAGTTCGCCCCGAACGTTCTTGAGATACGAGATGAATGATTTCATATTTAAAAACGCCCTGCGGGCGCTTATACCGTGGATTATATCAGAGAGGGTGCGAGAGTCAAATGAGCAGGCGCGGCATGGGGACCGCGCCTACCGAGGCTTCACACAAGCTCGATGACAATCGTTGGTTGAGCAAACAGCTCGAAGAGTGGCATCCAACCGTTTTGCATCAACACTCGATCGTAATCGCTGTTGAGTCGTCCGGAGACAAACTCGACTTCAATCGATTCGACCTCGCCCTCAAGACGAAGCTGCTGCAAGAGGTTCCTGGGGAGCCCCCACATGCGCAGTCGCACCGGCTCTTCCTGAGCGGTAGGGACTGACACGGGATCTGGAGGTCCGTCTTCGGGCCGAAGGCAAAAGCCACCGGGTGTCTTCTCTAGCTTGTATGGTTTGCCCCGTTCCATGAGTCCTGCCATGCGGCATTCCCCTACGGAAAACGAGAGCGAAGGTACTCCCAAAGTCTTAGTATACCCCCTTGCCAAGGTCGGTTATCAACAACGAAAAAGCCCGCACGAAGGCGGGCTTTTCCGAAAGAAATCTCTTAGCGAATCTCGTAGGTAATCGAGACTGAGACCGTTGTCTCCTGTTCACCAGCCGGGAGGCGCGGTGCTGGGGCTGATTCCATTGCACCATCCATCGCGACACCACCCTTACCGTAGTAATCATACGGATACGGACCAGTGTTCTCGTAGAAGGAGACCACCTTGCCGAGGCGAACACCGAGCTCTTTGGCGAGAACCTTTGCCTTTTCCTTAGCCTCGTCGATGGCTTCAGCACGGGCTTCGCTGCGGATCATGTCGTCCTCATCAACCATGAAGTTCGGGCCAGAGATGTTCTGAACACCGAGGTTTCCAAGGCCCTGGAGGATGTCACCTGCTTTAGCGGTATCGCGAACCTTTACCTCAACGGTCTGCGAAACCTGGTAGCCCGTGATGTTCGGGGTGCGCGTTGGCGGGCAGTAGCCCGAGTAGCAAGGCGCAATGCTCTCGTACTGCGGATATACGTTATACGCAACCGTCTTCACATCCTTCTCTTCGACACCCTGCTCTTCGAGGAAAGTGAGTGCTGCGTTCGTGCGCTCAGTTGCCGTGCCCTGTGCCTCAGCAACGGTCGCTGCTGACTCCGTAACAGAGAAGCTAATCTGTGCGATGTTTGGAACCATCGCTGCCTTCCCCGTTCCCTCGACGGTAATCGTGTTCATGTACGGGTTATCCGAGCGACCGAAGTTTGAGAGGTCGTCCAGGGTCTGTACCAAGAGGAAGAGTGCGAGAAGACTCAACGCTGCTGCTGCCGAATAACGGACCGGCTTGCTGATGCGCGTTATGGTGTCTTGCCAAGATTCGTTCATAAAATGACGTGGTTATTACGTGTTAATTGAATTATGGGAACAGTATACCTCACGGCTAGTACCACCGATTGGGTGAACTCGCCGTGAAGCATGCGTGCGCCGCACCTGTAGGACAAGGGGTATCGAAGAACCTTACATGCGCTATACTCCCGCGTATGACACCTCTTATAGCGAGCATTGTGGCGGTCGCGGCAGTGAGTCTCGTCTCACTCTTTGGCATTGGCGCCCTCTCCTTGAAGGAAAACCTCCTTCGAAAGATTCTCTTCCTCCTCATCTCGCTTGCGGCGGGAGCACTCCTTGGAGATGCGTTCATCCACCTCATTCCCGAGGCCTTCGCTGAAGCTGGAAATCCGCTCACTGTTTCGATTCTCATTCTCGCTGGAGTACTTTCCTTCTTTGCGCTTGAGAAATTCTTGCACTGGCACCACAGCCACGGCGATGAAGAGTTTTCTCCCGAGCACGCACGCATCCATCCCGTTGGTCATTTGGTTCTCACGTCTGATGCCGTTCACAACCTCGTCGACGGTATCGCCATTGGTGCCGCATTCTCTGTTTCGATGGAAGTTGGTATTGCAACCACTATTGCGATTGCCCTTCACGAAATCCCACAGGAAGTTGGTGACTTTGGTCTTCTCATACACGCCGGGTTTTCACGCATGAAGGCGTTGTTTGTGAACTTCCTCTCAGCACTCACGGCTTTTGTTGGTCTTGGGCTTTTCTTTGTGCTTTCAGAGTTTGGTGAGGCTGTTGCGCCATTGATTGCTGCATTCGCTGCCGGTAATTTTGTTTACATCGCACTTGCCGATCTGGTACCGGAGTTGCACAAGACTACTGACGCACGCCGCTCGGCGCTTCAGTTCACCACGATGCTTGTGGGCTTACTCCTCATGGTCGCACTGTTGTCGCTTGAGTAACTAGGGACTCTGCAACGTAGCAAGCATCTGAAGGAGTGCTTGGTGCTCCGGGAGGTCTGAGACGACAAGATCAGGGTTCGTCCAGTCAGTAACATCACGCTCTACAACCGTGAATCGAAGGACGTCCGTCGCGCGAGCGAGGAAATACGCGCTTTCTACCTGACCCTCGAAGCGCTCGATAACCGTGGCACGGAAGGTCTTCCCGTTTATGAGAACTGGTTCAAAGCGCTCAAAGTCTTCCGCTTGCATGTCCGCAGGCTGGTAGCGAGTATGCGCGAGAATGACATCGTCCGCACTCTCCCCTGCCGGAATTTCATAGCGACGAATCATAATCGTGTGTGGGACAGAATCAGAGAGAGAAGGCTTCACGAAGGCAGCAATGAGTGTTGGTTCAGCACCAAGCGCGTTCTCGTCAACAACATAACCTTCCGGGAGAACGAAGCTTACTTGCACATCGTTTATCTCAACATTCGGAAGCGGGCAGGCAGTAAATTCACACGACGGACCAGTACGGCCAACGCTCTCACCGTTCGGGCAAATCTTTGCTTCCATCGTGCACGCCACAGGTGGAAGTGCGTTACGCTCTGCAACGTTGCGGTAGAAGAAACCAGCGAACCCAATGAGGAGAATCAGGACGATTCCCGCGAAAAGTGTTTTCATGCCCTCGAGTATAGCACTCGGGTCTAGCGCGACTTCAGTGAGTCGCGAATCTCTTCAAGCACCACAAGTTCGGCACTTTTTGCTGCAGCTGATGTCACTTCTTCTTTTTTACGTGCAAGCTCGGTGAGTCGGTTGATGGCACGAACGACGAGGAAGAGTGCGAACGCGGTGATGAGGAAACTGATCAGCGCTTGGAGAAACAAACCATAGCCAATAACGGCTTCGGTCCCGGGAAGCGTGATGGCGAGCGTACTGAAATTAATACCACCGGTAATAAGGGAGAGAGGCGGCGTGAGCACATTCGTTACAAGCGAGGTAACGATGCCATTGAAGGCAGCGCCAATGACAACTCCTACAGCAAGGTCTATCGCATTACCACGAAGAGCGAATTTCTTAAATTCTTCGAAGAAAGTATTCATGGGGCGACTAGAGAGAATCGAACTCTCGATGCCTGGACCACAACCAGGAGTTTTACCACTAAACTATAGTCGCCATGTAGTGGTTCTTATACCACGCCCACCGTAGGGTAGAAAGTCAGGCACTTCGGCCTTCCTGCCGGAGGAAAAACCAGACGAAGTGGGCAACAAGGAGGATGAGGTGGAGCTCAATTGCAAGGAGGGTCGAGCGGACGAACTCTCCGGTCGCAAGCCACAAGAAGGCGTTCGTAATAAGGAAGGCCACAATCCTCCATTCCACTGACGCATACAAGGAATGAAGAAGACGTTGCTTCATATATCCATCATGCACGATATGAGTCAAATGAGAAACCTGTGCACAACCGAACACGAAGATGAAGATCTCTCAAGGCCTCTTCATCTTCCACTGTGGTGCCCAGGAGAGGACTCGAACCTCCACGCCTTGCGGCACATCCACCTCAAGGATGCTTGTCTACCAATTTCA
>CAYGFQ010000047.1:0-4537 GCA_964349285.1 uncultured Candidatus Saccharibacteria bacterium | reverse complement strand
GGCCTGGATGCCTTCTGAGGGAAAGTACCGCGAGACACATTCGTCTTCGTATTTCCATGATTTCCAGACACGCCGTCTAAACATTCGTTATAAGGATTCGGAAGGGAAGACACGCTTTGTGCATTCGTTGAATAACACAGCGCTCGCTGTTCCGCGTCTCCTTGCTGTTATCGTTGAGAATTACCAGCAAGAAGATGGTTCCGTGAAAGTTCCCGAAGCGCTCGTTCCGTATGTCGGCAAAGAGATCATTCGACGTCCGTCCTAGTCCCCGGAAGAAAGCTGCAAGCGCGCCGACCGTTCGTCGTCGCAGCTCGGTAGCTTCTCGGAGAAAGCCGCTGAAAGCGCGTCGTCGTGAGGAGCGACAGAAGACAGGGATGATTGTTCTTGTCCTCGCCCTTATCGTTATGGGAGGGAGTCTCTATCTTCTCTGGCGTCCTGAGATACGCATCGCAACCGTCGATGCCTCAACATCTGAGTACGCTTCGTCGCTTGAGTCGATTGCTCGCGAGAAGCTTTCCGGAACCTACTCCTACGTCTTCCCACGTGATTCGTTCTTCCTCTACCCAGAACGTTCCATTCGAGCAGCCATACTCGAGGCGCACCCGGGTGTCTCTTCCGTTTCTATTTCCCGCACCGGCTTTACGTCAATTGCTCTTCGTACCTCAGAGCGTGTTGCCGCTTTCCATTGGTGTGGCTCACCAGAAAGTCCGAGCAGCGATACCTGCTACCAAGCAGATGCTGAAGGATTCGTCTTTGCTTCTGCACCTGTTGAGAATGCCTCGACCACCCTGCCCACGCTTCGTGTGTATGCAACGCTCGTCTCAGATGCAGACAGCGAAGGATACCCGCTTCGCACGCATGTTGTTGGAGCAGACCGTATACCAGATATTCTCCGCTTCTCGCGAGCCATTAAGTCGCTTGGGGTGCCGGTGCACTCAATTGCTATTCGAGGTGATGAAGCAGATCTTTTCGTGCCAGAAGGTACTCGAGTGACGTATGTCATTGGACATGAAGAGGAAGCAGCAAAAGGAGTTTCTGCCGCTCTTCCCAGTTTGAATCTGATGGACGGCTCGTTGGAGTACGTTGACCTGCGGTTTGATGGGAAGGTCTACTTAAAGCGGCGGGGGGAATAGGAAACGGCGCACGAAGCTTTCGCTTGGCGCGCCGAGTCTCCTCAGTGTGTGAGAAGTACTGCGATACCGATGACACCGATACTCGCGACGGCACTTCGCAGTGCGAATGACCGATACAGTCGCCAAAGCTCCCGTTCAGTCTCGCGCAACGCTAGGTCGTCACGTGCTCGGATTCTTCCGGACCACCGCCAGCAATGGACAAAGCTGTCGTAGCCTCGCCCATAGAGAACGGCTGTCGCAAGAAGTAGGGTCGCAAGCAGCACAAGATCAGTCATGGTTCTTTCTCCCGCTGATCGAAGCTAACGATACGCTTGCCCAGGTACGTGTCAAATTGAGTTTTGCACGGTAAGGTACGGCCATGCAGTCATTCTGGGACAAGCTCCCCAAGCCCTTCTTTGCACTCGCCCCTATGGCGGATGTGACTGACCCTGCCTACCGGAGCCTCATCGCAGAGCTTTCAAAGGGGAAGGAGAAATCCGTTCCCTTTGTTACCTGGACCGAGTTTGTCTCTGCAGATGGTCTCTACCACACGCGGGAGAAGAAGGGGATGCCAGATGCGGAGAATCCTCTCGTACGGGATTTACAGTACACGGAAGCGGAGCGGCCTATTGTTGCGCAGTTTTTTTCGGGGAAACCGGAGATGATGGAGTATGCGGCGGGGCTCGCACTTGCACGTGGTTTTGATGGAGTCGATATCAATATGGGGTGCCCGGATAAGTCCATTGAGAAGCAGGGGGCTGGTGCAGCTCATATGAAAGATCCCGAGCGTGCAAAGGAAGTGATACGTGCAGCCGTGCGCGGGACGAAAGGGAAGATTCCGGTTTCGGTGAAGACGCGCATTGGATACAACCGTATTGCATACCAAGACTGGCTTCCCCACCTCCTCTCTGAAGATATTGCCCTACTCACCATTCATCTGCGAACACGCAAAGAAATGTCCAAGGTTGCTGCGCACTGGGAACTTGCAGGAGAGATTGCTGCGTTTTGTCGTGAGATAAATCCGAAGGTTCGCATTGCAGGAAATGGTGATGTGCCTGATGTTGCGACCGGAGAGCGTCTTGCGAACGAGCACGGACTTGATGGCGTTATGCTCGGACGTGCCATCTTCGGGAATCCCTGGCTCTTTTCTGGGAATGAGGAGGCGTCTCCTGACGAGCGTCTGGTGGCGCTCAAAGAGCTTGCCGAGCGCTTCCACACGCTTACTCCCGCCAAGCATCACGCCATTTTGAAGAAGCATGTTAAAGCCTTTGTCTCTGGGTACGATGGGGCAGCAGAACTACGTGCAAAGCTTATGGAAACGAACTCACTCCAGGAGTTACGGGATGTGCTCTCGTGATAGACTTTCCGTCATGGCACATCAGTCGCTCTATCGCGCATACCGTCCCTCAAAGTTTTCTGAGGTCGTGGGGCAGGATCATATTGTCGAGGCGCTCTCTGAGCAGATGAAAGCGGAAAAGGTAGGTCATGCCTACCTCTTTGCTGGCTCTCGTGGACTTGGGAAGACCTCGATTGCACGTATCTTTGCTCGAGAGCTTGGAACGAGCGAGCGTGATCTCTATGAGATAGATGCGGCTTCGAATAACAGTGTCGATAACATTCGCTCACTCTCTGAGAATATCTACACGCTCCCGTTTGAGTCGACCTTCAAAGTCTTCATTCTTGATGAAGCACATATGCTCTCAAAAGGTGCGTGGAATGCCTTCTTGAAGACCTTGGAGGAGCCGCCGGCACACGCCATCTTCATCCTTGCAACGACCGAGCTCCCGAAAGTGCCAGACACCGTCCAGTCTCGCTGCCAAGTGTATGAGTTTCGCAAGCCAACTCGCGAGGGAGTGGTGAAGCTCGTCTCCTCGATTGCAAAGAAAGAAGGATACGTCCTTGGCGCTGGTGTTGCGGATTTGGTAGCGCTTCTTGCTGAAGGTTCGTATCGCGATGCGCTTTCGATTCTCGAGAAAGTGTTCTCGGTCTCAAAAGACAAGAAGATTTCTCGCGAGGAAGCAGAGAAGGCAACCGGAGCACCAAAGCGCGAGCTTATCGAAGCCCTTGTGCGTGCGCTTTCAGAAGGGAATGCAGGAAAAGCTCTCGAGGCTATCCGTAAGACAGAAGTCGAGGATGTCGATATGCCGCTCTACCTCTCGCTCGTGCTTGAACACCTTAGGAGCATCTTGCTTGTTCGACATGCTCCTGAGCTTCGCAAAGCTCTTCAGGAAGAGCTCGGGGAGGAGTATCAAGCAATCGAGACGCTTGCCAGTGATACGGAGTCCAAACTCACGCATGAGACACTCCGCGTCTTCCTCGAAGCAGCATCTCGTATTCGTTACTCTCCTGTCCCGGCACTCCCCTTGGAGCTTGCCGTCCTCTCACTTACGGGGCAGGATTAATCCATTGGGGGATCGTCTAATGGTAGGACAGGGGCCTTTGAAGCCCTTAATCTAGGTTCGAATCCTAGTCCCCCAGCCAAAAACGCATGAAAAAGAGACTTTACTTTCCATATGAAGAAGCAAGAAAAGATGACCTCAAGTCTATTGATATTACGATTAGAGGGAGGATGGTTCACCACGATGTGTTTCCTAATCTGTTATCTAACGGTCAACCAGACCCCGAGTCTTACTATGAGTTTTCAAAACGTTTCTTTGATTACGAACGAGACCTTAGTTACATCAATGAGTTCCCAGACTTAAAATTAAACACACGCTTACAAATCTCTCGCTTTGAACGAGACGAATACAGTGGCGACGGCTCAACAATTGGAGGAAAAATTGGATATATATATTTATCTCCCGTACAGCGATTCATTTTAGATTGGAGGTTTGGAAAAACATCGTTACAAGACCCTTTAACCCGTCAATGGTTACTTGGCATCTTACTTACGGCAACCTTGACTTTATTGGCTGCTCTAACTCTAGGTCAATAAGTAGAGTTCCAACATCGTCCCAGACAGCCAGTGCATTAGATAAGGGCTATAATAAGCGAAAATGGAACCCAACACCTGGTATTACACTTTTAGCACTTCTGCTCAAGTAATGGCCGCACTTGTGGGGTTATTCGCAGTCTTTGTTGTATATAAAATACAAGAGGTGGGACATCTCATTACCGCAGCAAGACTTGCATTAAACAAGATACTTCCGTACTTTGCCGCCAACACTGAAGGATACGAGCCTTTAAGCTCAAAAGGGTTAACACAAATGAGCGACCAAAAGGTATGTGAAGTTTTTAAAGAACTATTAACCCTTAGACTCCAAGGGAAGACGGCTGTCGATTACATATCAAGCGACGGCTCCATTAGCTATGGACTTGATGAGGCAACGGAAGATTACTTCTCGAAGCTGGTAAATAGTAAAATTGATATTCTTAATCAGCTCGTGGCAGTTCTTGTCTTAAGTCTTCTTTCAATCGTTATTTCA
>CAYGFQ010000046.1:0-4807 GCA_964349285.1 uncultured Candidatus Saccharibacteria bacterium | reverse complement strand
TTTCAATATCGAGCGTGGCGAGGCGGCGTACGCACCGCCGCCAAATTCGTTTTTTGTTTTTATGGCGTCGCAGTTTTTCTTCAAGAGTAGACTCAGTCCGCCTAAAGCGAACTCCTTTGGTTTCTCGGGGTTTTGCACCTCGGTACACCATGTACACGAAAAGTATAGCAGCAAAAAAGCAGAGGCGTCCACAACGGTACTGGGGACGCCTCAAAAGACCCTACTCCTTGGCCCTCCGTGCCGCGCGATTCCCTTGTCGTCACGGAACCTGTAAACTCTATGTAGGTGGGGGTAGTAAAGAAAACTGAGCTGATGTTGTCTATTAGAGTTTTTTTTGATACATATAAGGGACACTTGCATGCGTAGCTCAGCTGGCTTGACGCTTTTTGGCTTGTGTTTTGTGTGCATGCGTAGCTCAGTTGGTAGAGCACTCGACTGATACTCGAGCGGTCCCAAGTTCGAATCTTGGCGCGTGCACCACAAAGGTTATATACAGGCTTATGAGAGGCGCCCCAAGAAGGCGCTATACTCATTGCTATGAACAGAGACATGGTCTTGATTGGTATCGTGTGCGTGCTTGCGATAGTGATTGGAGCGTGGCTCTTCCTTGCTGGCGGAACGGCGCAGGCACCTACCGTTGATGACACGACGCCACGCATCATTGCCCAAGGGCAATTCTCGGGACTCGTGACTGAGCGTAAGAACTTCCGTATCGAGAGCTCCGATGAGCTTCTTGAGCTCTGGCGCATGGTGTATGCAAGCGATGGTCCCGCACTTCCGCCGGTTGATTTCGAACGTTACGAAGTTCTTGCTATCTTCGATGGCACACACTCCTCCGGCGGCTATGACATTGAGATGGTCTCAGTTGAAGATGAACCAGGTGCAACACGCCACGTCACAATCCTCCATAGCGCACCCGGAGAATCCTGCATGACGACACAAGCAATCACGAGTCCCTTCAAAGTAATCGTACTTTCAAAGTCAGCCTTGCCGATTACGCGTACTGATATTACTGAGACCGTTCCCTGCGAGTGATTCGCGTTTTAGAACGTTTGCGCTACGATGAGCGTCAATGGACGCCTCACGCTTCTTTTTCGACAGTTTCTCCATAGACCCCGTCGCGGGACGGGTTTCGTTTCGGTATAGCACCGACGCAGGTCACGCTTTCGTCCATGAGCTAACAGTGGACTTCCCGGAAGGAGTACGTACTGATGACCTCGCCCCTGCTGTCTTCGCGCTTGGTATGGCCGAGCTCGCACACTACTGGAAAGCACTTCTGACGCGAGAGATTGTAATACGGGCAGGTAAACTCTCGAACGAACAGATTGCTTTTTGGGAGAATCTCTACACGAAAGGACTCGGCGAGTTCTTTTACGTGAACAAGATTGACTTTCGTGGGCTCGCGAAGATTACCGTTGACCCTGCTGCTCCCGACGTACTTCCATCTCGTAGTACGGGTTCAGAGAAAGTCCTCGTCCCGTTCGGAGGAGGCAAGGACAGTCTCGTGACCGGTGAATTGCTGAAACAGCAGGGAAGGACGTTCACGTGGTTCGAGCTCGAGCCGCTTCCGCTCGGGAAGAAGCTGCGGGAAGTATCCGGTGTCACCGATGTCGTCTCGATCGGAAGGAGCGTTGAGAAGAACTTCGCTCCCGTTATGGAACTTGTGCGACAAGGAGCACCGAACGGTCATGTACCGATTACAGCAACCTACATCCTGAGCGCCGTGCTCGCAGCGAAAACCCACGGTTATTCAGATGTCGTTATGTCTCTTGAGCGAAGCGCGAGCGAAGGCAATCTTGAGTATCTCGGTCTGGACGTGAACCACCAGTACTCCAAGAGCTTTGAATTCGAGCAGGCTATAAGCGCGTATGTTGCGGCATATGTTGACCCGGGCATCCGCGTCTTCTCGCTCCTACGCCCCCTCTACGAGTTGCAGATAGTGAGGGAATTCGCTAAGTACCCGCAGTACTTCTCTTACTTCATCTCCTGTAATCGAGGCCTTAAGACCGGCACGTGGTGTGGAATGTGCGCCAAATGTGCCTTCATGTTCGCTGCGCTTTCAGCCTTCCTTTCCCCTCAAGTCGTCACGGGAATCTTCAAGAAAAACCTATTCGAGGACGAGGCGCTCGTACCTCTCTATCGGGATCTCATAGGCAAGGGCTCCATGAAGCCGTTCGACTGTGTCGGAACATTTAACGAAAACCTGCTTGCCCTCTATCTCGCTGGGAAGCAATACGAGGAGGAAGGCACTCCTCTTCCTATTGTCCTTGCAGAACTACCAATAGAGGAGGGAGAGAAGTATAGACCGCTTCTTGAGGGTTCGACCGATGAGCATCTCATTCCTCGCGAGTATCAAACCGTATGAGTTCACGACCTACTATCGGTATTGCGGGTTTCGGTATGGAAGGACGTGCAGTCTATGAGTACTTCAAGGACCGCGCCAGTATCCATATTTTCGACGAGTCCGCGGTTGATATCACCGGCATTGATGCGACGTTCCACCAAGCGCTCCGTATACCGGAAGACATAAGCGTTATCTTCAAGAGCCCCGGTATCCCTACAAGCAAACTTGCTCTTGCGTCGTCACAGACGCGCATATCGACATTCATGGATACCGTGCTTGAGAACGTCGGAGCCCGATCGATCGGTATCACCGGCACGAAAGGGAAGAGCACCGTCACGGCACTCGTTCATCACGTGCTCAAGGAAGCAGGGAAAGATGTCGTTCTCTTCGGAAATATCGGTATTGCTGACGCAACAACACTTCGTGAAGATATTCTGGAACGGCAGTACGTCATAGAGCTTTCAAGCTACCAGTGCGAGCATATCACTCACTCGCCGCATATCGCAGTCTTCACGAACTTCTACCCCGAACACCTTTCGCACCACGGGTCTCTCGACTCGTACCGTGAGGCGAAACTGAACATCGCTCGTTTCCAAAAACCTGAGGACATTTTCATAAACGCGAGCGGCGTTGCTACTGATTTCCCAGGGAAGGAGGTCTCGCCGGATCTCTCGCTTCGCTTTGAAACCAAGCTCGCCGGTGAACATAATCAGAGAAACTGTGCCATTGCGTTTGCGGCCATTTGCGCTGCAGGTATCGACGAAGCGACAGCTCGCAAACATATCGAGACCTTTGAACCTCTTCCGTACCGTCTCGAGAAGGTTGGTACTTATAAGGAGATAACCTTCTTCGACGACTCGCTCGCGACCATACCAGAAGCAACTCTCGCGTCGATAGAAACTCTGGGGAACGTCGACACCCTGATCTTGGGAGGCGAGGATCGAGGCATCTCGTTCGAGGAGTTTGCCGCTGCACTTGTCGACACCTCTATTACGACTTTTATTGTTTTCCCGGACACGGGAGCGAAGATGGTTGCTAAGCTAGGGGACCGGCGCGTCATTCCGATCTCGTCGATGGAGGAGGCAGTCCGGGCAGCATTTGCGGAGACCAGGGCAGGGGGCACTGTTCTCCTTTCGAACGCGTCTCCAAGTTTCAACCTGTTCAAGGACTATAAGGATAAAAGCGCCCAGTACCGTAAGTGGATAGAAGAGCTCGGTGGGGGTATGGTTGCATCATGACAGGGAAGATATACATGGTAGGCATCGGTGGTATTGGCATGAGCGCCCTCGCTCAGCTTCTTGCAGATGCCGGCACGAAAGTTTCAGGCTCCGACCGTGAAGAGAGTCCGACCACGGAGCTGCTTCGTGCAAAGGGTATTGCGGTAGCGCTCGGACAGCATGCAGAGAATGTTCCCGAGGATGCAGACCTAGTTATCTACAGTGAGGCAGTTTGGGACGATAACCCGGAGCGGATGCGCGCAAAGGAGCTCGCTCTTCCTGAAAAGTCGTATTTTGAAGCGCTTGGTGAAGTGTCGGCAGGGAAGCGCACGATTGCAGTTGCGGGAACGCATGGAAAGACAACTACCACGGGCATGCTTGCCTGCATTTTGAAGGATGCCGGTGCATCGCCCTCGGCGGTCGTTGGCTCAATTGTTCGTGACTTCGGTTCAAACTATCTGAAAGGAGACTCTGATTGGCTCGTTGTTGAGGCGTGTGAATATAAACGCGACTTCCTAACACTCGCTCCTGAGATACTCGTTGTCACGAATATAGAGTTTGACCACACTGACTACTACAACGATCTCGCTGATGTACAAAGTGCATTCCGCTCGTTACTTGAGAAGACGACAGGATCAATTGTCACTGATGCGACGCACCCAAACATCGCTCCTCTGCTTACAGGGCTCTCTGCTCGCGTTGTTGATTACACCAAGGAGCCTGCGTACGAGACGAAGCTACCTGGCGAATTCAATGTTATGAATGCGAAAGCAGCAGCAGCAGCGGCACGTGCGGCACTTCCTGAGCTAGAAGAAACGTTAGTTTCGAAGAGTCTCGCGGAGTTCCAGGGCACTTGGCGTCGGTTTGAGTATCGCGGAAAGACGAAAAAAGGTGCTGAAGTCTATGACGACTACGCACATCACCCGACTGCAGTACGCAAAACACTTGCAGAATTGAAGAAACGGACAAAAGGGAAAATCTATGTCGCGTTCCATCCGCATCTCTATAGCCGTACGCGCGATTTGCTCCCGGAGTTTGCGACAGCCTTCGCTGACGCTGACCGAGTCATCATCGCTCCTATCTACGCAGCACGCGAGATTGATGATGGTTCAATCTCAAGCGCGATACTTGCGGAGAAGATAACGGAAAATGGAACAGAAGCGAAAGCAGGGAACTTCGTTGAGATTCGTCGCTTCTTCGAAACGGAACCTCATGAGGGCGACAGCATTATGACGATGGGTGCTGG
>CAYGFQ010000045.1:0-4892 GCA_964349285.1 uncultured Candidatus Saccharibacteria bacterium | reverse complement strand
CTGCTATACTCTCCTGACTATGCATGACCTCATCATCATCGGCGGCGGACCTGCAGGCATTGCTGCAGGCGTCTACGCCGCTCGTAAGTACCTGAAGACCGTTCTTATCGCTGAAGAGATTGGCGGACAATCCACCGTCTCTGAAGGCATCCAGAACTGGATTGGTACCGTAAACATTCCGGGTGCTGATCTTGCGAAGGCACTGAAAGAGCATCTTGATGCGTATAAGGCTGACAAGCTTGAGGCGGTCACAGGAGAGCGCGTCACGAAGCTTGAGAAAGACAACGGCACGTTCACCGTAACCACCACGAGCGGTAAAACGTATAGCGCTCGTGCCGTCCTTATCGCCTCGGGAGCCAATCGTCGCAAGCTCGCTGTCCCGGGAGCAGATACCTTTGAAAACAAGGGCGTCACCTACTGCGCTTCCTGCGATGGTCCTCTCTTTGCAGATATGGATGTTGCTGTTGTTGGAGGAGGAAATGCTGGCTTTGAAACTGCCGCTCAGCTCCTTGCCTATGCAAAGTCAGTCACCTTGATTCACAAGTACCCGACATTTAAGGCTGATGCCATCACGGTCGAGAAAGTACTTGCGCACCCGAACATGAAAGGGCTCACCAGCACCGTCCCCGTAAAGGTACAAGGAGATAAGTTCGTCACGGGACTTGTGGTGAAGAACACTCAAACGAATGAAGAGACGGAGCTTCCGGTCGCCGGTGTCTTCGTTGAGATAGGCGTGATGCCAAACACCGACTTCGCCAATGGCATCGTGGAGCTTGATAGCGTCTCGCGTGTCGTTACTGATCCAAAGAATCAGCACACCTCTGTTGAAGGCATCTGGGCTGCCGGTGACTGCACCGACGAGCTCTACCACCAGAACAACATTGCTGCTGGAGACGCAGTCAAAGCCTTGGAAGACATCTACCAGTGGCTGAAGACGCGCTAGCGAAGCTTTTGCAGAGTAAAACAAAAGACCCGCATAGGCGGGTCTTTTGCATCGAGTGCTAGCTTATGCAGCTGCCTCTTCTCCTTCCTGAGGAGCCTCCATAGCAGGAGCGTCCATAGCAGGTGCGTCCGTTGCCGGTGCATCCATACCAGGATTCATGTTCGTATCATCCATGTTAGTTTCGCATGATTCCGCTTCCTGCTTCGAGCAAAAAACGAAACCATCCAGTTATAGGCTGGCAATGGTTTCGACCTGTCCGTGAATCGTAACGCGTTCCCGGGGGATAAACAACCCTAGGGCCTTGCATCCACCATGTCCCATATTGCCCCTGCAACGTTCCGAGGCTCTCCCTCAAAGGGGAGGTGGTGGTTATCAAAGAAGGGCATGCTGTTGCATTCAATGACGCCACAGCGCTCCTGCTCCTTCCAAGAGCGACTCATGTCCTCGATGATGAAGTCGAGCCCCACAATGGGTGCACGAAGTACCGTCGCAATCCTGACGAAGAGTTCTTGGTTATCGGGATGCACGTTATCGGTCACGTCGCAGGTCGTGCCGCCGACGCTCCAGTTAATCTTCTGATGAAGCGTGACGCGCTGCCCGTTCTCCGGGATGCTCTCAGGCGTCAGTTCCTGCCAGGCGAGCTCTTCACGAGCAGCTTCGTTAAGCTCCATCGGTGAGAAGTATGGGCCGCCACGTGCAGGATGTTTATTCGCCTTAGCAACAAGTTCGGTAATCGAATGTACCCCATCTCCTATGACGTGCGGTTGGTCGCGGCGTATAACGCCTTCCAGTTTCCCATTCACCACCGTCGCACGGAAAACTGGCCCCACTAACTCCTCTTCTATGATTGCGAGTGGCGCGACTTCTGTTGCAACACGAAATGCGCGAAGGAGTTCCTGCTCGTCTTTGATGTGGAGCGTGGTGTGGCGAGATGCTGAGCCAGAGTAGGGCTTCACAATGACCGGTGGCGAGAGTTTCCGATAGAGGCGTTTGGCAGCAGCTGCCGTCAGTGCGGCACCTCCCTTGGCAACCGGAATACCAAGCTTCCGGAAGCGCTTTTTCATCTCATCTTTGTTATCTATCCACCACTCCTCATGTACGCCCCAGGAAGGAAAGGGAATGCCTTCATAGGCTATTGAACGCCCGCTTGGAAGGCGTGCGAGGAACAGGTTACGAGCAAGACCGAAGAGACGTACCTCGGTGACTTCAATACCACGCTTCCCTGCCTCTTCCCACAGGACTTTTGCAAGAAGCATGGTGTTGTCGTCAGGTGCCTGTTCTCCCTTTGCTATTCCCCGAGCAAGAAAGAAACGGAGAATGCGTGGTGTTGCTACTCGCTCAAGTGCATAGACCCAGGAAGCAAAGAATCGCGAGATAGGGCCAGTCGCAAAGAGCGGCTTACACAACTCATCAAGGGTTACCGTGACATAGGTGAGCCGGTGATGTACCGGCCCTGATCCACACTCTGCACACTCAATCATCGCGCTCCCCATAGTGGAACTAGCTTACGCCTTTGCGCTCGTAGCCTCAAGGTCTATCGCTGGATGACTAAACTCGGCAGCGCGTTCCTTCAAATCTATCGGGTATTCGCCCGTAAAGCAGGAGGTATTGAACGCGTCTTTCGGGAGACCCGTTGCGCCGAGCATCCCATCAACGGAGAGGAAGTAAAGCGAGGTCGCTCCCAAGTAGCTTCGCATCTCTTCGACTGACTTACCAAAGGCAAGAAGACTTCCCTGCACCGGGGTGTCGATACCATAGAAGTCAGGGAAACGAATCGGGGGCGAGGAAACGAGGAAGTGCACTTCCTTGGCACCCGCTTCAAACAAAAGCTCAATCATGGGGCGGGAAGTGGTGCCGCGCACAATGGAGTCATCAATAACAACGACGCGCTTTCCCTTAATGACTTCCGGAATAGGCGTGAGTTTCATTTTCACACTCTTGTCGCGAAGCTTTTGGTCAGGTTGGATGAAGGTGCGCTGGATGTAGCGGTTCTTGTTGAGCCCCATCTCGTAGCGAATGCCGGACTCTTCCGCATACCCAAGTGCGATCGGGAGCGAGGTTTCTGGAACGCCAAGAACAACGTCTGCCTCAAGCTTATATTCCTTGGCAAGCTGTCGTCCGAAGTTCTTTCTGACCTCGTACACAGACTTCCCCATGAGGTGACTATCGTGGCGCGCAAAATAGATGAACTCAAAGATATCGAGCTTCGGGGTTGCAGGAGCAAGCTGACGTGCAGAGAATACTTCCCCCTCAATGATGATCATTTCTCCCGGCTGGATATCGCGCTCGAAGGTAGCATCAACGGGGCTCAAGGCACACGTCTCTGACGTTACGACAAACCCGCCAGTGAGGCGGGCAAGGGAGAGTGGGCGGATGCCGAAGGAGTCGCGTGCGGCAACCATCGTCGTTGCGTCCATCGCAAGAATAGAAAACGCTCCAGTGAAGAGCGGGTACGCAGCTGCAAGAGCATCGGGGAGATTCATTCCCTGCTTCATGTGCCAGAGAATGGCTTCTGCCATGAGTTCGGAATCGGATTCAGTCTCTACAGGAACTCCCTTCTCTTCAAGAAAATCGCGAAGTGCTTTCGTCGACGGCAGGTTGCCGTTATGGACAAACGCAAGCCGGTCTTCGAGGATGACCGGCTGTGCATGTTCTACGGTTGAACCTTTGGAGGTGGAGTAACGATTGTGACCAATTGCCAGGTGCCCCGTGAGGCGCGCAATATCCTCTTCAGCAAACGCCTGAGCAACAAGGCCCATCGCTTTATGAGAAACGATGCGCGTTCCGTCTGAAACGGCGATACCTGAACTTTCCTGACCTCGATGCTGGAGTGCAAAGAGACCGAAGTACGAGAGACGCGCAACATCCATTCCCTTTCCATAGACCCCAAAAACTGCGCATTTCTCGTTGAGGCTTTCCATTCATCTCATCCTAGCATGGGGTGGAAGAGCTCTATCCACGGTTTCAGGCGTGGAAATACGAGAGTACGATAATGCCGAGGGAAACGAGTGCGATACCGAAGAGCTGGTGGGGCCGTACCTTCTCCCGGCTCACGATAAGCCCGAGGAGAACACCGAGCGCAACATAGCCACCACTGATGGTGGTCGCAATAGCGATAGGAATCAGAGTCGCTGAGAAACCGAAAGCAAGCCAGGCGATGTTATCAAGAATACTCTGTGCTCCTATGGTGACCGGGTGCTTCTTCAGATCCTTTGGGATGGACCGGACGTGCCCGGAAGCAATAACGACGACCAAGGAGACGACGGCGAGCGTGCCGTGGGAGAACCAGATGGCAACCAGGGGAGAAATCTCCTGACTCGAGACACCCACCGTCACTGAGGTGAGCGCTGTACCAATTGCTGCAAAAATGGCTAAGAGCACGCCCTTCTCAAGCACGCGTGAGAGGTGCTTTGTATCGCGCGTAACGGCAAAGAGGGTGCCTGCGAAAACGAGAATCATGAGGAAGAGCTGGGTGTTCGTAATCTGCTCGCCAATAAAAAGCACGCTTATGGCAACCGTGAGCGGGAGCTCGAGCCCCACGACTGGCTCGATGACCGCTATCTTTCCTTGTCGAAGTGCCTCGAAGTCAAACGCAGCACCGATAATAACCATCAACGAAAGGAAGGCGAGCAAGACGAAGTTGTCTCCTGTGAGTCCAGGAAGTTCTGTAAGGACAAAAGGAGTAAGAACAACGAAGGCGACGAAACCAATGAAGAAAAGTGCCTTTGCGCTTCCGACAAGGCGTGTCGTGCGCTGGATTAAGAAGTCACCAAAGCCCCAACCAACGAGTGCAATGAGTGCAAGGAGTACTCCAGTTGCGATAGTCATGTGCGAGGAACGCTAGTACTAGCATCGTAGCATGCACAAAAATGCGGAGAGGGTGGGATTCGAACCCACGGTAAGGTTTCCCCTACGCCGCATTTCGAGTGCGGTGCCTTCGACCACTCAG
>CAYGFQ010000044.1:0-4911 GCA_964349285.1 uncultured Candidatus Saccharibacteria bacterium | reverse complement strand
CCACCAGGTCGCATAGGTCGAGAACTTGTAACCCTTCTTCCAGTCGAATTTGTCGACGGCTTTAAAGAGACCGAGGTTTCCTTCTTGAATAAGGTCGAGCAAGGTGAGATCAGGAGAGCGACCTACGTACTTCTTTGCAATAGACACCACGAGACGGAGGTTTGAACGCGCAAGAATATTTCGCGCTTCGTCATCTCCAGCATCAATACGCTTTGCGAGTTCTCGCTCCTCAGCGGCAGTCAGGAGTGGGTACTGACCAATCTCACGCAGATAAATCTGAATAGAGTCATAGGAAGCGGAGTCACGACCTTTGATGTTGCGAGTCGCAAGATACTCATCTGCGTTGTCCTCAAGCATACCGCCCTCGAGAATGTCGATACCGCTTACCGTAAGGCGCTCATAGAGTTCATCGAGGAAGGAGACATCGTCTTCAATGTGCGGGAATTCTTTAAGAATTTCGCTGTATGTAATGTAGCCACGCTCCTTACCCTTTGCGACCAGGGCGTCAGCTTTCTTTGTGCGCTCGTTTCCCGCCTTCTGCTTAGCACCGTGTGCAGCTGCCCGGACCACCTTGGTGATGGCTTTCTTCCGGAGCGTCTTCTTTGCAGCCTTCTTAGCAGGTGCACGCTTTACAACCTTCTTTTTGGAGGCCTTCTTTTTTGGCGAAGCGCTCGTGCGCTTCTTGGCAGTCTTTTTCTTCATCTTCGGTGAAGCCATAGTGAATAAGTAGGGGTGAGTTTTGTATTAAGAGAGTGTCGCGAGCCTGATCGAGAGCTCTTTGCACAGAGCGAGCGCTTCGCGCATCTTTTCCTCGTCCTTGGCCGCTTCCGCACGGCGGAGCTTCGTCGTCGCTTCGACGAGGCTATCAGTAAGTATGGTGCGCTCGAATCCTCGCAGCATGTCATCTCCCGCTTCTGCACTCGGCGATTCTCCGAAGAGAAGGCTCGCCTCAAAAAGGGCGCGCTCGGGGACCTCTTCGTCTCCCGGCGGCGCTCCGATAATACGAGCGTACTCGCCCGTAAGGCGTTTGGCAAGCTCGGTATCAGGATAGGCTCGTATAACTGCCCGAATGAGTTCCTCACGCGTTGTTGCAGACGTTTCGCCCCGTGAGATAACCTCTGCCGCAGTTTGTGGTTCCCCGGGAACTGCCTCCCCTTTCGGGAGTGCAGCACGAACCGCTTCAACTGAACTTCCAAGCGAACGCGCCACAATACCGACGAAGTGCTCACGCTCCAAAGGACTGCGAATGGCAGCAACCAGTGGCATTACAATGCGCTCGGCTGCAACGACCAGTCGGTGCTGATCACTTTCACTCGCGGCAAGCACGGAAAGGAAGAATTCAATAACCGGCTCTGCTTCCTTGATGCGACGAATGAGGTCCTGTGGTGTCTCGTGTGCGAGATCTGCCGGATCCTTCCCAACCGGGAGTCGCACTGCCTTTACACGCATACCAGCACGAAGCGCAACGTGTGCATTCTTTGCGGAGGCAGCAAGTCCTGCACGGTCAGCATCAAGTGCAAGCATGAGGTTATCTGAGTAACGCTTCAAGAGCGAGAGGTGCTCAGTAGAGAGTGCTGTTCCAGAGAGTGCGACTGTGTTCTGGAAGCCAATCTGATGGAGCAGGAGGAGATCGAACTGACCCTCAACAAGCAGCGTGAATCCGCGCTCGCGAATAGCATCCTTTGCCCTGTCCATCCCAAAGAGCACGGAGGACTTTTTGAAGAGCTCCGTTTCTGGGGAGTTCAGATACTTTGCCGGCTCATCAGGAGCAAGGCCTCGTCCAGTGAACGCAACGGTGCGTCCTGCCGCGTCGCGTATAGGGAACATGAGACGATTCCGGAACCGGTCATAGTACGTCCCCTTCTTCCCATCCGCTTCCTTAATGAGTCCTGCAGCAAGTAGTTCTTCAAGAGAATAACCAGCAGCAGTAAGTTCCTCAAGAAGACCACGCCACCCCTCAGGAGCAAAACCAAGATTCCAGGTGCTAATCGTCTCCTTGGTAAGTCCGCGTGAAAGCGCGTAGGCATACGCACTCCCCTTTTCATCAAGGTTGCGAGCGAAGTACTGCTCTGCACGCGACATCGTCTCGCGAATACGATCGAGCTTTCCCGAATCTTTCGAGGACTGATACGTGAGCGTGACTCCTGCTTTCTCAGCGAGAATCTTCAGCGCTCCCTTGAAGTCGACCCCTTCCATCTTCTGGATGAAAGTGAAGATGTCGCCACCCTGGGAGGAGGAGAAACAGTAGTAGGTACCGCGCTCAGGCGAGACAAAGAACGACGGGGTCTTCTCCTTATTAAAGGGAGAGAGTCCTCTATACGTCCTTCCTGCTTTCGTGAGTTTGACGTACGGCGACACCACGTCGACGATCGACAGTTTAGCTTTGACCTGCTCTACGGTGTCGCTCATGAGTCTATTGTACCTAAAGCCCCATGCGGAACATGGGGCTTTAGTTCTCTCTTACCGAGTCTCGGTGAGGCTACGTGCCTCTTCTGCCTCAGTCTCGATGCGCTCGCGCGCTTCGCGTGCGTTTCGCAACTTCGCTATAGAGACGTGCTTGCGGCTTCGTGCAAATCCCGTACCAGCTGGGATAAGACGACCCAAGATCACGTTCTCCTTAAGACCGCGGAGCGTGTCCACAGAACCCTTAAGAGCAGCAGAGATGAGCACCTTCGTGGTCTGCTCGAAGGATGCTGCCGAGAGGAAGGAACGGCGCGAAAGCGCAGACTCCTTGATACCGAGCACCATGTCCTTCGCTTTCGGTGCAATCTTTCCTGCGGCTTCTGCCTGACGAACCGCTTCTGCATGCTCCCAATCCTCAACGACATCGCCGACTGAGTAATCAGAATCACCGGTGTCCGTAATCTTCATGCGCGAGAACATCTGCTTCACGATGACCTCGAGGTGCTTACGAGAAACCGAAGCTCCCTGGAGTTCATAGATTTTCGAGGTCTCCGCGATGATGTACTCTTGCACCGCTGCGCGGCCGGCGTACTCGAAGAGTTCATCAAGATCGGCAGAACCGTCGGTCAAAAGCTGACCCTTGGCGATTGTGTCCCCTGCCTTCACAAGCGGCATACGAGGATACGTGACCGAGTACTCGATCATGTCGCCCTTCTTCTTGCCCTTCGTGAGTGCTGAACCCTCTGCAGGCGCAACAACGATGGTCTTCTCGCGACCGTCTTCCTGAATTTCGACAACCATACCGGCAGTCTTTGCGACAACGGCAGGCACCTTTGGTGAGCGCTTTTCAAGAACTTCCTCGACGCGCGGGAGACCCTGCGTGATGTCGCCACCAACCGATGCCGTACCTCCAGCGTGGAAGGTACGCATGGTGAGCTGGGTGCCTGGTTCACCAATTGCTTGCGCTGCGACCGTACCAACAGCCTCACCCAGATCAACCGGTTCCTGCGTCGTGAGGTCCATACCGTAGCAGGTACCGCAGATACCATAGCGGGTCTCGCAGGTCATCGGAGAGCGAACAGCAACGGCAGTGATGGCATCATCTGAAGCGATGAGTGCTGCATCCTCTGCAGAAACGTAGCGTCCCTTCTTAAGCGTCGTGCCCTTCGCCGTAAGCTCAGAAGCAAGGAAGCGACCGCGAATGGCTTCAGCGAAGTCAATCTTGATGCCTGATGCAGAGATGCGGCTAATCGAGACACCCTTCTTCGTGGAGCAGTCTTCCTCCGTGATGATGGAATCTTGCGCAACGTCAAAGAGACGACGCGTGAGGTAACCGGCACGTGCCGTACCAAGAGCGGTGTCGGTCAAACCTTTACGAGCACCGTGCGTGGACATGAAGTACTCAACCGGATTTAGACCCTCCGTCATTGAGGAAATAATCGGCACCTCAATTGTCTCGCCCTGCGTGTTCTGGATGAGACCCTTCATACCGGCCATCTGGGTCAGGTTACCGATAGAACCGCGAGCACCGGAACGCACCATGTCGTGAATGGAACCCTTTGGATCAAGTGCGGCCTCAACCAAGGTCTCAACCTCAGTCTTCGTACCGTGCCAGATTTCGATGACCATGCGGCGCTTCTCGTCTTCCGAGAGGAGACCGTTGGCGAAGTCTTCCTCGATGCGAGACACCTTTGCTCGTGCATCGTTAATGACCTTCGTCTTTGCTTCAGGCACCGACACGTCGTCCAAGGACCACGTAACGCCAGAGCGGGTCGCATACTCGAAACCGAAACGCTTAATCTTGTTCACAATGCCCGGGATGCGATCGAGACCATAGCGGATCATCGAGTCGTTCATAATCCTCGAGAGCGCTTTCTTGGTGATCGGCTCGTTCACATACGGATAGTCCGATGGAAGCACCGTGTTGAAGAGGAGGCGACCCACCGTAGTCTCGAAGATCTTGCCCTCGAACTCCGCATACTTCTCCTTACCAGGAACCGGCAGGACGTGAATCTTCGCGCGAAGATCAACGGCACCGTACTCGTGTGCAAGAATCGCTGCGTTCGGGCTCTGGAAGTAACCACCCTCACCCTTTGAGCCAGGCATATCCTTCGTGAGCCAGTAGGCACCAAGAACGATATCAAGCGGCTTTGCGGTAAGAACAATCATTTCGCCAGAACCTGGCTTCAAGATGTTCTTGTTTGCAGACATGACGTTCTTGGCTTCCCACTGTGCTTCCTCTGAAAGAGGCACGTGAATAGCCATCTGGTCTCCGTCGAAGTCGGCGTTGATGGCAGGACACACGAGCGGGTGGAGCTGAATAGCATCACCTTCAATGAGGCGAGGACGGAATGCCTGGATACCCTGGCGGTGAAGCGTCGGAGCACGGTTCAGAAGAACGTACTTACCAGCAATCTTCTCTTCAAGGATTTCCCACACTTCCGGTACACCGTCTTCAATCAAGCGGCCTGCGCCACGGATGTTGAAGGCGAGCTCGCGCTCAAGGAG
>CAYGFQ010000043.1:0-5660 GCA_964349285.1 uncultured Candidatus Saccharibacteria bacterium | reverse complement strand
ATTCTCTTCAGCTTCCGCACGTTCCTCGCGCGTCATGCCACCCTCCATCGGCTTTTCCTGGTAGCAGTGATGCGCCTCGTCATTGATAACAAGAACACGTGAGCGACCAGCAATCTGCTTGAATACTCTGCGTGCCATCGCTTCGGGCGACTCTTGCACCGCGGCTTCGTTCATAAGACCGGCAGCTTTCATGACGCCACCGAGCGAGAAGCGAGGATTCTGTCGTAACACCATCTGCTGAAAGTTCACGATAAGAATATTTGCGCGATTGAGTTCATCGAGATCGGACATCGAGATAACATCTCGTTCTTGGTAATAATTTCTGGGATTGTTGGGTTGGAGAACATTGAGACGATCGCGGATGGTGATACCTGGCGCGACGATAACGAACGTATCGGTGAAGCGCGTATCTTGTGGGTACCGGATTTTGTTGAGCGTGTTGTACGCGATGATCATCGCCATCACCACCGTTTTGCCGGTACCGGTCGCGAGCTTGAACGCAAGGCGGTAGAGACCGGCGTTCGCATCCTGATTATGTTTTGTAAGGTCGTTGATGATCCAGTGCTCACCAACTTTCTCGGCTACTTCGTTTATGTAAATGAGTGTCTCAAGCGCCTCTATCTGGCAGAAGAAAAGTTTGTTCTCCCTGGAATCGTCCGTCCAATACTGAAGCAGATCTTGCGTCGTCTTCGTTATGCCCGGGTATCCGCTTTTTCTCCACGCAGTTACCAGCGTTCGTATCTTGTTGACGAATTCGTTCTCCTTGAGCCGTTCGCTACTCCAGGCCTGGGCAGCCGGGTCATGGTTGACATTCCGACCTCTCGGGCGCTGGATGGGAATCTGCACCGTACTCGGACGGCGTGAATCAACGATCTCTTCCGTGAGACCCTGCTGATCCGATTTGAAATGCCTACCCGGCTCCAAATAAGGCGAGTTAAGTATCGGTGAAATTTGCATGTATATAAGAGGAATAGCCCTCCAATGTGCCGTTCCGTTCTTATATTTTGCTATATTTTGCTTCATTTTTCAATCGCTTGCTTAAAACGGTTCATCCTATACCAACACATTCCTGAAGAATCGCGGAGAATAGTTACCAACTCCTCGACTTTTAAGGGGTCTGGACTCCCTAAGAGGGTTGCGTCATTCCTTTGGTTAGGTAGGGATTATTAGGCTAACCAAAAAATATATGGGACCAACCATGCCAAGAGAGGAATTGCGGTACTGCCTCTATGCGAGAAAGAGTACCGAATCGGATGAGCGCCAGGCGATGAGCATCGATAGCCAGATCAAGGAGATGCTCCAAGTGGCACAGCGGGAAGGGATCCGCGTGGTCGAAATCAAGCGCGAATCACACTCCGCGAAAGAGACCCTGCAACGTCCGGAGTTTAACAAGATGATTGATGAGATACGGTCAGAGAAGTTCAACGCGATTCTTACATGGGCACCGGATCGCTTGAGCAGGAACGCAGGCGACCTCGGCGTCATCGTCGACCTGCTGGATCAGAAAAAGATTATTGAGATACGCACCTTTAGTCAGAAGTTCACGAACAATCCGAATGAGAAGTTCCTTCTCATGATTCTCGGAGCGCAGGGCAAGCTGGAGAATGACCAAAAAGGCGTGAACGTGAAGCGAGGACTTCGAGCAAAGTGCGAGATGGGACTGTAGCCTGCCCCCGCCCCGATCGGATACCTGAATGAAAAGCGCACGGACCGAAAAGGATACATCATGGTGGACACGGAGCGAGCGCCGATAGTCAAAGAAATGTTCGAGCACGTCGGACGGGACGGATGGAGCGGCCGGAAAGTATATAAGTGGCTCCGTGAGATCGGATTCAAGTCGCAATACGGAAAACCGCTGTGGCTCTCAAACGTATACAAAATATTGAACACACCTCTTTACTACGGCGAGTTTGAGTACCCGGTAAAGAGTGGGCAGTGGTACGTGGGCAAACATACGCCGCTCATCACCAAGGCGCTATTTGAAAAAGCCCAGGAGAAACTCAAGAGCGAGCGGGCGCTCAACTATGACTCAAAGGAGTTCGCCTTCACCAAGCTCATGCGATGCAAATTCTGCGGATCGGGGGTAACGGCGCAAGAGAAATTCAAGAAGCTGAAGAGCGGCGGGGTCGCTAAGTACATATACTACGGATGCACGCGCTCGAAAGACCTGCACTGCAAGAGCGGATATATCCGAGAGGAAGAGCTGGTAACGCAACTGCTGAACTTAATAGACACGATGAGCATCGACGAACTGGGACTGCGGAAAAACCTGAAGGAAGAAATCGAGCGACACGAACGGTTCAACACCCTGCTCGGTATGAAAACAGAGAAAGTGAAGCTACACGATGTGGACCTCAAGAACTACGCAAAGCATACGTTGAACAATGGAAGCCAAGATGAGAAGCGGCTGGTGCTGTCGCATCTCAAAGACCAACTGATGCTCGGAGAAAAGATGGTGACGATGGCGTAGCGAACACTCAACAGAAAACCACCCTCGCGGGTGGTTTTCTGTTTGGGTACTGCTCCCAACCAAAGTTGTTTCTGAGGGAAAAGGAGGTCAGTATCGAGTGATTAGTTCTTAGCGATTTACGGATCGCCATTGCGTTTCTTTAGCCGATGAATAATTCCTGTAGTGACCAGATAACCAACAGCAACTCCCAGCGCATTGAGAAGTATGTCATCAATGTCAAAGACTCCCAATTGAAGCGCCGCTTGTGTGACCTCTATTACTGCACCGATAGTAAGCGACAGTGCAATGATACCGTAGCCCTTGAGCGGCTGTTTTGTGGTAAGCGGTAAAATCAGTCCCAAGAGGACGAACGGCACGAAGTTTCCGGCAAGATTGTTCAACGCAACCGTCCATGTCGGATAGCCGGAGAGATATGTCAGAATAGTTTTCAGCGGTATCAGATTGTATGCACCACGAACTACATATCCGCTCGGGACATTGAGCACTATCACAAAGAACAGGTATGCGCTGTAAAGTACTGCAAGAATAATCGCGGCGGCACGTTTATGAAAGAGAAATACAATGCCTAACAAGAGCACTATGCCCGCCGCTATTGAAAGAATCATGAGTTTAATATCGGGATAGTCGATGCACGGAAATAGTATGTTAACTACACTATTTTCGCACAACCCGAAGTGCTTCAGGAATTCGCTGAATTGAAACGTAAAGCCAATGTAGAACGCGATGGCGCAGAGTGCAATTCCTGCAATCAAGCTGTAGAATTTTGCTCCCATACGCTATTTGGAAAACGCGAATGTCTCCAAGACACGCTCTGCGGTCGCAGATGAGGAGAACAATAAGTAGTACGCCATATCGCCATACAGCGTGCGGTACGTCAGATGTGGTGTGCTACATTCACCGGCGTCGCAGTAACTCGTATTACCTAAGTAATCCCACACGATGCCGTTATGCGTAAATTGCTCTTCGGCCGGGCGATCGCAGAGATTGCGAAAACAGCGTTGTACCGTCGTCTCTCCATACACAGATATGAACGCGGCGTTACCTTGCAATGCGACCTGCACCCATCGGCCGATGTTTGGGATCGTTTCCTGGTCATCGATAATGCGATACTCGGACGGATACTGGAACGTGAAATCGCGAGCGGGATTGGCATACGTTTTCCAAGCAGAAACTCCAGAGGCGGCAGTAACCGACAGTTGCAGTGAATCAATAACCGTCTGAAAGTTCCGCTCAGTATTCTCTCCCATGTCGTCAGCCACGGCGAGCACGATCCACTCTCCGTGTTTGAATGCGATGTAGTCGCTCTCGTATAATCCGGAGACGTGATACGTAATCGCAGGCACGCCCGCTACGGTTGTCGGCGTAAGCACGCCCTCCTGCGCAGGATCAGACGGCACAAAGTTTGAATATTGCTTGGTGCGTATCCATTCTTCAAGCGGCAACATGTCTGTGTTCTTGAAGAATGATATGTGCATAGATGCAGGCCATTCTGTATCGGCATCACTCGTCAGTATCTCGCTAATGTATGGTTCAGGAAACATAGTAATGACGTAATATTCAACACCACCGGCTCCCAAACCTTTACCTTCAAACAATCTGAAGTTTTCCGGATATTTGAGCGACACGCCGAGACGATCTGATTGATATGACTTCAAACCGTTTTCTACCAGCGAATCGTGGAAAATGCCGAGACGTTCTTCCTCCTCGCCGTCGTTCAGGGGAAAGTTACGATTGATTTGTGAGTTCCAACTGTCAGCTGCGAAGTCACACGTCACGCCCAGTGTCGCGTCCGGCTGGCCACGTAAAACGCCGAGCGGTATACGGAAGAGTGTGTAGGATTCTACTCCGGCATCGCTTTGATATTCGTTCACTGATATAACCCTACTTTTCCCCAGAAAGAGTGCGATACGCTCAATCGGATTGTCATAACTCTCACTGATTGCGTAGTTCACACATCGCTTCATTCGCTCGTCCACCGACACGAGATCGTGCACTGTCAGCTTCGGGATAGCGATTCCGATGAAGAGTATGGCGATTATTATAATGGGGGTCTTTACTTTCATACGCTAGCGTAAATACTGCTCAATGTTTTTCTGATGCTCCTCATATGTCGCAGCACAGTGGATGTTTCCGTCACTGTCGTGGAGGTAGTAGAAACAGTCTGTCTCTTCAGGAAATAGAACTGCTTCGATAGCAGAGGTGCCGGGATTATTAATCGGGTGCGGCGGAAGACCGGAGTAGAGATAGGTATTGTAGAGAGAGTCGATGTTTCGTGTATCGCTCCCGCCAATTGGCGTCCACCAATCGTCGATACCGCGATACTCAACACTCGGTTGGAGCATTTCCGAATTGAAGCAGAGGTTGTTCTTTGGGTCACGCGCATAACTGTTTGGATCTTCACACGGATCGTCTTTATATGCCGCACGTGTATCCCGTGCATACTGCACCGTTGCATCGATATCGAGTTTCTGGTCATTGAGAAGTCTGTTCCAAAGAATACCCGCGATGAGCGGCATGTCGTCTTTTCCTGCCGCTTCACGCTGTACGAGCGAGGCAATTTTCAAAACTGTTGGCCAACGGATGTTCTGCTCGTTTGCTTCTTCTAAGTACGGCGCAAACACTTCGTTGAATTTTGCTCGCAAACGATCTGCCACTTGGAGCAGTCCTTCATCCACGGGGATGAGATATGTGTCGGGGAAATACACGCCTTCCACATCATCGAACTTCATGGAGGTGTATGTGTTCACCCAACTGCTTTTTTCTTGATTCGTCCAACCGAGCGTATCTGCGAGAAGTTCCGCGATTTGTTCTTTGCGCCACCCTTCGGGAATAACCACCCACTTCATATACGGACCGCTTTTTAATACACGGGCAACCTCAAAGACACTCATCGATTTGGAGATTTTGTAAGCGCCAGGCGCTATACAATCTACGCAACGCGATGAAATCCTGCCGGAGAATGCGACACTAAAACCCAAAGTGCTTTTGATAAATCCTTTTTCCTTGAGAAGTTCTGCTATTTCACGCGAATCGTCAACGATTTTCTTATCGTGGTCTTCTGCGGTAGTCGTTGCTATCGTAAATTGCTCAAGTTCCGCCTGTTTTTGTGGAGCACTAAAAAGCGATGTATACAACAAAAAGACTGCGCCAATGGCAAGCAAAAGACCGAAGCCAGCGATGAGAGGTACCT
>CAYGFQ010000042.1:0-5787 GCA_964349285.1 uncultured Candidatus Saccharibacteria bacterium | reverse complement strand
CCTTAATAATAGCGTCTTCCCGCATGGTGAGCATGCCCTGGGAGCGCGCGACTTCGTACACCTTTTCCTCGACAGGGTTAGTGAGAATGACGTGCTCGAGCTCTTTCGTCATGCGCATAATCTCGAACACAGCGATACGGCCTCGAGTTCCGTTTGGACAATCTGGAGTCGGTGCTGCCTCGTAGAGTTGCTTGAACTCAGGAATCTTTTTGCGGTAGGTTGCGGGAAGATCAGCAAACTGCTTATCGAGAATGCCGCGAATACTCTCGGAAATCTCAATGGGCTTCCCTGCGTCAGGGCAGAGCTTACGCACCAGACGCTGACCGATTGAAGCAATCAAGGTCGGTGCAATCAAGAAGGGATCGACACCCATGTCGACCAAGCGCGGAATAACACCGGCAGAGGTGTTTGTGTGAATCGTCGAGAAGACGAGGTGACCGGTAAGTGCCGCTTGAATGGCAAGCTGCGCCGTCTCCTTGTCACGAATCTCGCCGATCATGATGACATCCGGGTCCTGACGGAGAATGGAGCGGAGACCTGAAGCGAAGGTGTAACCAATTTCTGGATGCACCTGAGACTGTGCCACTTGCGGTATTTCATACTCAACCGGGTCTTCAATAGAGACCACGTTCTGTGTCTCGCGATCAAGCTCAGAGAGCATGGAGAAGAGTGTCGTCGACTTACCCGAACCGGTTGGTCCAGAGATGAGAACGATGCCGTAGGGAGCGCGAATGATATCGCGTACAGCTGCAAGATTGTCCCCAGAGAGACCGACGGTTTCAAGCGAATACTCTCGGAAATCTCAATGGGCTTCCCTGCGTCAGGGCAGAGCTTACGCACCAGACGCTGACCGATTGAAGCAATCAAGGTCGGTGCAATCAAGAAGGGATCGACACCCATGTCGACCAAGCGCGGAATAACACCGGCAGAGGTGTTTGTGTGAATCGTCGAGAAGACGAGGTGACCGGTAAGTGCCGCTTGAATGGCAAGCTGCGCCGTCTCCTTGTCACGAATCTCGCCGATCATGATGACATCCGGGTCCTGACGGAGAATGGAGCGGAGACCTGAAGCGAAGGTGTAACCAATTTCTGGATGCACCTGAGACTGTGCCACTTGCGGTATTTCATACTCAACCGGGTCTTCAATAGAGACCACGTTCTGTGTCTCGCGATCAAGCTCAGAGAGCATGGAGAAGAGTGTCGTCGACTTACCCGAACCGGTTGGTCCAGAGATGAGAACGATGCCGTAGGGAGCGCGAATGATATCGCGTACAGCTGCAAGATTGTCCCCAGAGAGACCGACGGTTTCAAGCGTTGCAACTGACTTTGAGTGATCGAGAATACGCATCACGACCTTCTCCCCGCGTGCCGTCGGGAATGTCGAGACGCGGAAGTCGATTGACTTGCCTTCGACGTTTGCACTGAAGCGTCCGTCCTGCGGTTTGCGCTTCTCATCAAGGCGCATCTGACAAAGAATCTTGATACGCGCCACAACGGCTTGATGCACCTTCAAGGGAAGCTCAAGCGAGGTATGCAAATCACCGTCCATGCGGAAACGCACTCGAGTCTTATCAGGAGTTGGCTCCACGTGAATGTCGGAGGCACCACCCTCAACGGCATAGCGAAGCATCGTGGCGACAATCTTTGTGACCGGAGCGTCCGCCTTAATGGTCTCAGCCTTACCGCCCACCACCTCTTCTTTCTTTGCAGCTGCATCGGCATCCGCAGTGATGGAGTCATCAAACTCAGAGAGCGCTTCGCCCACTTCCCCGGTCAGGTTCTGATACTCCTCAACAACACGCAGGAAGTCTGCCTCGCTGATAAGAAAGAGTTTGTACGGAATACCAGCGCGTGCACTGATGAACTGGAGCGCGTCCATGGCTTCCAAGTTCTCCGGGTCAGTCATACCAACCTCAAGCGCGCCCTCCTCAACCCCGATTGGGACGAGCTTGTAGTGGCGTGCAGATTCTTCAGGAATATACGCAAGCACCGAGTGACCGAGTGGACTTTGTGGAAGCTCGCGAGCAGGAATACCGTAGTGCTCACTTGCAGCAGCGAGTATCGTGCTTACCGGAATACCGCGCTTTACGAGCGCGTTTTCAATAGAACCATCTTCAGCACGCGCCTCCCGCTCTATGGCAGAGACATCTTCGGCGGGAATCGTGCCGTTCTTAACGAGAAGCGGAAGTACGTTCATACCGTGATACTACATATAGTATCGCACGAAACACACCGAGCGCTCACGCTCTAGAGAGGAAAACTACTTAGCTGGAGCGGTTCCCGAGAGTGGAGCGAATGGATCAACACGTCCTGCGTTCTCCGGAACGATGGTGGTACGCATATCCTGGAGTGCGTTGAAGCGTGGGTCAGAGAGGATGCTTGTATCAAAGGCAACTGGCTCAATTTGGGCCGTGAGGTTCAAGAAGGTCATCTCAGCTGCGCTTGCAGCAGCGTCAGTCCCTGAGAGCGTTGCATCAGGCTCCCCTTTTCCAAAGAGGAGGTACCCTGCAGCAGCAAGCACGAGGAGAGCGAGGACGACGAGGATGATGGTGTTTCGTGAGGCGTTCATACAAAGAATTTAGCGAAGCCAATAGATACGGAAGGTCATATCGTAGGTGTAGACCCCGGTCTGCGAGTCCTGAATAGTGAGTTCGACCAAGTCCAAGGGGCGCAAGCTCCACTCAACACCGTCGAGGAAGGTTTTGAAGGCAGCATAGCTTCCGACCGCAGAGACGGTGATGTTAAGAGACTCGGCTGGGCCATCAGACTCGAGAGAGAGTTGGTCCTGACCGGGGCGTGAACCACCTTCCTCCGTTGCCTGAACATCAAAGTCAGAAAGTTCGAGACCCGAGCGTGATGCGAGCGAGTTCAAATCAAGTATGAGCTGCACGTTATCAACACCATCAGGAAGGAATGCCTCGATGCGTGCGATGCCGTCTTGCGGTATCGACTCGCGCTGTACAAGCAACTCACTCTCCTTGTCAGAGAAACGCTCCGCAGCAGCAAGCGCGTTCTCATAGCCACTAATCTCAGCGTCGAGTGCAGCGACTTTCCCCGTGTAGGTCGGATTGATATAGCCAAAGAAAAGACCAAGGGCTATGAGTATGAGGAGGATAGGGATAATGCGCGAGGTCATAGGTTTATATCAGGGGTAACCGGTGCGGCAGCCGCCGGAGGTGGCACGACCTGTTTCGTTGTCGTCGTTGCTGGCAGTGCTACTGGTGTCGTCGTTGCAACAGGAACTGGAATCGACGGTGCTTCAGGCAAGTTCAAGATGAGTAGGCGCGGATCAAGGTCAGCCTCAAGTTCAAAGGCAACCGTTCGGTTCGGGTTCACCGTAATACCCGAGAAGATGGCACTCTTTACGCGCTTCTCGGAAGCGAAGGCTGAGGATTGTGCTGCAAGCGAGTTGAACGTCCGTGCAACGCCTGAGATACGAATCTCTGCTGAGCGATCATCCGCAAGCGTGAAGGCAAGGTTATCGAAACGAACGCTCTGCAAGGTAAGGCTCTCCAGAAGATCGAAGAACTGGGAGACTGCGACGTGATTGTCGAGAATACGTCCCGCTTCAATGAAACGGTCGCGGGTCCTGATGAAATCCTCAACGCTCGCTGGATTTATCTGCTCTTCTGCCTGGGCAACTTCAAGGGCACGCGCATCACGTACTCCTGAGAGGTAGCGCTCATACGCAAAGACGCCAATCGAACCAAGCAGTGCAAGTCCGAGTGCGAGTGAGGCTATAACCAGGAAGACGTTCCCACCGCTCCGTGCAGGAGTCGGCGAGGTGCGTACCGGCTGCTTCGGCACGAACGAGGTCGGGATGGTCGGGGAAGGAGGCACGATAGTACTAGTATAGGCTCATGAGGGGCGTCAAAAGGCCTCTTATACACATGTTAGCCGAGCTCCTCGAGCTTACGAAGCGCAAGTCCAACCGCAACCGCAAACTCAGGGCCAATCTCTGAAAGGACTGGGCGCATAAATGCGGGGGCCGAAGTCTTTGCAAAGGGGTCTGCTATCTTCACATCAACAGCGAAAATGGACTTGGCATACGCAGCAAGTTCTTTGGTCACACCTCCCCCACCAGTAAGGACTAGGCCGGAAACTGCCTTCTGGCTTGCTGACTCGTATTTAGCGAGTCCACGCTTTGCTTCTGCAAAAATGCGCGAGAAGACGAGTTCGATACTCTCCTTGCCATAGGGCACATCTCCATTCCCAAAACCGTGCTGCTTCTTCATGGTCTCAGCTTGAGCAACGGGGAAGCCGTGCGCCGTTGCAATGGTACGCGTCACATCCTGTCCCCCTTGCCGAATAACATGTGAGAGTGCGACGACGCCACGCTCGACGACATAGACCTTGGTCGCAGATGCGCCAATGTCCATGACCAAGACTGGCTTCACGGGCTCATCGACAACGGAACGAATCGTACTGAAAATCTCAATCTCGTAGAAGCTCGCTTCGATGCCTGCTTGCGTAACGACATTCTGCAAGAGCGTGAGCTCATCGTTATGCACGGCGACCAAGAGCACCTTCACCTTAGGTGGTAGCTCTGCTCCTTCAGGAAGCATGTCCGGAACAATGAACCAGTCGAGCTGCACTTCAGAGATGGGTACTGGAATGTACTTCCTTGCCTCAAGCGAGATGACGGTCTTCTGCTCTTCCGCATTCTGTCGTCGCGGGAGCTCTACCATGGTGATAAGCGAGCGCGAGAACGGAATCGAGATACCCGCATCCTTTGAGGTGACATTCGCCTCGCGCAAGAGGTCTTTCAGAGTCTCAGCAATCTTCTCAGCAGGAAGATTGGTGGCTTGCCCCACCTCTGCTCCTGCATACGGACCAAGCGCTATCTCGCCATACGTCTCAAGCACAGCCGTCCCGCCTTCACGTCGCAACTGCACGACCTTCAACGACGAAGAGCCGACATCGACGCCGATGACGCTCTTACTTTTCTTGCTACCGAGGAGATCACCAAAAAGGCCCATTGCGAAAATTGTATCATGGTACGCATGTGGTTCCTGCGTACGCTCGATATCCTCTTCCCGCCACGCCCAAGCGAACGTGCAGTTCGTGCTGCTACTGCAGATGCTGTTTGTGCACTTCTCTCCCCCATCACACTCCCGCTTGAAACTCCTAGTGTTGCCCTCCTCCCCTATCGAAACGAACTTATTCGCTCGCTTATCCTTGAGACCAAGTTCAAAGATAACGAGCGGGCAGCTTCCTTGCTCGGAGCAGCGCTCGAGGACTTCCTGCTCGAGTACCTTGCTGAACACTTCCCCAACCAGACGCCCGTCCTTGTACCGATTCCTCTCTCTGCTAAGCGAGAGCGTACTCGCGGATATAACCAGGTGCAACGAGTGTGTGCAGCAGCACTTCCTCGACTTCCCGTACACTTTGCACCCGACGTACTCACTCGCACGAAAGACACGATGCCACAAACGGAACTTTCTGGACGTGAGCGCCGCACGAATCTTGAAGGTGCGTTTACCGCTACCAACGTCGACCCTTCTGCTATCTATATCGTAGTCGATGACGTTACGACCACCGGCACCACACTCACCGGTGCGTGTGAAGCACTGAAAGCTGCTGGGGCAAGTGAAGTGCTTATGCTCGCATTGGCGCATTAGCCGCAAAGTGCTAAGTTGGTACTCACAAGGAGACGTGGCTGAGTGGTCGAAAGCGCCTCACTGCTAACGAGGTAGGGGGTAAAACCTCTCCAGGGTTCGAATCCCTGCGTCTCCGCAGATAGAAACTTCGCGTTCGGACAGAGCCGCGCCGCACAGCGGCGCGTCAG
>CAYGFQ010000041.1:0-6013 GCA_964349285.1 uncultured Candidatus Saccharibacteria bacterium | reverse complement strand
CTAATAAGGATTCTTATGAAAACTAGCCCTGGCGAGCCTTACGACGTGGCTTCTGCTTATTGATGCGGTAGAGACGCCCGCGACGGCGGACGATCTGATCTCCTGGCTGCTGTTTTTTGACAGATGCGCGTACCTTCATAACAAGCTGAAGTGAATAAGATTTACGACAAACGTCGCACGATTCGTGCCCGTCCTCCGTAGGGGTCGGTCACGAGCTCGACTTGGTCGCCCACAAGGACGCGGATACGATGCAAGCGCATCTTCCCCGCGAGATAGGCAAGCAGAAGTTCCCCGGAAGGCATCCGAACTCTAAATAAAGAATTCGGGAGCACCTCTTCAACGGTGCCGGTTACCGTTCCATCTGCCTTATCCTCCATGTGTCGCGAAGTTGATAGTACCAAGTAGGTAACTAAACGTCAAATGGAGCCGTATCCTAGCGCCCATCTTCTTTGGGTTCGAGGACCTTTACCTCGATTTCAGCAGGGTCCTGAGGGAGGCTTCCGTTCCAGAAGGGGCGAATAACGAGGACTGCCTTCTCGACCTCCGGGAACCCGGCGAGAATAGCCTCTGCAGAGTCCCTGGTCTTCCCTGCTACGGCTCCTGCGACCTTAACCGGGTCTACCTGCCAAACCACCTTAGCCTCGCCAGAGAGCGTAAATCCAAGGCTTTCTGCCCCTGCAATGAGGGTTTCCCCATCAAGTGGAGCAATGCGGAGCCCCGAGGCTTCCTCAAGCGTCACGGCCTGGCCAGCGTAGGCGCCGATGGTCTGATACGCAATTGCTTTCGCAAGTGCCGCTCTCGGGAAGATGACGGCGCTTGCCATACCCTTCTGCATCACATTCACCGTGCCACTTGTACCGGCTGCGTCTGGTTGCGGGACATACGTGATGGTCGTTCCTCCTGGAACGAGGATGTAGTCATCCGGTACTTTCTCAGCAACCGCTGCCATGAGGTCGCTCTCAAGCGTTACCTTCATGCTCTCGTACTGAGTCAGTCGTGTTGACTCAGAAACCGACGGACGAGTGCCCGAGAAACCGCCTGCCATAGGCTCAGCTGACCGAGCGTAGACCTGGTCGTAGAGCGCACCACCCTTGAGACCCGGAAGCGTAAAGGTCGTAGCACCTATGTTGTAGCGCTCTCCACCCTCGTCTGCGTAGACCGTGACGTTCAGGGTGCCTGGGGCTGTAGCCGAGGCTGCCGGAACCTTCACGGAGTCATGAATACGGAAGATAAGACCATCGGGAGTCTCAAATCGAGTGTTCTTGATGAGCTCTTGTACCTTCTCCTGCTCGTTGTAGACCGTGATAGTGCCCTGCGCTGGATCGTTTGCGTTTTCGGTGCCTTCAGCCGGGACGGACTGAGAAGCAACCTTCTCAACAGCAACTGTTTCAAACGGGAGGTCTCCAACAGAAGGAGTAGCTGCAAACTCACCAGAGACCGCCGTCTGGTTCACCGTCGGAGTGACATCAACACGTGCGCCTGCGAATGCGTACATCGCACCCACCGAAAGAGCGATGACGAGCAAGGTCGCAAGAGCGAGACCATACGGGAAGCCCTTCTTGGGGCGGTGATACTCACTTCCGCGCATCGGAGGTTCACTCGGAGACATAGGCGGCGGCGGGACGTCTGCTGCTTCTTGCATTGCACGGCGACGGGACGGGGGAAGGATATCGGTGATGGTTCGTGGCATATGGGGGAAAGTATACCGTATACCAGGGCGTCAAGCGTAGGTGTCTGGGTATAGATACAACAAGGCCCGATCGTGAAATCGGGCCTTGGTAAAGAACAACCGCAGTGTTCGTTCTTCAAACGTCCACGAGATAGCCGTTAGGCCGAGTCTCGATGAGTGCGGCCGCACCGGCGCGCGAAGCGTTCAGCGTGCCCCGAAGCACGTTCACGAGCGAGCGCAAACGGTCTTCGTTAAAATCGCGGAAGCCGCAGTCGTGCATTTCCTGCACGAGCCACTCCTTCGATTGCACGACGCCGCAAAACTCGACGAGAAACATGAGCAGGCACCCTTCGCGTTCGCTCAGGCGCACCGGCCGGTTATTCACGCGCAGTCGTTTGTTGTCCAGATCGACCTCGAAGGTCGACCCATTGCGGTTTAGATGTACGGTCCGAGGTTCAACCCCGGTGTTTGCTATGGCTTTCGCCATTTCCAGTCTCCTCTGCTGCTGGAAATATTAGTTAAACCCGACCTACCAGGAGTGTCAAACAAGAACGGCCTTAATACGCCGTACCCCGGCGGCAACCGCTTCTTCTTTCTGTATCTTAAATCGCTTCCCTCCTGCATGAATTTCACTTGTATTTGTGACGTGAGGGCCTCCACAAAACTCCAAGGAGAAAGCTTCGGGAATCTTCGGGTCTGATTCGGTGGCTCCGATAGGTCCAACGGAATAGACCGACACCATATCGGGATACTTCACGCCAAACTCCATCTGGGCACCAAGCTGCTCTGCCTCCGTGCGTGGCATAACGGTACGGGTCACCGGAAGGTCTTGGTAGATGACGTCGTTCACGAGCTTCTCCACCTCTACTTTTTGTTCATCCGTCATCTTAGCGGGCGAAGAGAAGTCGATACGAAGTCGCTCAGCAGTAATGTTGCTGCCCCGCTGCTTTACTTCATCTCCAAGAACCATCTGAAGTGCTTTCAACAGAATGTGGTGGGTCGTGTGGTAGCGCACCGTCTGCTCAGAGTGGTCAGCAAGTCCTCCTGCAAAGCGCTGAGCACCTCCGGCACGTGATGTTGCCTGATGTTCTTCCATCTTCTTTGCAACCGCAGTCATATCAAGTGCGATACCGCGCTCCTTAGCGAGTTCCTCAGTCATTTCAACCGGGAATCCATAGGAAGTGAATAGCACAAAAGCGTCATCAGCAGAGACTTCTCGCTTAGCAACCAATTTCTCAAACTCTCGAAGACCTTGTGAGAGCGTCTTGCGGAATTTTTCTTCTTCTTTTGCAAGCTCCTCGCGAATCTTACCTGCTGCTTCTTGCACATGCGGATACTGGTCTGCATATACCTGCGAATAGCTCGCTGCAACGTCTGGAAGGAGTGCTTCGGTAACGCCGAGACGATCCGCTTCACGAATAGAACGGCGAATAAGGCGGCGAAGTACGTAGCCTGCTTCGGTATTCGAAGGAATCACGCCCTCTGCAAGCATGAAGGAGGCAGCACGAATGTGATCAAGGATGATACGGAACGATCTCGTTACACTTGCATCCTCGCTGTAGCTTTTGTGTGTTTTCGCCTCAAGAACCTTTCGAGCAGGTTCGAAGACATCAATAAGAAAGACATCAGATTCAAGAAGAGTTGTTGCGGTGAATCGCTCGAGGCCGCCACCAAAGTCCACGTTCTTCTTTGGAAGTTCGCTAAAGGAGCCGTCAGCGTTCTTCACATACTGCATGAAGACGGAGTTACAAATCTCCACGAAGCGACCACAGTCGCAGTTCACATGGCAATGTTCACCCCATTTGGGGTCGTGCGGAGTGCCAAAGTCATAAAAGATTTCAGAATCAGGCCCTCCTGGCTCACCTGCTGGCATGTTTGCAGGAACTCCAGAACGACTCCACCAGTTCTTCTTCGAACCATAGGCAAATATGCGGCCTCCCTGCATTCCCTTTTGATAACCCTCTTCCTCTGTACCTATACGAACAAGTTTTCCTTCAATACCCTTGTCTTTAAATAGTTGCTGCCATAGTTCTACCGCCTCCGTATCAAGCTCCATGCCGACCGACTCATCTCCGTCAAAAACGGTTACATAGAGCTTTGCAGGATCAAAACCAAGACCTTGTTCTGCATCAGTAAGGAATTCAAATATCCACGGCAGTTGTTCCTTTTTAAAATAGTCACCCAACGACCAGTTGCCAAGCATCTCAAAGAAGGTCGTGTGACGGTTGTCGCCAACTTCCTCGATATCTCCCGCACGGAAGCTCATCTGCGAGTTCACAATTCTATTTCCCTCTGGATGATCTTTCCCCAGAAGATATGGCAGCAATGGCTGCATACCAGATGAGGTAAAGAGTGTTGTGGGGTCATTCCCCGGCACGATAGGTGCCGAGGGAATAATCACGTGGCCGCGCGCCTTGAAAAACGCGAGATATCGTTTCCTGACTTCTGAAACGGTCATGAAGGAGAAGATACCATACATGGCGCATTCACGTCGCGGCCTCTATAATCGAACGAATGAGAACGGCCTGGGGATTTGATACGAAGGACTTGGATAGTAAGGTCCGCCCGCAAGACGATTTTTATCATTACGCGTCCGGTTCCTGGCTTGCTCGCAACCCCATTCCGGCGAACGAATCACGTTGGGGCTCCTTCACCACGCTTCGCTATGAGACGGATCTTCGCCTCCGTGCCATCCTGACAAAACTTGAAAGCGCGCGATGCGCTAAAGGAAGCCCGGAACAGATGATTCGTGACTTCTTCCGCTCGGGCATGAATGAAGCCGAGCGCACCAAGCAAGGCACTAAGCCTCTTGCGCCTTGGCTTACGAAGATTCGTGCCATGAAGAACGACAAGGATCTTCTTGCGACCATCGCCGCACTGCATCGTATCGGTGTTGGGGTGCTGTTTGGAAGCGCGACTGACCAGGACTCAAAACAAAGCACCAAGTACATTCTCCATGTCTACCAAGATGGTCTTGGTATGCCCGATCGTGACTACTACCTCAAGAACGATGCGGAATCCAAGCGAGTTCGTAGCGCCTACCTCCTCTATCTCCCGAAAGTCCTAAAACTCATGGGCCTCAAGAAGGGAGAAGCAGCACGAGCAACGCAGGTCATCATGGAAATTGAGACCAAACTCGCGAAAGCTTCCATGAAAAAGGAAGATCGTCGGGATGCCGAGAAGACGTACCACAAGAAAACACCAAAAGAGCTCCAGAAGCTCGCACCTGCAGTCGATTGGTATCGCTACTTCGCGCTCATTGGTGCCAAAACCCCCAAAGCGGTGATTGCGATGCAGCCTGAGTTCTTGAAAGCGGTTTCGAAAATCATCAAAGAGACATCCCTTGAGGACTTGAAGACCTATTTTGCTTTTCACCTCGTCAATGACTACGCAGGCTACCTCTCACCTACCTTCGTTCGCACCAGTTTCTCCTTCTATGGCACGGTCCTCGGAGGCACTAAGAAGATGCGCCCTCTCTGGCGTCGTGTGTTGACGGCAGTGAATGGGAACTTGGGAGAACTCCTCGGGAAGATTTATGTGAAGCAGTACTTCCCACCTGCTGCAAAGCGCGAAATGAATCGCCTCGTCGATGACCTTTTTGAAGCCTATGAGAATCGTCTCAAAGGTCTTGATTGGATGAGCAAGGCGACCAAGAAGAAAGCCGTTCGTAAACTCCATGCCATGAACCGGAAAATTGGCTATCCGGACAAATGGAAGTCGTATACAGGACTCGTCATACGCCCAGATGAGTACGCAGGAAATGCACTTCGTGCAAGCGAGTTCGAGCATCGTCGTGATATGCGAAAGCTCGCAAAGCCTATAGACCGTGGTGAGTGGTTTATGTTCCCGCAAACCGTGAACGCATACTTCGCACCGAACTTGAATGACATTGTTTTCCCTGCTGGCATTCTCCAGCCGCCATTCTTCGACCCTGACGCAGACGATGCTATTAACTACGGTTCTATTGGTACCGTCATCGGACACGAAATCACCCACGGCTTTGACGACCAAGGCTCAAAGTTCGACCACCAAGGCAATCTAAAGAGTTGGTGGACGAAAGCAGACCGCGCACGTTTTGAGAAGAAAGCGAAGATTATTGAACAGCAGTACAGCGGCTTCACTGTTGCTGACGGTGTTTCAGTCAACGGTAAGCTCACGCTTGGTGAGAATATTGCAGACCTCGGAGGTCTTGCGATTGCGTTTGATGCGTATCAGCTTCGTCTAAAGAAAACCGGCCGTAAGGATATAGACGGATTCACTCCAGAACAACGCTTCTTCTTGGGCTTCACGCTCTTTGATCGCGAGAACACGCGTCCCGAGTTTGAGAAAATGGCAGCACTCACC
>CAYGFQ010000040.1:0-6440 GCA_964349285.1 uncultured Candidatus Saccharibacteria bacterium | reverse complement strand
ATTCTCGTAGATGTAGTGTAAAGTACGCCTCCCGGTAACCAAGGAGAAGGCACGTGAAAAGGCCCTATCTCGAGGCGCAGAGGAAGCGCATCCAGCGACGGATCCGCTACTACTCGCATGTCCTCGGCAGCAGAAGTGAGGAATACCGGAAGTTCAAAGCGACGAGGGTAATACCTCAACTGTACCTGGCGCTCGCCCGCATCAAAAACGGGACATACGGGAAATGCATCGGCTGCGGACACGAGATATCTCGCAAGAGATTGACTTCCGTGCCAGCGGCAAATCGATGCGTTCAATGCCAGGCTTCCTTTGAACGACACTAGGCGGCGTCCCCAGCAATGCGGACGTCGCTTTTCTCTTACTTAATTAAACGAGGAGGGGAGGATATACCCTCGATACGCGAACTCTGGTTCATTCTTGCCGGCAGCACGCTTCTCGAGCTGCGCATCGTATCGTTCGATTTCTGCGTCAGTCATCTGGCTCTCTTGCAGTGCCTCAAGTGGTACTCGAAGGAGAACAAATCGAACGTTATCAGGAGTAATCTCTCCGCCAAACGAACGCACCTTCGTTCGATCCATGCCAGCAAAGAGGTCTGCAGACTCGTCGAGTTTCAGAATGTCCATATTTGGAGTCTGCGTGAATCCCATAACAGCGACCACAAAGTGTTTGGCAGCGTACCCCTCGAGGAAAGCATTGTTGAGACCACCAGGAGAACGTGTATCCCATACGGCGCAGTTGGCATACCGAACGCCGTCAGCGTATGGAGCGACCGTAAGAGGAACTTTCTTCTCAAGCATGTGCATGACTGAATCTGGATCTTCGCGTCGGACAATTAACTCACTGTCTTGAAGTGCGCGGGCGAGACTCGTCGTATCCGTATACTCCTTCGCGCCAAGTGCGCGAAGATCACTTTGGAATTCCTCGAAGGTCATCCGTGCAAGCTCGAGTTCCGCGAGTCGGCCCTCCGGTCGTTTGTGTGGTTCAGGCGGCCACGGTCGTGGGTTCATCGATGGCATGCAGGCAAGTATACGACGAAGAACACTGGGAATAAACAATGGTATGAGCCTTGTCGTCCCGTACCATAGGAGTCAGTGTCTCAACTTCACCATCTACGCTACTGGGCGCTTTTGTTACTCATCGCTCTCAACTTCTTTGTATGGGTTGTGGTCGCGTCGTCCCATCGCGATCTCACAGTCTCTTTTCTAAACGTAGGGCAGGGTGACGCTATCTTGATTGAGAGCCCATCGGGGACCGAAGTACTCATCGATGGCGGACGTGATCGTTCCGTACTTCGCGAGCTCCCGAAGCGTCTTGGGCCACTTGATCGAAGTATTGATCTCGTTATTGCAACGCATCCAGACGCCGATCACATCGGCGGGCTTCCTGGAGTCTTTAAGCAGTATCGTGTTGAACGCTTTATGGAACCGGGAGTCCAAAGTGATACGAATCCTTCGCAGGCGCTTGCAGCTGCAGTAAGAGCAGAGGAAAATATTGCGACCATGCAAGCGCGACGCGGTCTCCGGCTCCATCTTGGCGAGGGTGCCTACGCGGACATTCTCTTTCCTGACCGCGAGGTACCTTTGCTTGAGACGAATACCGGTTCGATTGTTGTTCGTGTTGTCTATGGAGCAACCTCTTTCCTTCTTTCGGGAGATTCACCACGTGCCATAGAAGAGTGGCTCGTACGACTCGATGAAGAGCGTCTCCATAGTGACGTACTGAAGGCAGGGCACCATGGCTCACGTACTTCAACGAGTGAGGCGTGGCTTGCCGCTGTTGATCCGTCATTTGTGGTTATTTCGGCAGGGAAGGACAACTCATACGGACACCCGCACCAAGAGGTGCTTGAGCGTATTGCCGCTTCCGGAGCGATCATCGTCTCGACCATAGACGAAGGCACCATTACCTTTTCAAGTAATGGCGTCGAAATACGCAAGCACTAACGAACAAAGAGCCTTGCGGCTCTTGTGTTATTTCACGATTCCAGCTTTCTTCAGGGTCTTGTAGGCACCGTTCTTTTTCACGTGGCGAAGACCAGAGATGGAGATATCAACCAAGACGGACTTGCCGAGCTCGGGGACGAAGATGCGGCGCTTCTGGAGGTTTGCCTTGCGGCGGACCTTGCCGGTCGGATTGAACTGCGTCGCGCGCGTGCGGTTTGAATACCGCCCGCCAATCTGCGTGCTCTTTCCGGTGATGTCACATTCGCGTGCCATAGTTCCCGCATGCTAGCATAAAGGCCAGCATTCCTGCAAACCAGCCTCATGGAGTCGATGATTTTCACAATTGTAGTCCTTATTCTCTCGGTCATCGTGCACGAGGTCGCACACGGCTATGCTGCGCACGCGCTTGGAGACCCAACCGCAAAGCTTGCCGGGCGACTTACTCTCAATCCGCTCCCGCACATTGACCCCATCGGATCGGTACTCCTCCCGGCTATTTTGGTTGCGACTAATGCTGGCATTCTCTTCGGGTGGGCAAAGCCCGTTCCATATAATCCGTATAACCTGAAGAATCAGCGTTGGGGTGAAGCAATTGTTGGTATTGCTGGTGTTGCAACGAACCTCTTCATTGCCGTTGTCTTCGCTCTTATCGCACGCACGGCTTTCTCGATGGAGCAAGAAACCTTCGCCTCGCTTGCTGCGACGGTTTCGCTCGTGAACCTGTTCCTCGGTCTCTTTAATCTCATCCCTATTCCACCTCTCGACGGCTTCACGGTCTTGCGTGGTATTTTGCCGTATCGTTTCTCGCTTCCCCTGCGTCGTTTTGAAGAGGGGTTGGTGGGTGGTGGTGTCTTCACCCTCCTCATTTTCCTCTTCGTCTTTAGCTACTTCTTCGCCGATACCTTCTACGCCTTTGTCCTCACGGTATTCAAACTGCTTGTTGGCTAGGAGCTATACTTAAGGAGTTACTAACTACCATTACGCCATGGAAACGATTCTGCTTGCAAAGGTACTTGGTCTTTACATGCTTATCAGCGGTGTTGCCATCTGGGGACGCCAGCGCTTCTTCGCCCCGGTGCTCGGTGCATTCGCGGAGGATCGCGCACTCCGTATCGTCGTTGGTGCGATGGAGCTCGTGTTCGGTCTTTTCTTCGTAAATCTCCACAACACGTGGTCGACCCTTCCGGAGTCGCTCATTTCTTTCTTCGGATGGGCAATGCTCCTTGAAGGCGCGTTCTATCTTGTTGCTTCAGACGCTACAGTCGACAAGTTCATCAAGAAGTTCACGAAAAAGGCGTGGTTCATGTGGGGCGGTGTCGCCGCGATTGTGCTTGGGCTCTATCTTGCAGGGTACGGTTACGGATTCTTCTAGTTCAATCCTACAAAGGAGGAGCAGCGACCCCGTCTCTACGGGGTCGCTTGCTATACTTTCTATATGAAGGTCACCAAGTACGGACACTCGTGCCTCCTCATCGAGGAGAACTTTGTAAAAATCATCACGGATCCAGGGAAGTGGAACAAGACGCCGGACGCTACGAACGTGAATGCGATTCTCATCACGCATGAACATCAAGACCACTTCGATATAAACCAGGTACGCGAGATTCTTGAGATGAGTCCTGAGGCTATGGTCATCACGCACGCGGCAGTTGCAGCAAAGCTTGCTGAAGCAGACATTGCGCACGTGACGATTGAACCAGGAGCGGTTGTCGACGTGAACGGTGTTTCAGTCGAGAGTTTTGGTACCGAGCACGCCATCGTGTATGGCTCAGTTTCGCCCTGTCGAAATACCGGGTATTTACTTGCGGAGAAACTCTTTGCCCCGGGCGATGCGCTCCATGATATTCCCAATAAGCCCGTTGAGATTCTTGCGCTTCCGTGTGGAGGACCTTGGATGCGTCTTTCAGAAGCAATCGACTACGCGAAAAAACTCTCCCCGAAGAGTGTGTTTCCGATACACGATGCCATCTACACCGAGGAGTATCGAAGCGACCTCATTCCACGGATTGTAGGTGGGAATCTCGAGAGTGCTGGGATCTCATTTACCGACCTTGCTCCTGGTGGAAGTGCAGAGTTTTAGAACTTCTTCCCGTCGAAGGGAGTAATCGTGAGCTTTTCAAGCTCGATACCGTCGAGGCAGCGTACGTTGATGCCGACCATCATTTCTCCCTCCTTATTCTTCCCGCGAGAGAAGGATTGAACACCGCAGGTTCTGCAGAAGAGGTGGTCGATGAGGTTCTTGTTGAACTGATAGCGTGCCAATTCTCCCTCACCCGTGAGGAGCTTGAACTTATCTGCCGGTACAAATGTAAGGAGTAACCCCTTTGCCTCGCAGTGCGAACAGTTACAGGAAATAACACTTTCGAGGTTCGCCTCGACTTCATAGCGCACCGCTTTGCAATGGCATCCGCCGGTATAGTTCGTCATGGAAGTAGTGTAACAAATCAAGCTATACTACGTGCATGCCTAACGAGATACTCGAGTTTCTAACGAGCGAGCGCGTCGGAGTACTTGCGGTTGAAATGCTTGATGGAGCACCACATGGCGCAACCGTGCACTTTGCAATCGCAAACGAGACGCCCGTATTTGTGTTTGAGACGAGTCGCTCGTATAGAAAGAGCGAGCCCCTTCTTGCAAACGGAACGGCGCGCGCATCGTTTGTTGTTGGTTTTGTAGAAGGGAAGGACTCAAAAACGCTGCAGCTTGATGGCGAAGCCCGACTTCTCGATGAGAGTGATGCGGCACTCAAGGAAGCGTACCTTGCAAAGTTTCCAGAGAAAGCTACAAAAGCAGCAAATCCAGACAACATGTTTTTCTCATTTACCGCGCAGTGGTGGCGCTTCACCGATTGGTCAGGTCCGGAAGGGAAGCGGGTGCTTCTTTCAGACGAGGTAGCGTAGCGCTCGCGTATACTTAACGACATGGGCCTCTCTTTCTTCGGTCTGCTTGAGATTGTTCTCGTCATCACTGCGCTCGCGTATGTTTCGTACTGGGGAGCGAACACGTTTTTTAAGGCGAGGGCCTCGAAGGCACTAATGGAGAATCCGAAGCCCTATCATCGACCGTCGGAAGACCGACGTTTCTCTCTCCTTGTTCTTGGTGACTCGACGGCAATTGGTATTGGAGCAGAAAAGCCCGAAGAGTCAGTACCAGGACTCCTCGCGCATTTTGTGGGGGCAACCCACGTCGAGAACTATGGCGTGGTCGGTGCTGGAGTCGAGGATCTTCCAGAGCAAGTTGCACAAGCGATGCTCACCCGTTACGACCTCATTCTTGTCATGGTAGGAGGGAATAATATTCTCGCTTTTGACGACGTGCGTTGGGCAGGTCGCATGCTTGGAGAAGTACTCGCCGAACTTCCGGAAGCGGGGAAGGTCATTCTTCTCTCTGCCGGGAATACGGGCGGAGCGACCCTCTTCCCGCCACCGGTACGACCCTTTCATACTCTGACAAATCAGCGCTACCACAAGGAATTTGCTCGCGTTGCCCATGCATGGGGAGCACTTTATGTGAACTTGTATGAGTCACCGGGCCAAGATCCTTTTCTTGAGAACCCCACCCTCTATCTTTCAGATGATGGTCTCCATCCTTCGTCTGAAGGGTATCGGCTCTGGTTCGAGAAATTGCGCGACGCACTATAAAAAGTCAGCCGCGGGCCCGAACGAATCGGAATCCCGCGGCTTCTTTGCGTGCAGCACCTACATCTGGCTGCTCGCGCTCGCGTTTGCCGTCGACTCCGTGCGAGACGGTGCCGGGAGCTTGGCGAGCGCTTGGCGGCCGGCGCCGTAGAGCTCTGCACGTTGTGAGGTGGTAAAGCGTTTGTTGTTCTTCACGCCGCCGAGACGTTCGACCATCGCTTGGAAGGGCGGACGGAGACGTTCCCGGGTCTCGGACCCGAGCGTCATCCGCCGGATGATCCGCGCGATCTGCACCGCGCGAACCGTGTCGTCGCCGGCCTTCACGCGGCGGCGATCCTTCGTAGCTATGGCGTTCATCTCGTTGACGAGAACATCGACGGTGGGGTTGCCACCGATATCATTGCGCTTTGCCATGATTCGCACCTCTCACTTTGTGCTGTTCACCTCCCGAGAGCCATCCCCCGGGCGAACTTGAGGACAGTACCGCTTTAGAAGGGAAAGTCAAAGGAATTGGTTGCATTCCCCTGGCGCCTCCTATATAGTGGTGCCAATCCCGCTAGGGCGGGATTTTCAAATGGCAACCATCAATCAGCTCACCAAGAAGAAGCGCAAGAACACGACAAGGAAGTCGAAGGTTCTTGCTCTTGGTCGTGGCTTCAACCATCTTGAGAACCGCCCTACCTTCTACCCATCCCCGTTCAAGCGCGGTGTCTGCTCCAAGGTCACCACGAAGACTCCTCGCAAGCCGAACTCTGCTATTCGTAAGATTGCCCGCGTGCGCCTCACGAACGGCATGGAAGTCACGGCCTACATCCCGGGTCAGGGTCACAACCTCAAGGAGCACTCAGTCGTCATGCTT
>CAYGFQ010000039.1:0-7527 GCA_964349285.1 uncultured Candidatus Saccharibacteria bacterium | reverse complement strand
ATGTCGCACGTACCTATCGCATCCTTATTCCCTGCATACGGCTCCTCAAGTGCATACCGCACAACCGCGTAGCCGCGGGCCTCAAAATCATCAGCATAGTTCTTACCGATCCATCCTTGTCCGATGAATCCTATCTTCGGCCGCGTCATGCTACGAGTATAGCAAGGGCAGCTGCGAGCTTCTCGGGGTCGTGACGAGCGAGCGAACGCGGTACCGGGTCTTCAGGGACTGGTGGCACGATGTGCACAGATGCAAGCGGCATGCGAAGCACCGAGGCGTCGTTTGCAGCAAGATCATCCTGAACAGGCTCCTCTCCTTCCTTTGCATAGTGCGCAAGCACATCCTCTTCGAATGCGCCTTCGTGCAGCAGGATGCGATCTGGTTCGCGGCCAGCATAGCGTGCAACCTCGGCAATGTGTGAACGAGCAGACAAATCTCCAGTCTGCCCACTTTTTGTGAAGAGATTCACGATGTAAACAACGCGCGCTTTCGATGCACGAATTGCTTCTTGCATGCCATCAGCAAGAAGCGGTGCAATCGTGGAGGCGTAGAGATCACCCGGACCAAGAACAATAACGTCCGCTTCAGCAATTGCTTGCAGTGCAGCCTCGCTTGAAGGGACCTGCTTCTCAAGAAACACTTCTTCAATTTTTGAACGACCCGCAACTGCTTCGTCGATAACATGCTCACCCTTAAGCACCGAACCATCAGCAAGCCGGGCCATAAGTACTGCAGGATCTTCCGATACCGGAATCACACGACCCTCGACGCGCAAAATACGTGATGCTTCTTCAAGTGCAGCGGTATCAGAACCAAGGAGATCAGTGAGTGCCGTAAGAAAGAGGTTTCCGAGGTTATGCCCTTTTACATCGCCCTTGGCGAAACGGTACGCAAAGAGATCGCGCAGCGTCATGCCATCTTCAGCAAGCGCAACGAGTGCCTGGCGTGCATCCCCCAGCGGCAAGAAACCGTACGCATCGCGAAGACGCCCGGTCGATCCCCCATCGTCTGCACTTGAGACGATTGCCGAGAGCGAGAGGCCTGGAAGCTTCCTGAGTGCTGAGAGCACGACGAATGTGCCTGTCCCGCCCCCGATAGTGACTACCTTTCGTGCCATACGAGAGGAGCTTACGCCCTTCGGAGCGTTTCGGAAAGGTCTGCCGCAATACGCCCGGGCAAATCCTGGTAACGCTCCACATGCTCACGAGCGGTCTTCTCAGCTTCAAGGGCAAGGAGTGAGCGGGCCTGGTGATCATCGACGAGGCCGCGAATATGTACAGCAAGTGCCGCAGGGTCGGCAATGGGCGCCGAGAGCACTTCTTTATAGCCTTTGAAGACTTCCCCGACGATACCCACATCGGTTGTGATGATGGGGAGACGCGCGAGCGCAGCCTCGACGAGCGTCCTTCCATAGCCCTCATAGGCACTTGCTTGAATGTACGCCTGCGCACTTTGCATGAGACCCCAAGCATCACTTCGCCACTTCGCGATAAATACCACACGATCAGAGAGTCCGAGCTTCTTCGTGAGTCGTTGAAGGTGCGAGAGCTCTCCACCCGTCCCGACGATAAAGAGCCCAACTGATGGGTAATCGAAGTGAATACGTGCAAGGGCGAACAAAATATCCTCAATACGCTTTTCGGGCTCAAGTCTGGAGACCGTAATAAGCGCAAATGGAAACTCGTGTGGTGGGAGTGGCACAGCCTGTGGCACTACTCTTGAAACAGCAATAGGCAGAACAGAGGGATCTGGAATACGCTTACCATACCGCGCTATAAGTGATGCCCGTACACGCTCAGAGACAACACGAATACCTGAAGCACGTGGCAAGACGCGATCTGCAAGATAGCGACGAACATGATTCATGAACGGCACCCGAATACGAGGAGAACGGAAACCACCTCCCTTCACAAACCACGGCGAGAGAAAATCGGTATGCACCTGGATGTGGAGTTTGGCACTGGTACCTGCAACAGCACGCATCGCTGCATAGCCGTGTTCAAACGGATCTTGAGCAGAGACGAGCTCAATACCTTCAACATCGATAATCTCACGTACCTGCCGAGCCATGTTCAGCCGTGAGCCGATGAGAGGGTGGAGTGTGAGCGCACCTTCTTGAAAACGCTTCCCTCCCCGCGGAGCTCGAGAGAGGATGTGCAGTTCTCCAATCGCATCTGCATACTGTTGCATACGACGGTGCGTCTCGCTTGCAGGATCGAAGATTGAAAGGTCGTTTGAAACAAAGAGTACCTTCATACGTTTCGTGAAAGTGCAGTGACGGTCGCACTAAGCATACGCTCGACCGAGAAGGTACGCGCTTTTTCGACTGCTGCTTGCGTCCGTCGCTTCCACTCTTCTGGTTGTGTAACAACAGTTCCGAGGGCTTCTTGAATTGCCACGAGGTCTCCAGGCGCCACGAGAATACCTTCCTCAGGAGAGTGGAGAACTTCAGGAAGACTCCCTGCATTGGTTGCAACAACTGGAGTGCCAAGGGCCATCGCCTCAGCAACCTGGAATGAGAAACTTTCAAAGGCAGTGTTCAAGACAAAGGCATCGGCTGCTTTACACCAAGCGAGTGCTTCGCTTCGCGGCAACTTGCCGACAAAAATGACACGGTCGGTAACACCAAGCGAGTGAGCCACGCTCTCAAGAGCAGAGCGGTCCGGCCCATCCCCAATGATGGCAAGCGTCCACTCGGGCATACGTGCAATACACTCAATGAGTTCACGAAACCCTTTCCACGGAACCAGACGCCCACTTGAGACCACGAGTCTCCCAGCAGGACGCACTATGTGCGGCAACGCTTCGGGAAGACTTATGCCGTGATACACAACGACAATCTTTGATGCGGGAACACCCCACCCCGCGACAAGCTTTGCGAAATACTCACTGGGCACAATGACGGTTCTCGCACTTCGTACGACACGGTTTTGTATGGAACGAAGAAGCACAGACTGCCATGGTCCTTTCTCTTTCTGGAAAGCATCAATACCGGACGTGACACCGAAGCGCTGAACGGACTGTTCCCAAACATAATCACCGGGCACACGAACAACAAGCGGAATATGGCGGAGGCTTGCAACAAGCAGGGCGGGAAGTCCGCAACTTACCGTGTCCTGCACAAAGAGTAGATCAGCGCCCTTAGTCGCACGGTAAAGGCGCATTCCATAGGCGATATGGCGAATAAGGGGTGGCAAGTGTCGCACGTCGCGAAACTTGACGACCTCAATTGCAATACCGCGCTTGGGCAGTTCATCCTCTACGAGCTTCGCATAGGTCGCGGGACCACCTGGTTCAGGTGGGTAGAGCGGAGTTGCAAGGACGATACGCATTCTGTCTATTTTACCGTAGCTTCGAACATCTCCTTGAAGAGCTTTTGCATGTCCCCGGCAATACGGTCCCAGCCATAGGATCCGAGCGCGAGTTGCTTAGCGCTTGCAACGGTACGTTGTGTCTTGTCGGCATTCCCAAGAATATCCTGCACTGCTTCAGCAATCTGCTCTGGAGCGTCTTTGTCGACCGCCCATCCAGTCGCCTGCTTGTCAGGATTACGCTTTGTATCAAAGAGGAAGTCAGAAATACCTCCTTCTTGTGTCGCAATGACTGGCAACTCAGCTGCCATAGCTTCTATGAACGAGTTGCCCATGCCTTCAGATCGAGAAGCTCGAATGAAGATGTCACATGCTTTGAGTGCGAGTGGCATTTCTTCATGACCAATCTGTCCCATGAAGCGAGCACGCTTTGCAACACCAAGATCATTCGCAAGTTTTCGAAGGGCGTCTTCATCGGGCCCGATACCGAAAATAATGAACGAAACATTCGCTGGGAGAAGCGGTAACGCACGAATAACGTCGTCAATGGCGTTCTTGTGAACGAGTCGTGAAGTGGTGACGAGATACACATCGCCTTTATGCTTACCAAGCCCTGCTTGATACGCCGCGAGCTCTTCGGCTGTATATGCCTTTGTGAAGCGAGCTGTGTCGACACCATTAGGAATGACGACTGACTTCCCGCGAAAACCCATACGCTCTCCCCAACGAAGCAGGAAGGTAGAGATGGTCTGCAGTGCATCAGCGCTCGTGAATCCATGACGGAAGAGTCCAAAGACCGGACGCATCATGCGCTCAATAGCTTCAGGCGGGTCCCCTTCCTGGAGGGTGAGGAGGTATTTCGTGTCAGGGAATGACCATTTGAAGAGACCTGCAGGAATCGCACATGAGTGGGCCATCATCGCCCAGGTGCCGTCGTACCGATACTTCTTGTGGAGCTCACGCGCTTTGAAATACGCTGCGAGCTGGAAGTAGTACTTATTTAGGTGGAGGGGGAACTTCTTCAAATCAGCAATGCCCGGGTTATTCGCTACAAAGCCAATACGGTGCACGAGCGTCTTCCCTATCTGCTCAACCTTCGGAAGTTTCGCGTCGAACCTGAGCGTGACGACATGAAATTCAATTTCCTCCGCAGGAATGCGGTCGGTAATCTCCTTAATTGCAACTTCGGCCCCGCCGATGAAGCGAGGATAGTAGTTCAGAGAAAATATAAGGATGCGTTTCATTTTCCTTTGTTCAGGAACGAAGAGTAAGCAAAGCGAAGAGCGTTTGCAAACGAATCACCTCCTCCGATTGACCGTCGCAGATGCATACGTTCTCGAAGAGGCGCCATATCGCGCTCCTGTATCGGAAGCGATGCGTATACCTGGTCAGTATTGCCCATAACAAGACGGAGGAACAATTTCGCATACCACGTGAGCCGCTGGTCTGCGAGTGTAACGAGAAGCGGTACCTTCGTTTTGCGCGAGAAGAGTGCCGCAAGCGCTGCGTAGCTTGCCATGACCGACCAGGAGAATAGATAGGAGTGCTTCTGCATGAGTGTGCGAGCAGTTCTTGCACCAAGAAGAGGGAGGAAAAACTTATCGAGTGGTGTTCCATTACCGACACGATATATATGTACATTCCCCTGTGTTTCCTCAACCGGAAGGTCGTTTCGATACTTTGTCGTTATGATATCAAAGGTGACGTCTGGCATGGTCTCACTGAGCATGCGAAGTGCGTGCTCAGCAGGACCTTCAACCGGATGGTACGTGGTCGAGAAAACAAGCACCCGCACGCCAAGAGCTTTCGCTGGTTTTGCTGAACGTTTGAATTCCTCGATATAGTCGGCAAGTTCGCGCTTAGTCTTCCACCCGAGCGCCTGAGCACGTTTCGTATCGACGGGTGAGGTCATCCGGTTACCGGCACGTGCGGGAAGCATGACCGTTGTGCTACCAAAAAGATCGGCAACCTCGCGCACGGAATACGAGTGTTCATTTCCGAGTCCGAACTCGTCCCCTTCCCCGTTCTCTCCGACCAGGATAAGCCCATCGACAATGTCGTCGACGTGCGTGAAGTTTCTGCGCTGGTCACCTGGCGCAACAACACCGAGCGGTCGCCCAGCGAGGTAGCTCTGACGGAATATCTCAATGAGAGTCCCGAATGCATCCGCACGCTCTCCCGGTCCATAGACGTTATAGAAATAGGTAATCGCGAAGCGGATACCGAACCATGCGCCGTAGTTACGTACGAACTCTGTGTTGACTGCCTTACTCCAAGCATACGGGCTCTGATCTCGCCCCAAACCGTCATCTGAGAACTTCGTCGATGAACCTGCGTAAATAAGTTTGGCGTTGCGACGACGGACGAACTCAAGAACAGCGAACGTGCCTGCAACGTTCAAATCCCACATCGTCTCGATGTCCTCAAACGATTTCTCGGTGCGTGAATATTCTCCGAGATGATAGACGAGCTCCGGTGTTTCGGGGACCAGAGTCTCAATATCCTTAGTGTGCCCTTCTCGGTAGTCGACGCCCGAGACATGATTGTCCTTACTCCCGGTGAAGTAGTTATCAAGCGAGATAACGGTATGTCCTTCCTCCACCAGGCGACGGCATAGGTGCGAGCCGATGAACCCGGCCCCACCGGTCACGAGGATAGTCTTTCCCATAGGCCTAGAATAGGCTAGTGACGGCCTGTTTCGCAAATCCCCACAACAGGGCCCCTAGAGGCTCCTCTGGAGCAGACACCACCCCTCCCTGCGGAAGCTCTGGAGATGCTACGGGCTTCGATGAGGCTCCAGAGAACGGACGTGGTGTCGCTACGGCTGCAATCGCAGGTGTTTCTTGAAATAGCGCTGCCGTGCGACCACTCGGATACGCAAGCAACACCTCATCCGTTGAGGTTGCAAGCTTCGTCACACTTGCTGGGAAGAGTGTCTCGCGTCCTGGAAGAAGCGCCGTATCTTCCGGTATGGTGAAGTGCTTGCCGGCAGAGAAGAGTTCCCAGTTCGAGAGGTCTAAGATATCCGTTCCCTGATTGACGACCGTTATGCCAACATCTGAGACTCCAGCAATTGCAACAGCTGCAGGAGCGACACGTACGAGAAGCGTTCGTATCGCAGTTGCCTGCCGGTGTGCAGCACGAACAACAACTAAGTACTCGCCTGGAGCTTCGTATGCGTGACGAACGACAAACCCATTTCTTCGCGCTCCATCGCCAAACGACCACGTAACGTGCACATCGCGTCTCGGCTTTGCCTGATCATCAAAAACGAAAGCGCGGAAAGGTGTTTCTGCAAGAGCCGTCACTTCCCGATTCGGACCTGCCGATATAAAGAGTTTCGGAAAGGCATACACCCCTACTCCTGACGTCGTCGACGATCCACCAATCGTGGTCTCGGGTGTCGTTGTCGCTTCTGGTTCAGGCGTTACCGGATTATCATCATCGTCCTCTTCTTCCTCCGCTTGCGAAGCAGTGTTTGCTGCTCGTGGCGTTGCTTGTGCAGTCACCCACCCACTCCCTACTCGCTGCGCTGTTTCTTTCGTAGTGTTACTCCCACCAAGAGAGGTCCAATTTGTCCCACCTACAGCTTCGTCGACAATATTCCCGCTTGCGTCTTGGAGCACGAGCGTTGCTCCCGCGTTTGAGAGTGCACCGGTATACGCTTGATCACCGGTAACTCCTGGCAGAATACTGGTGCTGGTGCGTGTGAGTAAGTAGTAGCCATTCCCTGCTATTGAGCCTGCAATGGTGATAGTAGGTGACCCGGTCGAAGACACGAGCTTCCAGCCGGAAAGGTCGACCGTGTCGCTTCCCGAGTTTGCAAGCTCAATCCATTCCGCATTCGGATTGTCTGCTGTTCCCATCCACGCAACCTCATGTATGACGAGCGCCGCCATTGCCTTCCCGGGGGTTCCGGCCAAGAGAAGAACAACCGTAACGAGAAGCGCTGCCGTTCGCATTTATTCTCCTTTTAGTATCGAGCGGAGCTCGTCTTCAGGAACCTCAAACGAGCGCTTGCTCGGACCTGGTACTTGCGGTGTCGGAGGAGCGACCGCAGCAGGTGCAGGCTCTTTTGCTGGCTCTGCTGCAGGTACACCAGCATCAGCAAGAACACGGGACAAGGTTTCCTTAAGTTCATTCCTCTGCTCCTCCTGTTTCTGTTTGTTCTCGCCCGTAGTTGTCTGAGCAACGGTTGTGAGCACCTGCTTTAAAC
>CAYGFQ010000038.1:0-8611 GCA_964349285.1 uncultured Candidatus Saccharibacteria bacterium | reverse complement strand
GTATAGCAGTGAGCTCTCGCGAACCCGGAGCTTACCTCTTACAAAACGAGGATGTTATCGAAATGAACTACACCTCTGTAAACGAGGAGACACCGTAAATAAAAGGTGAGCCCAGCGTTGCCGCCGGGCTCAAAGAGCAGTCGTTGCTTGCCGCGCCGTAGCGACTAGCGACGATAGCTCAAGACGACGCCGACGGCCCGTGAATCGAGATCCACGATCGACGGCGGTAGGGGGTTGCCACTTGCATCTGGCGACAGCACATACGTGACCTCGTCATAGTCACGCTGGCGATATTCGAGGCGGACGGTCCAGTCGTCGCTGAGCGAGAGCTCAACGCCGGCACCGAACATCGTTCCATCAATAGTCTGAGTTTCCTCAAGATGGAACGGCGACGTCCGTGGATTGCGGTTGACACCGCAGAAGCCGAATTGGAACCCGTCAGGGCAGCTTTCGCCTTGGGTGAGGTCGGCCTGCGAGACGCCGCCGATCACGTATACGAGCGTGTTGTCGTTGACGAGATAGCCAGCCCGGAGGTACACCTCCAGAAACTGACTGACCTCGCCCCACTCGTCAATCGCATTGCCGTCATCGACGTACGTGGAGCCATCGCCGAACGTGATGTCGGCGCCGCCTCCAAACACGAAGTTGCCGGCCGCGACGTCGTAGCCGACGCCGACGCCCATGTAGCCACCGTCCATGCCTGTTTGGTCGGGCGTGCCGGGGGAGAGTGGGTAGTCGGTCTCGGACTGCGAATACATGCTCACCAAGTCGACGTGAAGCCCGTCGTTCCATTCTTCTTCTGCCATGGCACTCGCAGGCCAGGCGGCCGCAGCGAACGTTGCCAGTGCAAGCGGTTGCAAGAACTTCTTCATCGGTTTTCCCCTTGGAACAACAGCCCGCGGGTGCAGGCTGGAAACGGCACCATAACACGTATTTCCTTACTTTTCTAGGGCAGTGCCCTTTTCCTTATTCGAAGATATCCCAGATATCCTGATCTTCCCCGCCATCTATCTTGAAGAGTGCGACACCTAAAAGACCAAGCTCTTTGGCAAGCTCTACTTTCTCCTCGACTGCCTGTGCGTCACTCCACCAGACCACGTTCACGAGAGTCGTCTTCCCTGTTGCGTTTGCATACGCAAGTGCACGCGAAGCGGCCTCGTTGGCTTCGTGTGTTCCGCGTGGTGCTTTGTATGACTTCGGGATGGAAACACCCTTCGGAAGATAGGTGAAGGAAAGTTCACCCGCGCTATTGCGGTACGGTTTGATATCAAGATCGTCGAGAAGATCTTCCGCATAGGAAGGATTCAGGGCCCAAAGCTTGCCATACGCTTTAAACCAGTCAGGAGCGACTGAGAGGTCCCACTCAGCGCCATAGGTCGCGATGCCGAGCACAATCTTGTCCTTATCGATGATGCGAATGGTGTAGCGCAAGACTTTCTCTACCCACTCCGTGTCTGCAACCGGGATGTAGGGTTCACCTTTACGTTTATCGTTTAGTTTCAAGTCTGCACGCTGCTGGTCATACGCCATGATGTTCACGCGGTCGCAGTAGCGGTTAATGACCTCATAATCGTTTGCGTATTCGATAACCTCCGGAACCGTGCGATAGAGCGAGTCAGGCGGTGTTCGTGCCTCAATGGTACACGAGAGCATCTTTGAACCAAGTGCGTCTTTCAACTCTTCAAGGAAGCGTGAGTAGTATTCACGCGTCGAGGAGCGCTTACCTTCGTAGTCGATATCGACGCCATCGTACTTCCCTTTCTTCACCATATCGCTTATGTACCGGACATGCTTCTTACGAAGCGAATCGTCCGAGAGAATCGCGTGTATGCCTTCCGTATCGCTCGTCATAACGGTCGGAACGACGAGCACCTCTTCTTTCTTGGCGCTCGTAATGAGACGCTTCCACGAGCTCTTTGAAAGCCCAGCAAGATCTTTCAGTTTGCCGTCCTTTTGAACGGTGAACGCGAAGGGATGGATGACATTGAGCGCTCCCATGTGCTTCTGAGCGTCCTTGGTGCCACGCGAGCCGCTCCAGTACGGCACCCAGCCAGATACTTCAAATTCTGCAGCAGAGGCCACAGGGGCAACGCTTCCCGCGAGAAGCGCAATCGCGAGCACGAGCGTGAAAGATCGGATGTAGTGCATGATCGTCTATTCAGTATATGAAAAAGACCGTTGTAGCGCCACTTTCTTACACTTCGTACGCTATACTTGAGCGCACATGCAGCTCCCGCACGACGATCTTCATCCGCTCCTGAAGCTCACCACCCCTTCGAAAATACAGGACTTCCTCGATACGCTTGCCATAAACCACGAACGGGGCGGTGAGACGTGTATGAGCCCTCTGCAGGTGCTTGCCCACAAGAAGGCACATTGCCTCGAAGGAGCCTTAGTTGCAGCAGCAGCGCTCGCGCTCCAGGGAAAGAAGCCACTCCTTATGAACCTTAAGGCAGCCCCCGGGGATGATGACCACGCCGTTACGCTCTACAAAATAAACGGGTACTGGGGAGCTGTGAGTAAGACGAACCACGCGTCACTTCGCTTCCGTGACCCCATCTATAAAACACCTCGTGAGCTCGCCGCTTCTTATTTCCATGAGTACTTCGTCAACAAGACGGGAAAGAAGACCTTGCGTTCCTATTCCCTGCCTTTCAACCCAACCACCGTGCAAAAAGACTGGATGACGGCAAAGAAAAATCTTTGGAAGGTAGCATATGCGCTTCGAGGAGCACGGCATCATGACCTCGTCCCAAAGAAGAACCGCTCGTATATTCGAAACGCAGACCTCGTTGAACGACGTGCAGGAGCGATTATTGAGTGGAAAAAGAACCACCCTCGAACCTGAGGTGAGTGTGCTAGCATGCTTGCACTATGGCTCCCCTCGTTTTAAAGATGGTCACCGGCATCCTCGCCCTTGGCGTCCTTGCGCTTGGTGGCTACGGCTACTACCTCTTCCAGAATCTGGAGACGACCAGGACGGAACTTGCGGTTACCGCTGCAGGCGCAGACGAGCTTCGTGAGAAGGTCACTCTGCTTGAAGGAGATAAGGCACTCCTTGAGGAGGCGCTCACCGAGGAGCGTAATCGCACAGAGGATCTCACGGATGACGTGAGTGATTTGCGCGGTACGGTGCGCGAACTCGATAAGATTGTGAAAACTGACCCCGAGCTTCTCCAGAAATACTCAAAGGTGTACTTCTTGAACGAGAACTACACTCCGGTTGCGACAGTAGCGATACCCGACGAATACATCTACGGGCCCAAAGACGAATCGGTACATAAAGAGATCTACCCCTTCCTCTTCGATCTTCTTGAGGAAGCAAAGGAAGACAAGGTTGATCTGAAGGTCGTCTCAGCGTTCCGCTCCTTCGATACGCAAGCAACACTGAAATCAAGCTATCGTGTGACGTATGGCTCAGGCGCGAATGCCTTCTCTGCAGACCAGGGCTACTCTGAACATCAGCTCGGAACCACCGTCGACTTCACGACCGAGAGCGTTGGCTCAACCTTCTCAGGCTTTGATAGGACTCCAGCCTACGCTTGGCTCCTGGATAACGCCTATCGCTACGGATTCATCCTTTCGTATCCTAAAAACAACAAGTATTACCAATATGAGCCGTGGCACTGGCGATTCGTCGGCAAGGACCTTGCTCGCGAGCTCCACGAGGAAGGAAAGAATTTCTATGACCTCGATCAGCGCGATATCGACGCGTATCTTGGGGAGATATTCGAGTAGCTAGAGGTGTGCAAGAACGAAATCTGCACGCTCGCTAGTCGGTAGAATCGGCACATCAAGTACCTCCACCCCTGCCTCTTCATAGTCTTTATGAAGCATGTGGTGGATGGCCTTAGCGGTCTCAGGGTCCTCAGTCCGAGCTGGATCGTTCACAAACGGCAAGAGCTCAAGAAGGAAAGCTTTGCGGTAGGAGGTATTCCGTATCGCTTCGTGGAGCTCTGGATCTCCATCAGGGACACCAGCAACCCTGAAATAGGTGATGCTGTCGTGCATACCACGATCAAAGAAGATGACTTCGTCTTTCGGGAGGTTCCGTTCTGTTGCAATCTTCTTTGCAAGTAACGTTCGCTGCACTGCAACTTTATCCTTGCGTATATCTTCGACGCTTCTTCCTTTCGCCTGCTCTTCTTCGATATAGGAGCGTGCAGCTTCTTCAACGACGCGATAGCCGCGCCGTTGAAGTTCATGAATGAGAGTCGTCTTCCCAGCGCAAGGGCCACCGGTAATGACGTACCAAGGGTTCGTTGCCATCTGCGAAATCGTAGCACGTATAACGTGTGAACGCCGACGACCATGGGTCGCCGGCGCTCGTATCAGCAGTGCGAGTAGTGCTAGAGGCTCGCCGCTTGGCCTTGCGATTGCTCGACGCGAATGGGTTTGAGGAGGGTCATCGGTTTCCCTTTGACGACTTCCCGCTTCCGCGACCTTGCACGCTTGGTTTGGCGGCGCACCAGTTTCTTGCCTCGCATGTATGTCTCCCCCTAATTGGAAGATTGCTGAAATGCAGGTGCTAACACCTACCACGCGATACTAACGGACTTAGGCATAAAACTCAATGTTGCTATCTACATACGAAAAACCCCGCAACGATTGTTGCGGGGTTTTCCTTTTTCTACTTTTACCGGAGAACTGCGAAGGTATCTCCCTCGACGAGCTTACGGAGCTCTTCCTGAGTCGTCGGCATATCCTTGATGTCGATTTTACCGACAACGCGGACCGAGACACCGGAACAAAGTCCGAGCGCGATGCTTGGGTTCGTCGCCTTTCCATGAACGATGACCGTATCGGTCTCGTCCAAGAGGACGTCGATTTTCTGCCTCATCCGGGAGTGCATGCTGTCAGCGATGACGCGGTACCCAATGAGGTGCTCCACGGCGCCGAAGCGGCAGTTCTCGGAGTCATCAGCGGAACGCTCAAGGGCGATCACCGTACCGAACGGGAGGGTTCCCGCAAGGTCGACGGAGCGAGCCGCGACGACTTCAGGGTTCGAATAGGCTCCGGAAGCAGTAATGGACGGGTTATGGTCCGTCTGCTCTGGAACCGCGTTATACGAGGTGATCTTCACCAGGAAGGGTTCAGCCTCGCCCCCTTCGGCCCGTACCATCTCGATCGCCGGAGCGAGCGCTATGGTGCTTGTAGCCACAGAATCGTCCATAAGGACGGTCGGTGCGGCCACCGAGGGGTTCCCTGAGAAAGCAAACAAGCCCACGAGGGCCATTGCGAATATAGGCATAAAGTAGAAGCGGCTCACGCCGCCTCGTATCGAAGAGGTTATCATCCGGTAGGCCATTTGTCAATACCTACGACACATTTATATATCATGTCAATAGTTGCAAACGCCAGAAAACCCTTATTCTAGGCCGTTCTATGGGAGCCCTAAACCCTCAGAGTGCCCTATCCCCTACCCCCTTGACCTACTTCATCCAAACTTCCCCCGGCCGATGGTACAAACGGGGGTACTCCCGCGCCTCGGGACCCGTTATAAGCCTCACAGAGACCCATGTAGCACCTGAAAAGCCCCGTTGCGGCGGGGCTTTTCGTCTAGAGAACGGATCTTCTCTTAGGCTACCAGTTCAGCTGTCCACCGGTCTTGTACTCGGTGACACGGGTCTCGAAGAAGTTCTTCTCCTTGTTGAGGTCCACGGCCTCGCTCATCCAGGTGAACGGGTTGTCGACATTGTACTGAGTCGGGAGACCAATGCGCTCAAGGCGACGGTCAGCGATGTGCTCAATGTACTGCTTGAAGCCTGCTGCGTTCATACCGAAGATACCGCGGGGGAAGACTTCCGTAGCGAAGGTGTACTCGAGGACAACAGCCCGCTTCACGAGGTCAATGACATGGGCCTGGAAGTCCTTTGACCAAAGCTCCGGCTGCTCCTCCTTAATGGCGTTAATCATGTTGATACCGAAGTTCAGGTGCTGCGACTCATCGCGCATGATGTACTGAATCTGCTCGGCAGAACCAGTGAGCTTGTTCTGGCGCTGGAAGCCGAACATAACAGCGAAGGATGAGTAGAAGAAAATGCCTTCCATAATCACCGAGAAGACAATCATGTTCTCCAAGAACTTCTGATCATTCTCGAAGGTACCGGTCTTGAAAGCAGAATCAAAGATACCTTCGTTCAACGAGAGTACCATCGTGTCTTTGTTGTAGATAGCTTCCTTGTCGCGGTACATGTTGAAAATCTTTGCTTCATCCATCTGCAACGATTCCACGATGTACTGGTACGCATGCGTGTGAATTGCTTCTTCGTATGCCTGACGAAGGAGGTACATGCGACACTCAGGAGATGTGATGTGCTTGTAGGTTGCAAGCACTAGGTTGTTTGCAGCAATTGAGTCTGCTGTCGTGAAGAATCCGAGCACTGTTTCGAAGGCCTGACGTTCATCAGCAGAGAGCACATCCTTCGACTTCCACTGTTCGATGTCGCGCTGCATCGAAATCTCCGTTGGGAGCCAGTGGTTTGCGTTTCCAGCAAGATACGCTTCCCACGCAAAGGTGTGACGCATCGGGTAGAGCTGCACCACATCTGCATCTGCTCCGTTAATGATGCGACGCTTGTTAATATCGACAGCTGCGGCTCCTTTGGTGATAGGCATAACAAACGTGGGTTAGGTACTAATTGAGTAGACTAGGTACTCGAGTGGTTGGACTCGTATTTTCGCTCGTATGAGGCTAGCCCGCAAGCTGTGGAAAGCGCATTACGACACACTCTTGCATGGCTCTGAGAGGTGGCCTAGCTAGAGCTTCTCCTGACCCTCTAAATAAGCAAGGAGCAAGACGTACTCTTCAGGGTGTGCGACCAGGAGTTCTCCCTTCCCCGCTATCCATGACCGGAAATCGGCTAGGGGAAGCCACCGGACATCTGAAACCTCATTGGGGTCGAGGGTGAGCTCTTCAAGCAGGAGGTCCTGCTCTACGACATAGACATCATAGAGTTCATTCTCAATCTGCTTTGCTTGCACCAAGCTTCTGACCGTGGCTAGGAGTGTGAACGCAGTCTCTGGTAGCTCAATTCCAAGCTCTTCCCGTGTTTCTTTCTGCGCAGCATGGACGCTCGTCTCACCACTTGATACATGCCCCGCTGCAGAAGCATCCCAGTGGTCGGGATACATGACTTTATTTGATGAGCGTTTCTGGAGCAGAATCTCTCCCTTGCTGTTGCGTATCCATACGTGCGCCGAGCGATGCAGCAGTCCTTCCGTGTGCACTTTTCCATAGGGCACCACCTCTCCAGTCGCAACACCCTGCTCATCCACGATATCGATGAGCTCTTCGGGTTCGTGTGAACTGCTCATGAAGGAATCTCGTACTCCCATCCCGGTTGCCAGGATTTCGTATGTCTCCAATTCTCTGCGATAGCTTCCTCCCACGTCTTTCCTTTGAGGAGCACTTCGAGCGCGAGCTGCGGGCCTTCATGTGCAAGAAACGCAACATGCTTGCCATCGTAGTTTCTCTTCACGTCTGCAACGAGTGCTGCAACACGCTTCTCGACATCTTTATAACTCTCACCGTTAGAATACGGAGTATCGATGTACTTGTTCATTCTTCCCTCTTTAAATGAATCCGTTGGCTTTCCGTTCATGTCACCGTAATTGCACTCACGAAGACGTTCATCCGGAATTGGGCGATACGTGTCTCCGAAACCAAGCTCTGCTGAATCAACTGCGCGCTTCAAATCAGAACAAATAAGAGCGTCAAAGGTGGTGCCTGCAACAAGCGACCCAAGCTCTTTCGCTTGCTGAATACCAAGTTCAGACAGTTCTCCCGGAAGCCATCCGGTTGAGAGATCCTGCTCGTTATCTGTCGTTGTGCCGTGAACGAAGTAAGTTATGCGTACTGACATACCGCCGAGTATAACGCACAAGACCCCGTGTGGGGTCTTGTGTCTTGTCTTCTAACTCTCGCAACTCTCGCACACTCCCGATTCCTCCCCTGCTGCAACGCGTGCCATCTTGGCTTTCCACTCCTCAGGGCTAAAACCTGCTGGGATAGAAGGTCCTTCGGTGACAACCTCAGCAACCGTCGCTGAAACTTCCGGCGTATCGATAGAGGCCATCGCTGCGGACATAATCTTGTTTGCGCCACGGGTGTGGGTCGAGCCGAACTCGGCGGTTGAGACAGTCGATTTCTCGACACCAGAGACACCGAGCGTACGTAGATAATACGTCGTCTTGAGACCCATCTTCCAGGCAAGGAAGTAGATATCGGAGAGCTCCTTACCGGAAGTGCCGCTGTAGAAGATGTTCAGGGACTGAGACTGGTCAATCCACTTACCACGCTCGGCAGCTGCCTTCACGAGCCACTTGCCATCAATCTCGAAGACCTCTTTGTACTTCTCACGAATGTCTGCAGGAATCTCCTGGATATCCTGGATGGAACCGTCTGAGTATTTGATGCGGTTCAACATACCCATGTTCCAGAGTCCGCGCTTCTTCAAATCTTCAATGAGGTACTTGTTCACCACAATGAAGTCACCTTCTTTGTTGCTCTTCACGTAGATGTTCTTGTAGATCGGCTCGACGCACGGGATGCAGCCAACGAGGTTTGCCGTTGAGGCAGTCGGTGCAATAGCCATCGTGTTTGAGTTAC
>CAYGFQ010000037.1:7254-8801 GCA_964349285.1 uncultured Candidatus Saccharibacteria bacterium | reverse complement strand
TGATGTTTCTGTGCGAGTTTATGAAACGCTTTTTTGATATCGTCTTTGGTTGCTTTCTTGTCGACGCCGAGCACTTCGTAGTAGTTCTTTGCCATAGCTGTCGCTCACTATACAGAAATCACAAGTGCGGTGCAAACGGTATGAAAATAACGAGACGGCAGCGCTTGCGCAACTGCCGTCCGTAAAGTCCCCTGTCGTTCCGGTTTCAGCCGGAAGAGCCAGGAAGGAACGCCATCAGCGCGAGCATGCCTCCTACCGGAAGCACGATCAGCAAAGCGGTCCTGAGGATCAGAGAGAGCGGAATCGGAGGTTTGGGCTCCGCATACCCGTCGTGGAAGCGGTTTTCGTCTCGTACTTGGACGAAATTACCGAGGCCATCTGGTTGTAAATGCATGACGCTTCCCCCACCGCTGAACGTTCCAGCGTTCAGTCGGTGTCCCTATATTCTTCCTCCAACTTGAAAATGTCAAAGGAAAAGCCCCGGATGTCCGGGGCTTCTTTCCTATTCTTTTGGTTTCTCGGTGAACTCGGCGTCAGTTGCGGGAGTTTCGGGAGGCGTCTCACCAGCAGGTGGCGTCTGTGCTTGTGCCATCGTCTCGCCAATTTTTTGCATGGAAGCAGAGAGTGCTTCTGCTGCAGATTTAATTGCAGCAACATCCTCACCTTCACGCGTTTTCTTAAGCTCGGCAATCTTTGCCTCAACATCGCTTTTGACCTCTGCAGGAATCTTCTCTCCATTATCCTTCAGAGCTTTCTCTGCGGTATAGACCATCTGCTCAGCGATATTTTTGGTGTCGATAAGCTCCTTTCGCTTTGCATCTTCCGAAGCATGTGCCTCTGCGTCCTTCTTCATGCGTTCAATATCAGCTTCAGAAAGACCTGTGGAGCCTTCAATGCGTATGGACTGTTCTTTTCCGGAGGTCTTCTCTTTCGCTTTGACCGTGAGGATGCCGTTCGTATCAAGGTCAAAGGAAACTTCGACCTGCGGCATGCCGCGTGGTGCTGGAGGAATGCCATCCAGGTTGAAGCGCCCGAGTGATTTGTTATCTGCCGCCATTGCGCGTTCACCTTGCGTCACATGAATCTCAACCGAAGTCTGATTATCTGATGCGGTCGAGAAGGTTTGTGAGCGAGAGGTTGGAACTGCGGTATTGCGCTCAATAATCTTCGTTGCAACACCACCCATGGTCTCAATTGAAAGCGAGAGCGGAATGACGTCAACGAGGAGAATATCCTTCACATCGCCCTGGAGAATACCTGCCTGAATGGCAGCACCAATAGCAACGACTTCATCCGGGTTCACATCGCGGTGCGGGTCCTTCCCGAAGAGTTTGGTCACCTGCTCCTGAATGAGCGGCATGCGCGTCTGACCACCAACGAGCACAATCTCGTTAATCTCGGAGGCACTAATGCTTGCAGCTTCAAGTGCGCGCTTAGTGATGTCGATAGAGCGCGTAACATATTCCTCAGCGAGGGTCTCCAAGGTTGCGCGCGAGAGCTTCACGAGGAGATGCTGGGGCGTACCGTCTGAGCCAACCGTAATGAAC
>CAYGFQ010000037.1:0-7244 GCA_964349285.1 uncultured Candidatus Saccharibacteria bacterium | reverse complement strand
GAATGTTTACTTCAGTCTCTGAAGAAGAGGAGAGCTCGTGCTTCGCTTTCTCTGCAGCTTCATCAAGGCGCTGGAGTGCAAGCGGGTCTTTGGTGACATCGAGTCCGGACTGCTTCTTGAACTCATCTGCAAGGTGGCGAACAATCTTCTGGTCGATATCGCGACCACCCATGTGTGAGTCACCATCAGTCGACTTCACTTCAATAACGTCATCGCCCACTTCAAGCACTGAGACGTCGAAGGTACCACCACCAAAGTCGTAAACGACAATCTTCTCGTCTTTCTTCTTGTTAAAGCCGTATGCGAGTGCTGCTGCAGTCGGTTCGTTAATGATGCGCTTCACCTCAAGACCTGCGACCTGTCCGGCAGCCTTGGTTGCATTTCGCTGTGCGTCATCGAAGTATGCAGGAACGGTGATGATTGCTTCCGTAATCTTCTCACCGAGCTTTGCTTCAGCATCTGCCTTCAACTTGCTCAAAATCATTGCGGAGATTTCTTCCGGACGGTAGTCCTTGTCTCCAAGGTGCACCGTGACGCCACCATCAGGTCCGGCTTTCATCTCATACGGCACAATGCCCTTATCTTTCTGCACGGCTTCGTCTTCAAAGCGATGACCCATGAAGCGCTTGATGCCGTAGATGGTGTTCTTGGGGTTGGTGACCGCCTGGCGCTTGGCAAGGGTGCCAACAAGACGCTCACCATTCTTGGCGATAGCGACGACCGAAGGGGTGGTGCGCTGCCCTTCTGCGTTTTCAAGAACGCGTGCCTCACCTCCCTCGATGATAGCCATCGCGGAGTTCGTCGTTCCAAGATCGATACCAAGTATCTTTGCCATAGTGAAATAGACTATCGTTTAACGCTTATAAGCAAACGTTCCGTGCCTGATACCTTCATTTTACGCTTCCCACCGGCAGTTTCAAGTCATAGATAGTGAGACGGACCGCGCAAAGCGCGGCCCGTCGTTGGGAATCTCCTGGTGGTGGCCTACACCGTCGGTTGCACGACGAGCGGCATCCAATAACTGGCGGTCGCGAAAATCCCGACCCCTGCGGTGGTGAGAGCGAAGATGATATACACGCCTTGTTCAAAGGCGGTCACAACTTGCTGATCGTTCATCACAGTATCCCTCTACGCCTGCGGGAATATGCAGGCAGCTGGTATTTCATACGAAAAGCTACTCTATGTCAACGGTATAACGTAAGACGGTCCGCGCACCCCCGGAGGGATACACGGACCGAATAGTGAATTGGGTCGACGGTGGTCTAGGTCGCAGGCTCGCACGACGCCGCCTGGCGGGAGTCGAGCGGCCGGGCGCGCGGAGTGGGGGTCGTCCCCAACGGACATTCAACGATCGGGCCGCTCGGCGTCATCACGAGGATGGGCGAACGGGGATCGTCGAATTTCATGTCCGGCTGGAAGGTCGCCCCCTCCGCTTGCCCGAATTGCTCGGTGTCCTCGAGAGCGGCGTTGACCGTGAGGGTTGCTCCCACGATGGCGACGCCGATGAGCGCTGCGATAAGACCGTATTCGACTGATGTGGCCATTGGACTGGGCCCCCAAAACACCTGCGAAATGTGCAGGCAAACTACATTATAAAAGATAGAATAGATATGTCAATAGATAGCGAAACGGCCCGCGACAAGTGCGCGAGCCGCTCGGTAGTACGTTTCTTGGCCTTCTAGCCTGGCCAGCCAGCGAGCTGTGCGATGTGCCCGATAACCGCCGCAAAGGCGATCAGAAGAGCAACTCCGAGGAGTCCGCCGACCGTTTGCGAGACCCAAGAACCGTTTCCGTATGCAGACATAGCAGTCCCCTGCTTCTGCGCTGCCGTTCGTGAGCAGCGGGGCTAGTATCCGTAGTAAAGACGTTACTGTCAATAAACGCTCGAGATTCATTGACTAATCTTTGTTCTCATTGTATTATAGCTAAGTCAAATCGCAGCGCTGGTCAGCCGGGGTATGTCGAAACTTTCACTACCTAGCTCCTGCACTTGATACTTATCGGGTGCTTAGAACAAACTGACTCATGCAAGAAGGAACTATCGCGAGCCTCACTACGAAGGGCTTCGGATTCATCAAGCGCGACGGAGAGCAGAAGGACCTCTTCTTCCACTCCGCTGACATGGTGAATGCGAGCTTCGACGATCTCCGTGAGGGCGACAAAGTGTCGTTCGAGATCGAACAGAGCGATCGCGGACCTCGGGCCGTCAAGGTCTCGAAGGTTTAACTTTCAGGAAAGCGCTCTTCATTGAGCGCTTTCCAATACACACCATGCAGCACGGAACTATCACAGAACTCGTCGATCGCGGCTTTGGCTATATTCGCCGAACCGGGATTAAGGAGAATCTTTTCTTTCACTCAGACGACTTGGTCGGCCTCTCGTTTGGTAAGCTCACCAAAGGCGACAAGGTCACTTTTAAAGTAGTGCAGTCAACCAAAGGCCCCTACGCAACGCGCGTTAGTAAGCCCGCTTAACCTTCGAAGTGATACACGCGAACTTTTGCAGGCCGTATAACGGCCTCTTTTGATTTCCAGCCAGCCTCAAGGACTGCGCTCACGCTGTCATCTTTCCCCTCTTCTTCTGTTGCATCCTGCCCGAGTGCCTCGTGGAGCATAGGATTAAACGCCTCCCCTACCGCTCCGAACTTCTCAAGTCCTAAAAGTGCAGCTGCTTCGTGGAGCTGCTTGGCGATGCCCTTGAAAGACTCAGGCACCTCTCCTGAGGCCTCAGCACGCTCAAGAGAGTCCATAACCGGGATAAAGGCCCGAACGCTCACAATCTTCCCGAGTTCAATAGCCTGGACCTTCTCAGCCTCAAAGCGCTTCAGAGCATTAACGTAGTCTGCCTTGGCCCGCTGCCAGCCATCCAGGTATTCCTGGCGCTCTTTCTTTACCTGATCGAGCTCCTTCTTCATCTTGTCTGTCTTAGCACCCACGCGAGACTCTACGGCTTCGAGGTCTTCCTCGCTGCCACCAGTTTCTTCCGAGCCATCTGACTCGATTATGAGGTCGTCTTCTCTATCCATATATAGAGAATATGCCGTGTCTACAGTCTCTTTGCAACCTTTTTCTTTTTGTGATTTTTTATGAGTTTTGGAATAGGAGGACTGGATTTCATTTTCCTCTGTCCTTTCGAGTCGAAAGTTCCATTCTCTAGAATCCAGTCATAAACAACCAGCACTTGTTCCACAGAAAAAAGAGCATGTTCAAATGTTCTCCAAACACCACGTTTGAGATGTAGGCCCATCGCCATATTCATGGCTTCATCGATAAGCAACTCATGTGTTACATAATTTCTATATTCGTTTAAGTTTCTAAGTTTAAAGATAAAATCCTCTCGAACATCTTTACTCTCTAGCTCCCTAATTAGTCCCGAGAGAGTATGTCTCTGCAACTTATCAAATTCGTAGTCGTAATTGTTTGCCAAAAGTTGTTTCAGGTTTTGTTCAACAAGCTGTTCTTTCAACATAAAATGCCCAAATAAACTAAAAATTGTTGCGTCTTTGTATATCTTCTTATGGCGTTTAGAAATTTCTTTAAAAACCTCACCCCCATCTAGTCCTTTCTTCATAAGAAACTACAAAACCGCCTTTCGGCGGTTTTGTAAAGGGTATATTAACGCTTACTCCAGGACGGACGCTTACGAGCCTTCAAAAGACCAGGCTTCTTGCGCTCCACTGAACGAGGGTCGCGGGTGAGGTACCCGGCTGCCTTAAGTGGCTTACGAAGGTTGGCATTGTGCTTCTCAAGAGCACGAGCGATAGCATGGCGGACTGCTTCTGCCTGTGCGCTCACCCCACCACCAGAAACCTTCACCGAAACCTCGAAGTTTCCTTCAACTTCATCAAGATGGAACGCATCCTTGGTGATGTTCACACGCTCGCGCGTCTTGAAGTACTCATCCACCGGCTTTCCGTTGACGACGATTGCCGTCTTTGAGGACGGAGTGATGCGAACTGAAGCAGTCGCAGTCTTGCGACGACCCACAGCAGCGATGTATTTGGTATCAGCCATATTAATCAGTGACTTTTAGACGCTTCATGCGCTCCTTGCGAAGCTTGTTGCGTGGGATCATGCCATCCACGGTCTTCTTCATAACCTCAGAGATGCCCTTCTTCTCGATGAACTCAGCCATCGACATGGAGCGAAGACCACCTGGGTAGCCTGTGTAGCGCAGATAGGTCTTCTGCTTAATCTTCTTCTCCTGAATAGAGAGCTTCTTGGCGTTTATGATGGTTACCTTCACTGGAAGGACCTTGTTGCGCACGTAGTGTGCAGACTTCTTGCCAAGCAGTGCCTGGGCAGCCTCACTTGCAACGCGACCAAGGGTACGACCCTTAGCATCGATGGTGTACTCGATAGGCGCTACGTCGTGCGCTATGCGATTGCGATCATCCTTGTTCATTCGTGTCTTCATACGCTAGTTCCTAGACGAATGCAATGTATGCGGTGCGGCGACCGTTCGGGGACGGAGCACGCTTCACGATGCGGACGTAGCCTCCAGCGCGCTCCTTGTAGCGCGGAGCGATAGCCGTGAAGAGCTTCTTCACCGCAACACCGTCTCCACCAAGGCGGGCAGCAACGAGGCGACGGCTTGCAACCGTATCGCGGCGAGCATGCGTCACGAGGCGCTCAATCATCGGACGAAGCTCCTTGGCCTTCGCCTCAGTCGTTGAGATGCGCTCGTGCATGATAAGCGACTTAGCAAGCCCACGCATAAGCGCGCGCTTCTGGTCGCTAGATCGCCCGAGAGTCCTTCCTTTCTTGTGGTGACGCATACGTAATTATTCGCCCTTCAACTCAAGACCGAGCTTGTCGAGTGCCTCGGTGATTTCCTCAACCGCCTTGTCGCCAATGCCATCAAGCTCCTTGAGCGCGGCTGCACTCTTGCGGAGAAGCCCAGCAACGCTCTTCACGCCACCATCGGTGAGTGCAGAAGCGGTACGAGCAGAAAGACCAAGCTCCTCAACCTTCATTTTGGAAGGCTCCTTAGCTGCCGGAGTCTCCATACCATCCATCGTCGAAGAAGAGTGGTTGTCCGTCTCCTCCTGGAAGCCGATGACCGACTTCAGCTGGTGAATCATGATTTCAATAGACTTCTCAAGCGCTTCGCGAGGAGAAATCGTGCCGTTCGTCTCGATAAGAATCTTCAAACGGTTGAAGTCCGTACGATCGCCAACGCGCATGTTCTCTACTTCGTAGTTCACACGGCGAATTGGCGTGAACGTTGCATCAAGCGCAATCGTGCCGATATCAACCTTCTCCTTGGTAAGTGCTTCGCGAGGAACGTAGCCAAGACCACGCTCGATCGTTGCTTCAAGTTCAAGACCAACCTTGCCAGCAACATCTGCGATGTGGGCATCAGGATTGGTGAGAGAAACCTGCGTCGGAAGCTGCAAATCAGCTGCCGTTACGGTCTTTGGACCCTTGATAGAGAGCTTGACCGTCTGCGGCTCATCGCCATGAAGGACGAAGTGCACACGCTTCAAGTTCAAAAGAATCTCCATGACTGATTCACGGATACCTTCGATGGTTGCAAACTCGTGCGGGACGTCCTCAATCTTCACTGAGGTAACTGCCGCGCCCGAGAGCGAGGACAAAATAATGCGGCGAAGTGAGTTGCCGAGGGTGTGGCCGTAGCCTGGATAGAGCGAGTCTATCTCGTAGACACCCTGCATGCCCTCTTCAGAAACAACGCGAGGCTTAGACGGAAGTGTGATGTGGTATTCCATAACTCAATCGATATTTACCAGTGTTACTAAAAATTACCGGCTGTAGAACGAAAGCACTGCAACGAGATCGCCTGCCGGATCGATCACGTCAGCCGCCGGGACCGCAACGACGCTGCCCTCCATGGACTTAGGATTCCATGAAAGCCAGGCCGCAAGCGGACGCTCCATGAAGCGCTCGGCGAACCCGACGAACAACGTCGCATTCTTCGAGCCCTCACGAACCGCAATCCGATCCCCCGGACGCATCCGGCGGGAAGGGATCGTGGTCTTTATTCCGTTCACCGTGATGTGACCGTGGGAGACCATCTGGCGCGCTGCGCGGCGGGTCGGTGCAAGACCGAGGCGATAGACAATGTTGTCGAGGCGAAGCTCGAGGAAACGGTTCAAGGCCTGTGCGGGCGTAACGTCCTTTGCCTCCATCGATTCCTCGACGTAGTTAGCAAACTGACGCTCAGAGATACCGTAGGTCATACGAACCTTCTGCTTCTCAAGAAGCTGCTTACCGTACTCGGTTGCACCACGGCGACCGCGCTTCTTGTTCTTCTCAGAACGCTCTGCAGAAATAGCAAACTTTTGGGTCTGCGTTTTCTCGAAGATCGATGCTCCGAGGCGCTTAGCTATCTTGTACTTGGATCCTATTTTCATATGAGATTAGACGCGACGAGGCTTAGGCGGACGCGGGCCGTTGTGCGGAATCGGCGTCATGTCCTTAATAGCGCGAATAGCAATGCCCTTTCCTGCAAAAGCACGCAGTGCAGACTCACGTCCGGCACCAATACCGCGGATGATGACCGATGCCTCCTTAAGGCCAATAGCCATTGCCTTCTCACCAAGGAGCTCACCTACCTTTGCGGCTGCGTACGGAGTTGACTTACGAGCACCAGAGAAGCCAAGTGCACCTGCTGAAGAGGACATAACAGCATTGCCCTTGTCATCGGTGAGCACGGCCTTTGTGTTATTGAACGTTGCCTCGACATGGAGGATACCCTTGTCGAGCTTACGCTTTGAGCCTTTCGAGAGTGCACGGTCTTTGCGACCCTGATCGAGGCCTTTGCCGGACTTCTTGATGATGCGTTTCTTACCCATAGATTAGTATGCAATAGCGAATTAGGTCTTCTCCAAGGTACGGCGGCCCGAACCCATGGTCTTGCGGGTGTTACCGCGGACCGTGCGCGAGTTCGTCTTCGTGCGCTGGTTGCGCACCGGAAGGCGACGCGCATGGCGAACGCCACGAGCAGCACCAATGTCCTTCAAGCGCTTCACATCCTGCGCAACATCGCGGCGAAGCTCACCTTCGATGGTGTAGCCCTCAGCAAGAACGCGGATGGTCTGCTCCTCATCAGAGGAAAGCTCAGAACCCTTCTTGTTAAATGGAACGTTCGCCTTCATCAAAATCTCTTTGGCACGCGTTGGGCCAATCCCGAAGATAAGCGGGAGCGAGTAGAGAAGTTGTTTGTTATCGGGAATGGTGACGCCGGCGATACGCATGCGGATTCTTCTGACTAATAAGGAT
>CAYGFQ010000036.1:0-9081 GCA_964349285.1 uncultured Candidatus Saccharibacteria bacterium | reverse complement strand
ATTTAACTATACATCATTTAGTGGCCCAAAAATATAAAGGCGGTGATGAATCGAAGTTCAAAGAGATTACCGAAGCCTATTCGGTACTCGCCGACGAGAAGCGTCGCCGCGAATACGATTCCTACGGCCAGACCTTTGCTGGAGGTGGCGCACAGGGCTTTGATTTCTCGAACTTCCAGGGCTTCCAGCAAGGAGGTGGTGGTGTCGAGTTCGATCTTTCCGATCTCTTTGGCGAGTTCGGAGACATCTTTGGAGCGGCGCGTGGTGGTGGCAGCCGACGAGTACGTCGCGGTCGCGATATCTCGATTGATGTTGAGGTAACCTTCAAGGAATCCATCATGGGTGCAAAGCGCTCCGTGCTCATCACCAAGATTGGTACCTGTGAGACCTGCAGTGGCTCAGGTGCAAAGCCAGGTACGGACCTTGAGACCTGCAAGACCTGCAATGGTGCTGGTCGTGTACATGAGACGCGTAACTCACCCCTTGGCGCTTTCACGAGTGTACGCTCGTGCCCTGCATGCGACGGAACCGGTAAGGTGCCCAAGGAGAAATGTCCGACGTGCACGGGACACGGCATTCTCCGTAAGGAAGAGGAAATCAAGCTTGAAATCCCGAAGGGTATTGATGACGGTGAGATGATTCGCATGCCCGGACGAGGTGAGGCGGTCAAAGGTGGTATTCCAGGTGACCTCTACGTGAAAGTCCATGTGAAGGCACACCAGACGTTCCGCAAAGAGGGAGCAAATCTCATCATGAACCTTCCTGTGAAGCTCACGGATGCACTCCTTGGTACGACGGTTTCCATCACAACGATTGATGACAAGGTGCTTGAAGTGAAGGTACCAGCAATGAGCAAGACCGAAGAAGTGTTGCGACTTCGAAACCGTGGTGTCGTCTACGAAGGCGGAGCAGGTGATCTTCTCATCAAAGTAACGACGACCATGCCGAAGAAACTTTCAACGAAAGCGAAGAAGGCAATAGAAGAATTGAAGAGCGAGGGACTCTAGCACTGTGGATACCGGGGCTTGCATAAAATCGTAGAAACGGTAGTGTAGGTCCTACACATGAATACCGTTGTTCACCGTTATAACTTCTGGAAGCGCTTTGCTAACAAGGCGGGCTTTTCTCGTGGACATATAACGGCATAACGTCACTTACTCCACCAAGCAAAAGACCCGCCATCTAGGCGGGTTTTTTCTATCTAACTACTAACTTATGATCATCATCCTCGATTTCAACCGAACCATATACGACCCGGATACCAAGGACCTTGTCCCGGGAGCCTTAGCATTGCTCCAGTATCTAAAGGGTAAGCAAGCCGAAGTGCACCTCATCTCGAGGAAGGAAGAAGGACGAGAAGACTTGCTGCAAACCTTTGGTATCGCCTCCTATTTCAATTCCGTCACCTTTACCGAGGATAAGGAGCCTGCGATGGAGAAACTCATCAAAGCGCACCCTGTTCCGGTCTATGTCGTAGGGGATCACTTGCATAACGAAGTGCGTCTAGGGAATCGATACGGCGCGAGGACCATCTGGCTACGTCGCGGCCGTTTTAAGGACTTAGAGCCAGAGACTCATGAAGACGTACCGTGGCAAACGATAGCAGAACTCACCGAAGCACCGGATTTTCTCACTGATTGACGGCTTGGTGGCGGGGTCTAGAAACCGCTACCAAGGCGTCCGTAGGGGACGCCACCTGGTTCTTTGCCAGTTCACACACTTCGGAGTTAGCATCATGAGTAAGCCAATCGCTGCGAACCGCTTCACGGATCTCGGCATGGAGCGAGACGACCTCGAGTCGTTTCTCGCCGAAAGCGGCTACTGGGGCAGTGCGCAGGCGAAAGAGCGCTACAGGTACGTCCTGTCGCCCTCCGCCTACGTGCTCACCACCTCCCAGAAGCACGATCTCGAGCGGCTCGCCGTTAGCACTCACAACGCAGTCCAGACTTTGAACGCCCGCTTGTGCGGCATTGCGGCGCGGGTAAGTCCGGACTCTCACGAAGACGCATTACTGCTTCGTCTTGGAAATGTCGCCACGCGAGGACTTCTGAAGCCATCGGCCGGGGAGTACGCTATCCCTCCGGTCATCAAGGTGGACCTCGTGCAAGATCCCGACGGCCGCTTCTTCATCGCGGAAGTCGATACCTATAACCCACGAGGCTTAGGTTTCGTGGCACTCCTTGAAGAGAGCCTGTCGCTTGGCAACGGGTCAAGCTACGGCCGCTTCCCCGGCGTTCGGGGGGTGGTGGAGCTCATGCAACGAGACGCAGTTGATAGCGAGTGGCATTTGCTGGTGACTGAATACGAGCGCTTCTACCAAACGCCGTTTCAGATCTTCGCCAACACGCTTCGGAAGCGCTTCGGTATCACCGTGCACATGCTCCGCGAGGAGGATGTCGCGAGTGGCCGAGCCGTCGTTCCGGAGGGCGCACGCCTTATCGTGATTCCGGACAGCCTTAATCAGCATCCGGAGGTACGAGACACACTCGTGGCGCGCGAACGTCGGGGGGAGCTGAAGACGCTTTTCCCGCCGGTTGCGTACTTGGGCTCAAAAGCATTCTTGCCGTTTCTCCGTTCCTGCGAAGGCATGGAGGAGTTCATCCCGAAGAGTGCGCTCGTCGGGAAGAAGTGCAAGGCGGCCGAGTCTACTATCGACCTCGCGAAGCCGTCGGTCTTAAAGGCTACGGTCTCGTCCGGCATGAAGCAGGTTATCTTCTCGGATATGGACGAGGGGTTCGAGTTAGCACTCGCGCAAGCGAGAACGCTCAGAAACCCTTCGTGGATTCTGCAGGAGCAGGTGCCCCAGAAAAGCGAGCCTGTTGTCGTCTTCGACGAGGACGGGCAGCGCACTCTTGGGCACTACTACCTCCGCGTGACAGCTTACGTCGCGCAGGATGGTATCGTGGACGTCGAGGTGACGGGGCGCCCGGATCGCAAGGTCCACGGCGCGCCCGATTGCATCATGGTCCCCGTGATTTTCTGAGGAATAACGAAGCAGTGAACTATGAACCGCGCGGACGCTTTATGCCGCGCGGTTTTCCTTATCCCCGCAGGTAGAGTATGGCAGGGGAGTAGAGCGCGCTAAGCTTAGGAGCAATGGAAGGCCTTGATGTGGTGACAGAGGTAGGAAATCTCGCGACGACGTTTTCTGCGAGCGCATGGGTGTGGGGTGGAAACTTTCTTGCACTCATTGTCCTGACGATAGTACTGCTCTTCTTCGCGATGCGCGGTGGGAGAAGTGGTCTTATCTCCTTGATTCTTGCTTTGTATGCTGGCTATGCGCTCTATATCGTCTTTCCGTACACGCATGCCGTTATTTCTGCAGGCGGCACGCCTCTCATACAGGCAGTGCTTTCCGTCATTCTCTTTGCTCTCGCCACCTTCGTACCGTTCCTGTTGGTGCGTCGTTTGACCGGCGGGGGATTCGGCTCGCTCTCCATTCTCCAAAACCTGGTCCTCTCATTCCTTGCAGCAGCATTTCTAATGGCACTGGGGTATCACGTCTTTGACGTGAGCAACATTTATTCATTCAGTGAACCACTGAATCAGCTCTTTGAGCCTGAAGGTTTCTTCTTCTACTGGTTTGTGGCGCCGCTCGTAGGCCTCTTTATTCTCGCGCGTTAAGATCGTGATATAGTGGCCAAACGAAGCCACCAATGGCTCGATGCGCCTATATGCTTTTACACTACGTCCCATTCCTCGTTCTTATCCCGCTCATCGCTCTCTTTGGCTTTTTGGCGTGGACGGGCGTTACGCTTAAGGACGAAGATGCAATGCCGATGATTGGCATTGCTTCAATTGCGCTCATTGCGCTTCCGCTGCTCGTTTTTACAAACGGTAGCTAACGGGTTATCCCCCGATAGTCTTGCGACGTGCGCTCGCAAGGCGGTAAGCTTTCTCTATATGGGTTTTCGAAACTCGGTTATTCTGGTCGGTCTCATTCTCATCCTCGGCTCCTGGTACTTCGGGGACTGGGCGATATGGCTTGGGGCACCGATTTTCTTCCTCGGTTCAACGCTTAAGTTTATCGATCGCGATTAACGCCTTACTTCCCGAGGTCGTTTAAAAAGACCACGAGAGGGATAAAGACGAATAGTACGAAAAGGGCAGTGACGGTAAACCACGTCGAGTCATCCTTCTTACGAAAATCGTCCCGAAGGACAATGAAGAAGAGACCAATGAAGAAGAACACGATGACAATCGGGAGATATTGCCAGAAGCTCGCCATATACCGGTAATCATACTCCTTCGTGCAAGGAGGCAAGGGGTATACTGGTACTAATGTCGTGGTTTCTTATAGCACTTCTCGCAAATATCCCGTGGACGGTCGGGAACTTCATCGACAAGCTCCTCACGGAGCGCTTTGTCCATGGAGAAGGCCGGGCACTGGTGCTCACGCTCTATACCTCGCTCTTGAGTCTTTTTGTCATTCCGATCATTTGGTACTTCAATCCGCAAGTCTTCGACCTTATGGTCTTAAGCGCGGGACTTTTTGTTCTTGCCGGAATTATTGAGATGACGGGTGTCATCCTCTATCTGAAGGCGCTTCTTGAAGACGATACCTCGACGGTTGTACCGTTCTTCCAACTCGTCCCTATTTTCAGCCTAGTACTTGGGTATGTCTTCCTTGGTGAGGTGCTGACCTCTCATCAAATGCTCGCCGGACTTGGCATTGTGCTTGGCGGTACCATTCTTTCTCTTGAGATTTCCGAAGAGAAGCGGCTACGGTTCAAGGGTTCACTCATACTCCTTATGGTCGTTTCGTCCTTCTGTTACGCTTCCTTTGACGCGCTCTTCAAGTACGGTGCACTTCGTGAGGACTTTTGGACGGGTGTTTTCTGGCAGCATATAGGTATCGTGCTCGTTGGTATCTACATATTCGTCTTCCATCGCGGCTGTGGCGCGGGCTTCATTAAGAACATTCGCAGTCGAGAGCCCATGGTTTTCAGTCTCAACATGCTAAATGAAGCGCTCTACATTGGCGGCATGATGCTCTTTGCCTATGCCGTGCTCCTTGCTCCAATTGCGCTTGTTGCAACGACGAATGCCTATCACCCAGTCTTCGCCTTTGTTCTTGGACTTCTACTCACCCTTATTTTCCCGCGCTATATCAAAGAGAAAATAACGACGGCACATCTTCTCCATAAAACCTTTGCGATAGCGATTATTGTGATATCGAGCATCTTCCTCGTCCTCGGATGAGGAACCTTGTAAATTTATGATTGTATCTTATAATCCAGCCATATGAGGACAAAGAAGATCAAGGGCAAGCATTTTGTTCTTGATTTCTATGGCTGCGACTACCACGAGATAAACTCAGTGGAGTATCTTGAGCAGACAATGATTGCCGCAGCGAATGCTGCGAAGATGGAGATACTCCATACCCAAATGCACGAGTTCAAGCCCCAGGGCGTGACCGGCGTTCTTCTTCTCTCAACCTCACATATTTCAGTCCACACATGGCCCGAGTACGGTCATGCTGCGTTCGACGTTTTCAGCTGTTCCGATGAAGCGCAAACGAGGCTTGCCGTCGACCACATCGTAAAGACCATCGAGCACTCAAAGAAAAAGGTGCAACTCGTCGATCGCGGGTACGCCGTTCTCATGACCATTGATATCCCGGTGTACAAAACGAACACCAAGAAAGAGCTCAAGGTACATAAGAAATATGCAGAGATTCGCAGTCCGTTCCAGAAAATCCAGGTGCTCGATTTGGAGCAGTTTGGTAAAACACTCGTGATTGATAGCATCACGCAAGCGGCCGAATCAGATCATGAGCTCTATGACCGAGCCATCTTGAAGCCTATGCAGGAAACCGATAAGGAGATTCTCATTCTTGGAGGTGGCGACGGTTTTGTTGCTGAGCGGGCGGTTCAGCAGTTTCCGAATGCACGGGTGACGGTTGTTGAGCTAGATCCAGAAGTTGTCTTTTGTGCAAAGACGTACTTCGATCAATCAACGACGTTCAGCCATCCGCGTGTGAATCTCGTCATCGGAGACGCGCTTCAGTACCTCAAGATGTCAAAAGAAGCCGGACGTACCTACGATGGTATCGTCATGGACCTTACCGATACCCCTGTTGGAGCAGGGAAGGCCTCAGCAAAGCTTGAACGCTTCTACGACAAGCTTCTGCGCCTTGCGCTCCCTGTTCTCAAAGAGGATGGATGGATAAGCTCCCAAGCAGGAGTTGCGAAAGCAAAGCGACCACTTATTACGATGCATAAAATTCTTCGTCCGCTCTTTGAGAAATACTTCGCAAAGGTGAGTGATGCAGAAGTCGCTATCCCGAGCTTCCTCGAGTCGAACGTGTTTCTTTACGGGAAATTGAGACAAACAAGCAGGCAGTAAAAGAACTAGTTTCCCTCGGGCGAGAAAGACTGCAATTTCGCTATTGCGCGAAGACGTATAGGGCTTTTCTCACCACTCTGTGCATACCCTCGCGTAACAAGGTCATACATTTCACGAGCCTCAGGTTCCGTCGAAGCGAGTTCGATGAGCTTTTCAATACCAGCAAATCGTATTTCCTTATACGCCGGATGGGGAGGGCCAACTTTCCCGGCATGAGAACTCCATGCACCCAACAGACGAAGAGCGGCCTTTGCTTCTTCATACGTAGAAGCGAGTTCAACAAGATGTTTCCCTGCCTCCATGAGTGCGCCATTGTTGAACCTGTGCTTGTCCTCTATCTGTTCATCAAGGTTCACAAAAGCCTGTTTAGCCGCTTCGAACGAAGGCTTTTCATCCCTTGAAATTCCCTCAATCGCACCTTCAGTTGTGTTCATATAGTGATAGTCTAGTGCTTTTATCATTAACAACAAGTCCAAATCCCACCTCTTCGGTTGATTTTGAATCTGCTGATGTTCCTTCATTCATGACTCCCGTGTCGCTTGAACTCCTTATCTCAGTCAAGTAACATAACTTGACTATACCTCTTAAATAGGTCACAATATAACTGAGGCAAATCCCGCCTCGTTGACATAGAGGGGGCGCCAGTGAGCCTGAACGCTCGCAAGGTCGCCGGTGCAATCGTCGTTGAACGCATCCTTTCGTTTCTTGGTGAGACCCTGGTTTGGGGACCCATGGTGTACGTGATGGTGGTTTACAACCCTCTCTACAGCTTCGCTGTCGGGTGGGTGCTGGAACTGCTGTTTTGTCTCGGGGTTTTCTTTCTTCAGGTGCAAACTAGGAGGCGCGGGGAAGACGTGACGCAGATCACCGAAATAATAGAGTTTATCCACGAGCCAATACCGGTGAAGGACGGGCCAATTTGGGGAAAATTGGGGCGCGGGTTCAGCCGGTTCACGCAGTTCCTACTGCGGGTGCTCGGCATCAGATCCTACGTCCCGATGGTCTTCTTCTGGAGCGTTTTCTACATCGAGGCTGACTACGTGACGATTCTTCTCCGCAAGGAGGGGGAACCAGCGTGGAATGTCATCGATCGAGTCATGTTACCCGCCGTGACGTGGAGCATCGGCGTGTGGACAGTGTTCACCTATTTGGCAGTGGAGGGGGTGCAGTGGGCAATTGCCTTGACCGGCTTGTAGCTCTGCACACCTGAACTTGGACCCAGCGCACCACGGCGTTGGGTCCTTTTATAATGTGGATACGCGGTATTTACTCTCCCTCAGTACGAGTTACTATGTAACTTATTGTGGATTTGCGCTCGAAAATCGTCATAGTTTTATTTTTTGTTCTCTTAGTTGCGGCGGCGATTTGGAAATACCAGGTCTATTTTGTTGAGCGCGATTACCTTATTTACAATCAGATTGCATGCGATCCCACCGAAGAATCCTGTTTTGCATATCTTTGCGAGGAAGACGATGAAGAATGCGATGACACTCCATATAAGAAAATAGAGAAATATGCGAGCAATATCGCTGTATGTGATGAATATGCACGAGAGGATTGTCCGGAGCTCACCTGTGAAGAAAGCGAGTTTGGTTGCATCGTAACAGCCTGTTCTGAGGATACGCTTGAAGACGGTGAGCAGTGCGTGACCGAAGAACCGTCTTCTGAAGAAGATATGCTAGATGAAGAAAGCCTCCTCAAGTCGGGGGACGGCGAGACTCTTCCAGATCAAGAAGCTTCGGGAAGCGATGAATAACGATTCTATGCAACGACCTTATTCCTGGATGAGTCCCGATCTTGAAGTGCGAGCAACCGAAAGATACGGTCGCGGCGTTTTCGCGAAGAAAAAAATACCAAAAGGAACGGTTCTCATCGTCATGGGTGGCTATATTTGCAATACTGAACAAGAAAATGAGTTGGGGTGGCTTGCGACTGACTACAACATGGATATCTCAGAAGAGTGGTCATTCTGCCCAACGAAAGAAGAGGATATAGACATGATGCAACAGCATATAGTCAACCATAGCTGTGAACCGAATACCGGATTCCTTGATCAGTGCATGATGATAGCGATAAAAGATATCGAAGAAAACGAGGAGATAGTCTATGATTACGCGTTCGTGATGTGGTCTGCAGAGGAGAGCGCGTTGCATTTCCAAATGGAATGCAAGTGCGGCACCCCTTCATGTAGGAAAGTGGTAACTGAAATGGATTGGAAACGTAAGGAACTTCAGGATGCGTACGGAGATTATTTCCAGCCATTTCTTAAGAGGAAATTCCAGTCATAGCTTATGTTTTGCGAACCCTATCCTCAAGTCTTCTACCTCATCTTCTCGGAGTACGCTCCGCATCTTCTGTATTACTCTCATATTCCCGCAATTATCGTCTCCTTAGCGATAAGCTTCTTTATCGTCTCCCATAATAGGGGCTCTTTGGCAGGTTGGGTACTTGCTGCAATAGCTTTGTGTTTCTCTGGGTGGACTTTGATGGACTTGTTCATTTGGACACAGACCGACAGTCGTCTCGTGATGTACCTTTGGTCGAATTGGTTCTTATTTTTCTCCTTGCTCTTCGTACTAAGTTTCTATTTCCTATATACCTTTACCAAAAAGGCAGACATGCCGTTTGCCTATAAGCTACTCTTCATCGTTTTGCTTCTTCCCATCATTTTGCTTTCATCGACACCATATAACCTCTCACTCTTCGATGTTGCGAATTGCAACGCAATAGAGA
>CAYGFQ010000035.1:0-9136 GCA_964349285.1 uncultured Candidatus Saccharibacteria bacterium | reverse complement strand
CCGTCAGCGTAACGGGGATGAACTTAATAATCGCAATGGTGATGACGACGTAAATAAGGAGCGCAAGTGTTGCAACCAGTCCCTGGAAGCGATACCAGACAATCATAAAGAGTGCGACCAAAGCAAAGCCGATAACGCTTGCAGCGAGTCCTGCTTCATACGCGCTTGCACCAAGCGTCGGACCCACTGCCGAACTTCCAACGAGTTCGATAGGGACGGGGAGCGCACCGAAGTTCAGGTTACGAACAAGGTCTCGTGCTTCAGCGGGTGTGAAGTCTCCGACAATCGTTGCGGTGCCGCCGATAATCTCCTGCTGAATAACCGGCATCGAGATAGGCTCACCATCGAGGAAAATAGCGAGCAGTTCGCCGACATTTTCACGCGTAATCTTCTGGAAGAGCGTGCCTCCCTCCTCCGTAAAGTTAAGAACGATAACAGGATCGTTTGAGAGACCTTGGCCGGTACCACTCCCGAATGCAAGTTCGGCGTTCTTAAGGTAGCGGCCTGTGAGTCCGGTTGGGATAAAAGCGTCGGTTGAGGAAGCTGAGACGGCTGCCTGATTCACGAGCTTAAACTCAAGCACTGGCGTCTCGCCGAGCGCTGCAACTGCAGCGGCGACATCAGTCACACCCGGGAGCTCGACAATGAGCCGATTCTCAACTGCACCAGCAACAGCACTCGACTTCTCAAGCTGCACGAGTGGCTCGGCAACACCAAAAAGATTCACGCGTCGGTCGATAACCTGACGAAGCGAATTCAAAGCGCCCTGTTCATCAGAGGTGACACCAGATGTGTCTGCACGATAGACAAGCTCGGTACCACCGGCAAGATCAAGACCGAGCTTCACGCGGTACTGGTCGTCAGGACCATTCGTTGAAACAACGAACCAAGCAAGGAGGGTGGCGACGAGGAGTATGCCAAGAGCCGGAAGAAAACGCATGATTGCCTAGTGTACGCCTTCCCTCCTCTTATGCCAAATGCCCCCGCTTGGCGACAAGTTCGGCCGTATTCTTAAAGAGACAGGCGACGGCGACGGGTCCTATTCCACCGGGAACGGGAGTAAGCAAAGATGCCTTTGCGGCACATGCAGGATCAATATCGCCTGCAACGCCTCCTTCGACACCACTGGTGCCAGCATCAATGAGTACCACACCCTCTTTGATACGGTCAGGCGTTATGGTGTGCGCTTTACCCATCCCAGAAACAATGATGTCAGCCTCTTTGAGGAGCGCATCGGTGTTTTCTGTCCCTCGATGAATCACTGTGACCTCCGCTCCAAGACGCGTCAGGAGTGTCGCGCAGGGTTTCCCCACAAGTCGTCCGCGACCAAGGACGGCTGCTTTCTTCCCTCGCACAGCAACACCATGGCGCACTAGTATTTCCTGCATCCCTGAAGCAACAGGAGGGATGAGTGCTCCTGCTTCACCGTTTTCAAATCGAGCATACGCTTGTGCAGACAACACGTCTGCATCTTGCTCAAGCGGTATGCTCCCGAGTATCTGCTCAAGATCGAGGTTTTCCGGTAGCGGGAGCTGGACGATAACGGCATCTGCACCAGGAGCTATGACCGCACCAATAACGTCTTCATTCGTGGCGTCATCAGGAAGTCGTACGACCTCAAGCGACATACCAGCTTCCTCTGCACGCGATTGCTTTATAGAAAGATACGACTCGGTTGCAGGCGAAGGACGCACCACAATGGCACGAACTATCGGAGTACGCCCCATAAGACTTGCTTTCACTTCGGCAAGAATGTCAGAGGTTATGTGTAGTCCGTCGACAATCATAGATTGGTGTATTCACGCTCTAACTCTGCAATGCCCTCCTCAAGAGAGACTTCTGGCTCCCACCCAAGAAGTTCTTTCGCTTTCGTAGTGTCTCCCCACGTATCCTTCGCATCTCCCGCGCGAGGCGCCACATATTCTTTCTCTCCTCCAATCATCTCAGCAAGCGTGTTCACAGAAACATTACGCCCTGCAGCGATGTTTAGCATCTTCCCTTTCCCCACCGTATCCTTCGTTGCAGCAAGGAGACAGGCACGAGTGACGTCCTTCACATGCGTGAAGTCACGCGTCTGCGAGCCATCTCCTGTTATGGTGAGCGGCTTCCCTGCCTTCTTTGCAGCGAGAAACTTCGGTAGCGCAAGCGCGTAGGCACCGTCGGGTCGCATATGCGGACCATAGACACTAAAGAATCGAAGCGAGACGGTCTCAAGACCATAATTCAACGAGAAGAGACGCATGAGTTCTTCGCCTACGTACTTTTGGAGTGCATACAGACTTAGAGGATTCGATCGCATGTCCTCGGTAAAGGGAAGCTTTTCCTGGTCGCCATAGGAAGAGGATGAACCGGCGTAGACGACGCGGCGCACCTTCCCCTCACGACAAGCCATGAGGACTGACATCGTGCCATCAATGTTGGCGCGGTGCGATTCTGCCGGATAGTCGAAAGAAAAGGTAACGCGTGGGAGCGCAGCGAGGTGAAACACCACATCTGCCCCTGAAACAACAGCGTGGAGCTTTGCGGTCTCGAGAATATCGAGTTCGTGAAAGTGAGCTCCTTCAGGCACGTCTTCTCGTCTTCCACTCACAAGGTTGTCAACGACGTGCGTCTCGTACCCTGCATCAAGAAGTGCTCGTGCAAGATGCGAGCCTATGAATCCTGCACCTCCGGTGACAACCGCTTTCATGTCTACTTAGTGCGCCGCAATTCCTTCGGGACGAATTCTTCATACACACCGTTCGTGTAATAGAAGGCATCGAAACCAGGGTGGGTATACGTATAGCCGAGCATCTTCGTGACCTTCGATCCATCGACTGCTATTGGGTAGGAGTAGCCACGCCATGCACCAGGACCTGTCGGCACCTTCCCGCGAGTGAGGTGCCAGAACAAAAAGAACGGCAGTGGCACCATCCACGGCAGGATGGGCAAGGTTCGTTTCCCTACTGCCTTCGCCATATCTTTCCCGCGCACCACCTCTCCCGGCGGACAAATATTGAAGACTTCGTACCCTTTCACTTCGCTACCAAACGAAAGGCGCTCAACGATACCAACGACATCATCTTCATGTATGAACTGTCGGAGCCACTTCGGAGTAACCGGAACGAACGAGACCATATTAGAAATGAGGCGTTCAGCAAACGATTTCTCAAGCATGCCCGAGAGTGCAGCCTGCAGACCAAACCGAATGCGCATGAAGCGGCCACGCGGGCCAGTGATTGCTGCAGGGCGTACAACTGAAACTTGAATATCGGTATTTGTACGTCGTGCATAGCGTTCGGCAAGGTGCTCTTCGGCAATACGCTTCTCTTCTGCATAGAGGTATTCCGACTTCCGGAACGGTTCGTCTTCTGTGAAGAAGTGGTCGACAGTGTTATCAGCAAAAGAACCATAGGAAGCAACTGACGAGAAGTAAATGAGACGCTTCACAAACGAATGCTTGAAGCAGAACTCGAAGACTTTATCTGATCCCTCGATATTCCATTTCCAGGTAAGTGCTCGGTTGCCGTAAATCTCACGTATCTGCCACGCAGTGTGAATGACGATGTCAGGCGTGTGCTTTGCAACCTCCTCTTCCCAATCGTCTGCAGTATTTTGCTGGAGATAGACAAGCTTCGGCTCATCTTTAATGAGGTCAGGAAGCGGCTCCTTATCAAGGCCAATGATGCGCTCGACATCACTCCTCGCTGCGAACTGCCGAATGAGCATCGTGCCGACATAGCCGGCTGCGCCCGTTATAAGGACGGTGTGCTGCATACCCTTACTCTACCAGCTTGAGACCCGGAAGAGCATCCGCTTCACGGTCTTCAAGGCAATGACGATATCGAGCGTCAGAGAGCGGTTCTTAATGTAATAGAAGTCATAAGCGAGGCGCATCTTGGTTTCTTCAATAGACTGCGGGCTTATATTCCCGGGCTCATACTGCTGGTTAATCTGCGCCCACCCCGTGATACCTGGTGGCACAACGTAACGAACGTTGTAGTACGGAATTGCTTCTCCAAGACGAAGACCGAGTCCCAAGATATCGTTTCGAGGCCCAATGAGAGACATCTCCCCTTTGAGTACGTTTATGAACTGTGGAAATTCATCAAGCGACGTCCGGCGAAGCACGCTACCGAGCTTGGTCACCTGATGATCCTCATCTTTCTGGAAGGTAGCCGAGGCAGCATTATTCTTTCCCATGCTGCGAAACTTGTATGCCTTTATGAGAGCACCGTACCGACCAATACGCTCCTGAGCGATGAAGACCGGCCCTGGTCCTTCAAGACGCATGAACAGAGCAATGAACGGCGTCAGGATGATGGTGATGACACCCATCAATAAGCCCCCGACTATATCGATGACTCTCTTAATTGCCGGATAGAACGCAGAGGCTCCCGTCGAGACGTTCTTCAAGAACCAGTCATATTGCAAAAGCGAGAGTGGGACGCGATCAAACACCTCTTCATACATTTCATGGAAGTCAGCGAACTGGTACCCCGGCGCAATGAACGAGAGCTCATACACCTTCCCAAGTAACGGTCGAAGGACATCGCTTCCAGCATCAACAACGAGCAAGGAAACGTCCGCCTCCTTAAGGCGCTTAGCGAAGCCATCTGGGTCTGCGACAAACTCGGCCGGTGTTGCAGAAACAGCAAAAGAAATGTGGTAGCGAGGGTTATCATTCACTTCCTTCATAAGTTCCTCTACTTCAGACCCTTCCCCAACTAAGGCGGCAATGTCGCGTGTTGTTGGACGCGAAATACGGGGGAATGCGTAAAGACGCCACGCGAGAATGAGCGCGAGTGAGATACCAAGGTAGAGCACTAGGTTCGTCTTCGGTGCAATCCCGATGCCGGGCATAAAGAAGAAGAACAGAGCGGCAAGCACAATGTTCAGAACCTGCGTCCAGAGAATGGCACCAAAGAGTGCTGTCTTTGCGAAAATGACACGCTTGCCATAGAGGCCTGCCATGTAGAAAACCAAGAGCCAGATAACAAAGAGAACGGAGAACGCGAGGAAGTGCTCGGTAAGAAGCCCTTGGCTCGGGACCTCGGCATAGCGCACCAAGAGCGTGAGCCAGAGTGAGAAGATGAACACGAGGGCGTCTCCCAGAAAGAGGAGCGCCGGTATGGTACGTCCGCCGGATATCATGGGGAGAGGGTAACGAGTCTGTTATATCATGAAGAGCACGAAACCGCATGGACGACTCCCTTGAGCGAAAACGTATCCTGTACGTCATAACGAAAGCGAACTGGGGAGGTGCCCAGCGCTATGTCTTTGATCTTGCCGAGGCAGCGAAGGCACAAGGCCATGATGTGGCCGTTGCCTATGGTGAACCGGGGGCACTACTTACCCGTCTTGATGCCATTGGTGTCCGCCATGCGAAGGTCGAGGGTCTTGCACGTGACCTGCGTCTCAAAGATGAGGTGACTGCACTTCGTGACCTCCTTCGTCTTTTAAAGAGTGCTGCCCCAGACGTCTTGCATGTGAACTCCTCGAAGGGCGGGCTCGCACTTCTTGCCGGACGCATTGCTCGTGTTCGTCGTATCCTCTTCACGGCGCACGGATTTGCCTTCAACGAGAAGCGGCCTTGGTGGCAGCGACTTGTTTTGAAGGCAGTCTACGCAGTGACCATCCTGCTTGCCCACACAACCATTTGCGTCTCAGATGCGATACGCCGTGATGTGCGCTTCTTCCCCGATATCTTCGGTAAACTCGTTGTAGTGAAAAGCGGTATCGACTCCCCCACCTTCGTCTCGAGAGCTGAAGCGAGAAAGAAGTTCAACCTCAAGAGTGCTGAGACGGTGCTTGGTATGGTGGCAGAACTCCACCCTAGTAAGCGTGTTGAAGATGCGCTCCTTGCACTCGCAGAGTTGAAGGGCATGTTCCCTGGCCTCTCACTTGTAGTAATGGGTGAAGGAAGCGAGCGAGCGTACCTTGAGTCCCTTATTGAACGGCTCGGGCTTACGGGACGTGCGCACCTCGTTGGCTTCGTCGAGCACGCCTCTACTTTTTTAAGTGCCTTCGACCTTTTCCTCATGCCGTCGCGTACTGAAGCCCTTTCCTACGCTCTCATTGAAGCTGGGTTTGCGGGACTTCCGGCAATTGCCTCGCGAGTAGGTGGTATGCCAGAAATAGTACGCAACAAGGTAACTGGTCTTCTCGTTCCTCCTGAGAATCCCGCATCACTGGCGCGTGCAATTCGCATGCTGCTTGAAGACCCTGCGCTTGCAAAGAAACTCGGTGAGAACCTGAAGCAACACGTCGAGACGAACTTCACAAAAGAACGAATGATTGCCGAGACGCTCGCGCGCTACTAACCCTCGTACTCCTGCCCTGCTGCTTCGCGTGGTGCACTTCGTCCATAGCGTGAAAGTGACGCAACAACACCAAGCGCGATGAACTCCATCACGATGTGTGAGCCGCCGTAACTCATGAATGGAATTGTGGTACCAGTCACAGGAAGAATTCCGAGGTTAATACCAGCGTGTATGAAAACGTGCGAGAGGAACAAAAGCGCAATACCTATCGTAAACAAAGCGTCGAAATTCGTCGCGGCTCGCCGCGCAATGGAGAGCAGTTGATATAAGAGGAGGCCATATAAGGAAAGCACTATCGCCATCCCTACAAACCCCCACTCCTCGGCGAAGGCGGCAAAGATGAAGTCCGTCTCGTACTCAGGAAGGAATCGGAGTTTACTTTGTGTCCCATAACCAATGCCCTTTCCAAACAATTCACCTGAGCCTGCTGCAACAACAGCTTGGTATGCGTTATACCCTGCGCCTCGAATATCAGCAGCCGGATTCAAGAACGCAACGATACGCGTACGCTGATAATCTTGAAGACCGAAAAACCACAGTCCGACAGCGGCAATAGCACCTATAAGAAAGACAGCGAGCAGGTGTTTCTTTGAAATACCAGAGACCAAGACCATGCCAAACCAGACAAAGGAGAGAATGACCGCCGTTCCAAGGTCCGGCTGGATAAGAATGAGCCCAATGATGAACGCAGCATATATTCCCGAGAGAACGATAGTGCCCACTTGCCGTATCGCCACGTGGCGTCGCGAGAAATACTTCGCAAGGACAGCGATGAGCACAATCTTTGCAAGGTCGGCAGGCTGAAACGAGAATGCACCAAAAGAAAACCAAGCCTTTGCTCCTTGCACGGGATCAGCAACGAGTAAGAGAAGAATGAGCAGGCCAATGACGCCCAGATACCCAGCCATAAGCACGCCGGTTCTCCGGAGAATATGCATATCAAGGGATGCACAGAACGTGAACGCAATGACACCTACGGCAATCCAGATGAGCTGACGTGGGGCAAGCGACTCCTCTGCACCAAACGGGTGCATCGTGAGAACGCCAAGGAACGAGAGCGCAACGGCAATCGCAAGGAGGGGCCAGGATGAGGAAAGTGCCTCAAGAAATCCGGTCCGGACACGCTCGGTCATGGACGAGACGGTATAAGAGTGGGTCGAACGTCAACCCGCGCAGGCGCCCGTGTAAATGCTTCATTCCAGGTGAAAACGATGTTTGCACTCCCCTGCCCAGGAATGAGGTCAGCAACCGTACGCGATGCTGCAACGACAACGTCTTCTTCATCAAAGACGGTTGCGACAACCTGAACAGAGCGTAACGGCAGCGCGGTTGGGTTATGAACGGTCGCGGTAATGCGTGGCGGATGCGCGTTGGTGACACGTACATCAGTAACGGTCGGGACGATATAGTCTCCGGCATCCCTCGTCCAGACGATAGACGCCCCGTCAAAGGCAAGAAATGCTTGTTCGACCGTCTCGAGTCCGTTGTAGGCACCAGGTATGAAGATAGGAACACTTGAAGCAGGCGGGAGATCGATGGTGCTCGAATATTCTGTTATGACCGAGCGATCAGCACGATAGAGCTCAATCGTGTAGCGAGCGCCGTAGGTAGAGGCTGAAGGGTTCGGGTTCTCTACATACGCAATCACATCAACGCGATTCCCTTGCTTCAAAGCGCGCACGAACTCAACGACCGGCGGTACCGCGTTTGCAGTACAAATCTGTGCGCACGAACCACCACAGTCAATGCCGGTTTCATCTTGATTCTGTTTGCCGTCTGCACACGACGGTGTCTCGTAGAAAATAGAGATAGCAACAATCGCAAGCACTGCCGCGGCCACAAGACCAACAATAAGAAGGATGAGTGCGCGGCGTTCTGCTGCCCAGGACATGACAAGCAGTATACCAAAGCAAAAGCCCGCGTCGTTTGACACGGGCCTCTGCAGGTAAACAAAAACGCGCCCAGAACGCTGGCGACAACCTACTCTCCCCTTGCGAGTACCATCGGCTCATGAAGGCTTAACTTCCGTGTTCGGAATGAGAACGGGTGTGGCCCTTCTGACAAATCACCAGCGTTCTAGGCGCGTTTTCGCGACTAGAACGAGTATGCATTAGGTAATGAAAGTGCGTCACCAAACTGATTGTGACATTCAGAATTCCGCACAAGAAACTGGGCATATTAGTACGTCTCGGCTCAATACATCACTGTATGTACACCTAACGCCTATCAACCTGATCATCTCTCAGGGTCCTTAACGATTCCTAATCTTGGAGGCGACTTCCCGCTTAGATGCTTTCAGCGGTTATTCGTTCCCGACATAGCTACTCGGCAGTGCCGCTGGCGCGACAGCCGATAGACCAGAGGTCAGTTCATCCCGGTCCTCTCGTACTAAGGACGACTCTCCTCAAGAATCCACGCCTGCAGTAGATAGGAGACCAACCTGTCTCACGCATATTCTCACACATTACTGTGTGTATTGGACTAGACCATCACCAGTTCTTGGTGAGTACCATGTAGTCTCTACGGGTAAGGGAGCAAAGCGAACACTTATGCCGAGTACTCTCGGCGCTTGTGACACTAAAACTCTCATGTCCCTCGGTATTGCCCTCGTGCATACGCACGTTCGGGTTTCACCGATATCAGGTACTTTGTTCAACGTATATTCCTATACGTGACCGCCGTGACATTGTCGATTTTATCTTCTGTTTTCTTTCGTTAGAACTTCAAAGACATTCTTTTTTGTACTGCCTCGGGGCTCAAACCGTACAAGAGTCCATGTCATACATATATATGTATGAACTCCTCTACGGTTTGAACCCAGCTCGCGTACCACT
>CAYGFQ010000034.1:0-9271 GCA_964349285.1 uncultured Candidatus Saccharibacteria bacterium | reverse complement strand
CCACCACCTCCACCACCTCCAGTAGTCGAGGTCACTGCTGCTTGAATACAGTACGAACCATTGTTGTAGTTACTCGGGAGACCGCCGCTATAATTGGTACTCAAGAGTTCCCAGGCACGCGAATTAACTGCGGGAAGGGCTCCCGTTCCTGAAGCCGTACCAAGTGTTGCAACGAGTGCTCCACTACATTTCCCACTCACTGTAGTCGCGCTACTTGCGGTGAGTGGACTTGCATACGTGTATGCCTGAGCGGTCGGAACAAGAACAAGGAATGCTCCTAGAACAAGTGCGGGGAGGATGAAGGAGCGCATGGTGAGAGGTGTCATATAAGATAAATTATTCTTGCGTGCCTGAAAGCTCCGCGGCACCAGCAAGTGTGAAGCCTTGCGTGCCCACTCGATAGAGCGTGAAGGACTCCGGTGCGCCCGTATGCATCACGAGCACTGAAGGGTTCGCGAAACCAACAGCAACGAGATAGGTCGGGAGCTCCGGAGCTGCAAGTGAACCAACGTAGGAAACGACAGCGCCCTCATAAGCTATCGTGAAGAGGTCGAAGGAACGTGTAGCATCGTTCCAAAGAACAGCAGCACTTCCGTCGGGCGCAAGAGCCGATGCGTCCTTCGTGAGCCCCTCTCGTTCGATAAGAACGAGCTCTGTTTCTCCCGAGCGCCATTCAAGACCTTTCTCTGAAATGATGAGTGAGGCACCTCCCGGGAACGTTGCCGCCGGAGCCTCTGATCCCTCAATCGCGGTTACCTCCCCTTCTGAGAGTCGGTACCACTGGAAGGTATCATTCTCATAGAGTCCAAAGTCACCGGCAAGTGGGGTCTGCTTCTCTCCTTGCCACCAACCAAGGAAGGCGGAGCGCCAGGAAGGAACAACATACACAGCGAGCGCGATGATAATAAGGACTCCAACAATAGCGAGCACCAAGTTTCGTATAGCGGTTTGGGACATAGTCTCATTCTAAGGCCTCCCGAGGTGCGCTCGTATTGCTCCTGTGAACAGTACTAATTGTCCTTCAAGAAATCGATGTCTTCCTGGTATTTCGCGGCCTTCCCCATGACTGAATTGCCGTAGCCGTCGGTTGCTCCACCGGTGCCTGGGCACGAGCCTCCTGAGTAGTAGCGACACGCGGCATTACGCTCAGCGGTATACGTCCCTCCCACAGCACCTACGTCAGCAAGATAGAGTGCTGTCGCCATGATGGCATGTTCTGCGTTCCAAGGATTTGTCGCAGGAACTCCAAGGGCGCTCTTAATCCTTGCTTCAAACAACGCCCACGTCGAAGGAATGAACTGTGTCGGGCCCATCGCACCTCCGTAGCCACCTGGTTGCGGACACGAAACGGGAGTCGTCTGCCAATCTTTCCCGAGTGCTGTGGTGATGCGTTCAAACGGTACCGTGTCGCGTGGTGCTTTCATTACACCGGAGAACGATGTTCCGGTGTTCTTCCCCTTTCCGTCTCCCGTTGTGAGATCCGTGACGAGACAGTTCCCAACGTTTGTTCCAAGGGCAGACTCTTGCGAGAGGATGGCAAGAATCATTGCAGCGCGGACTCCCGTCTTCGCAGATGCCGCTTGTGCATACGTAACAGCGTCACCGAACTGAATGCCTTCAGTATCACGAAGTGGGAAGAGACGCGCACGTATCTGCGCGGCACGTGCCTGCCGCTCGGCCAAGACTTGGCTGTAGGCTGCCTCTTCGTTCTTCGTTATAGCAAGCAGACGTTGTTTCTCTGCTTCATCTTTGGCAACTTGTGCTTTCTTAGATTCAACAAGATAGCGTGCGTCAATTTCAGCATCCTGACGAGCAGCAAGAAGCTGACGTTCCTCTTCTGTCTCGAGTTTAACTCCACGAATCTCTGCGAACTCGCTATGGAGACCAACCTGCACCGCAGCCATCTGGTCGACGTCTTCAAAGAGTTCGAACGCGTTATCTGCTCCAAGAGCAATTTCAACTAACGAGAGGTCATCTATCTGATTCTGCCGACGCAGGAGCGAGGCAAGCGACTCCTTTCCTTTATCGATACGAAATTCAAGTTCTCCGATACGTGCCGTGCGCTTTTTTATCTCACCAGAAATATTCGAGATGACGATATTGCGCTCGCGGATTTGTGCCTCAGCCTGTTTGATCTGCGCATTCAACGCAGACACATCGCCCTGCAAGGTTCCCTTCTTCGCCCGGGTCTCGGCGAGTACCTTTTCCCACTCCGCAATCTCTGCAAGCACCTTCTCGTACTCAGCTTCAAGGCTTGCTCGCTCCTTGGCAGACAGCTCCTGGGCATGGAGAGGAAGAGCCGGAAGCCCGGCCTCAATGAGGAAGAGTAGGAGCATCAGTGTCGCACCGATGCTAAGAGCGCGCATACCGTTCATGGACTAGGTTCAGTATAACAGAAAGCATTTGAGCTCCCGGTTACGACAAAACCGGGCATATACCCGGCTTTGTGCTACTTCATGAAGAAGGGTTTCTACTCTTTAGAGGCTTCCTCGCCTTCACCCTCTTCCTTGCCCTTCTTCTCAACTTCAATAGCGTTCATGTCGACTTCAGCAACCGGTGCCTCAACCTCAATCTCAACCTCCTGGATGAGTGCGACAACCTGCTCAGGATCAACCTTCACCTCAACGCCAGACGGTATAGAAAGGTCTTTGACGTGAATTTGATCACCCACCTGGACAAGGCGAGCAATATCAACCGTGAGGTGCTGTGGGAGATTTGCTGGGGCGGCCTCAATCTCAAGCTCGTGCAAGACCTTCACGAGGTTTGCACCTGCTTTAACGGCTGGGGACTCACCGATAAATTCAAGCGGGACCGCAACCTCAACCTTCGCACCCTTCTCAATTGCATAGAGATCCACGTGACGAGGAACGGAAGTAACTGGATCAAGAGAAACCTCGTGGATGAGGACCTGCATAGGGTCTCCAAGACCCGTCAATTCGACAACCGAGGACTCACCGGCGTCACGAAGAACCTTCTCGAACTCACGAGCTGAGAGCGCGATAGACACTGCCTCCTGCTTGGGGCCATAAACGACTGCCGGGAGAGAACCGTCATTCAAAAGGCGCTTTGCGCGCTTTCCGGTCTCGACCCGCTTAGTGGCGGAAAGATTGATTACCATAGGATAGCCGGCAGTATGCCAGGGAAACCCCTATCCTGCAAGCGTAGCGCAGGCCTCCTTGAGCCGCTTACGGAACGCCTCCCGGGCTGCCTCCACATTTTCATCCTTCCCCTGCCATATATCGAGGGCATCATCCTGGAAGGCACGGGAAAAGGAGAACGTGAGCGGCCAAGGGGCATGCATAGCCTTTGCCTCCTTTTCTATGGCAGCAAGATTCGCCATCGACTGCTCGGGGGTTTGTCCTCCTGAAAGAAAGACGACGCCTGCCACCTCTTTTGGTACTGCGCTCATAAGCGCGGCAACTGTATCCTTCGCGACATCCTCGGGTGCATCGATACGCTTCGTTTCCTTCCCGGAAAGCGCCATCGAGGTCTTCACAATGAGTCCCCCGAGATCAACGGCGTTATCGACCAGTGCTGAGATGACGGTTGTGAGCGTCTGTTCGATGACTTCTTTCGAGCGGAGTCTGCTGTGGCTCCCGTCGTAGAGTACTTCCGGCTCAACAATCGGTACCATGCCCGCTTCCTGAACGTTCCTCGCATACGTTGCAAGACGCTTCGCATTTTCAACGAGCGCCGCAGAGCTTGGGAGCCGATCGCCGTCTATTTTTATAACGGCACGCCACTTTGTGAAGCCTGCTTCATGCCTATCGCGATAGTCGGCAAGTCGTTCTGGAAGACCGATAAGTCCCTTGGTAATAAGCTCGTCAGGATTCCCCGGCAAAGGCTCAGTTCCTTCATCCACTTTTATGCCCGGGATGATGCCGCGCCCTCGGAGGAGCTTCGAAAATGACACGTCGTTATCGGCAGTTTGAAACAGCGTTTCTTCATGCAAGATGACGCCCGTCAGATACTCTTCAATACCAGGCGTTGCGAGGAATAAATCACGAAACTCCCATCGAGACAGGGCTCCGGGCTTCTCACCATGCGACGACAACCGCTTATCGGCGCTCGTTGGACTCTCATCGGCAGCGAAGATGCCTTTCCCGCTTGCAAGAAGCGCTTTCGCGATTGAAGCAAGGTCATTCATACGCACATTCTAACACGCAGCCATGCTACACTTTTTGTATGAAGCGCGTTGATTTCCTCGCTATTGGCGATACGGTCGTTGATGAGTTCATCGAACTTGAAGATGCGTCGGTGCATTGTGAGATAGATAACGAACACTGCACCATCTCCATGCGTTGGGGCGATAAAATCCCTTTTAAGAACGCAACCTTGGTTGCGGGTGTCGGGAACGGTGCAAACGCAGCTGTCTCTGCAGCGCGCCTCGGTCTAAAAAGTGCCATCCTCACCAACATTGGTCGCGACCAAGACGGGAGTGCGATTGTGAAAGCGCTGAAGAAAGAGGGTCTCCCTATGGACTATGTGAAGCAGCACGCGAACATACCAACGAACCACCACTTCGTCCTCTCCTTCGACTCCGAGCGGACCATTCTCGTGAAGCATGAAGCCTACCCCTACGAATTCCCGAAGAATCTCCCGCCACCAAAGACTTTGTATCTCACTTCCCTTCGACAAGGCACAGAAACGTATCACGAAGCAATCGCTGACTACCTTGAGAAGCATCCGGATATCTTTCTCGTCTTTCAGCCGGGTACTTTCCAGATGAAACTCGGTATCGAGAAACTTTCACGCATCTACCGCCGCACGAACCTTTTTGTCGTAAACCGAGAGGAGGCGGAGCGTATCTTGGGCTACAAAGAACCACAAGAAGTAAAAATACTCTTCGCCGGCATCCATGCACTTGGACCGCGCTCAGTCATCATCACCGACGGCACCGAGGGGGCATATGCTTCAGATGGAGGGACCATTTGGTTTGTACCTATGTATCCTGACGCACGGGCACCGAAAGAGCGAACCGGCGCCGGAGACGCTTTTGCTTCTACTGCAGCTGCGGCACTCACCCTTGGCCTCACGTTAAACGAAGCGGTCCTCTGGGCACCTATTAACTCCATGAGCGTCGTGCAGGAAATCGGCGCACAACGCGGCCTCCTCTATAAAGAAGATCTCTTGAGTTACCTTGCAAAAGCTCCGCCCGAGTATCACGTGCGCCCGCTTTAGCGTTGCTGTTGCGCTTCGCGAAGCTTCCGAAGCTGGTAGTCGAGGTCATCTGACTTCTTCACTTCCTGTACCGAGGTCTCGGCGAATGTACCCGCTTTGATAATAACCAATATCGCAGCCGTGCCGATGAGCGCGATCAACAGGAACGCGGCGTATCGGCCCCAGGGTCCGGTCGTAGGCCTTTTCATCCTTCCCTCATGCTAGCGCACACTGGCCTTCGCCGTCTCGACGAGTGCGTGGACATCGAGGCCATAATGCGCGATAAGCTCATCGGGTTCACCAGATTGCCCAAAGCTATCAATAAGTCCGAGCCGCTTCACCGGAACAGGAAACACCTCAGCAAGGTACTCAGCAACGGCGCTACCAAATCCTCCTGCAATCTGATGCTCTTCGACTGAAATAACGCGTCCTGTGCGCTTTGCGGCTTCGAGAAGCGCACGTTCATCAAGTGGCTTTACCGTTGGGAAGTGAAGGACGAGTGAGCCAATGCCCTCGGCATCGAGTGCTCGCGCTGCTAAAAGTGCGTTATAGGAAAGTGCGCCCGTGCCGACGAACGTGACTTTCGGATTCTCGCTCTCCCACAAGGTCACTGACTTTCCTATCTCAAACGGCGTCTCCTTGGTCGTAAAGACTGGGACGTTCGAGCGTCCGAACCGGAGATAAACGGGTCCTGGATACGTTGCAGCGGCAATGGTTGCTTTGCGCCCCTCTTCTGCATCCGCAGGGTTCAAGACGATCATGTGCGGCAACATGCGCATCATGCCAATGTCCTCGAGCATCTGATGCGTCGCACCATCAGGACCGACTGAAATACCTGCATGCATGCCACACACCTTCACCGGAAATTCGTTCAGTGCAATGGTGGTACGAATCTGCTCGTAGTTTCTACCTGGTGAAAAAGCAGCATACGAGGTGATGAACGGAATCTTCCCCACGGCTGCGAGTCCTGCAGCAACCGTCGCCATATTCTGCTCAGCAACACCAATCTCGATGTAACGCTCCGGGAATTCCTTCTCGAACCACTCTGCTCGTGTGGATTCCTTGAGGTCTGCAGATAAGACAACGATGTGTTCGTTTTCCTTGGCTGCTTCAACGACACCCGTACCAAAACCATCCCGGGTGGATTTCTTTTCAATCTTCTCATCGAAGACGTTTGAAGCGAGTTGTGCAGCGGCGTTAAGCATATTCATTTGGGACCTGGCCACCCAACGAGCGAATCTCTTTCAAGAATTGTGCTCCTTCTTCTTTTGAGGGTGGCTTACCGTGCCATTTGTAATCAAACTCTATCTCCGGCACACCCTTCCCGGGAATCGTATGCGCGAGTATAAGGGTTGGCTTCTCGAAAATGGCTTTTGCCATATCGATGGCGTCGACGAATTCCTCAATGTTATGTCCATCGACTTCAATGACATGCCAATTGAAGGCGCGGTACTTGTCTGCCAAAGGCTCGAGCGGCATCACATTTTCCGTCATGCCATCAATCTGGATGTTGTTACGATCCATCACGGCCGTAAGGTTCGAAAGTTTATATTTCCCCGCGAACATCGCTCCTTCCCAGGTATTCCCCTCCTGCTGTTCACCATCAGACATGAGGCAGTAGACGCGATTCTTTTTTCCATCCATGCGAAGGCCATACGCCATGCCAGAAGCCTGTGAGAGACCAGAGCCTAAGGGACCTGAGGTTGTCTCAACACCCGGGAGCTTCGTGCGCTCGGGGTGTCCTTGGAGACGCGACCCGAACTTTCGAAGCGTGAGACACTCGGCGATTGGAAAGTAGCCCGCGTGCGCCATCGTTGCATAACGCACAGGCGTTATGTGCCCGTTACTAAGAACGAGACGGTCACGCTCCTCCCAATCAGGGTTCTTAGGATCGTGCTTGAGGATATGGAAATAGAAGGCGGCGAAGATATCAGCCATACCAAGCGGACCTGCGGTATGTCCACTCTTTGCAGCAAGGAGCATCTCGATGACCGTCGCGCGAATGTCTTGCGCGTGTCCCTCGATTGCCTTCACTTCAGCGTCAGTAAGAGCCACGTTCTCAGTATACCGCCTCGCGACACCTCTACTCCCGTTCGTATGTAGAAAAACTCACTTATAGAGCCCGTAGCGTTCAATAAGCTCTCGATAACGTGTCAGTTCTGCAGCGAGGTCTTCTTCCTCCCATAGGTCGTGCCCAACAACCAGCCGACCAGCACCCGCAGCAAGGAGTTCAGGAGCAGTGTGGAGCGTAACACCCCCATCGACTTGCACGAGGGTATCAGGGTAGCGCTTCTTGAAGGTTTCTATTTTCTGAATAACGCGACGATCAAACGGCTGCCCCTGCTTCCCGATAGTTGCAATACCCATGAATTGCACGTAGTCGGTTTTATCAAGGTACTGCTCGACGAGGGCAATATCTGTCTCAACACTAAGTGCAAGACCAAAGGAAAGCAGGTCGGGAGCAAAGCCCTTGTCGTGCCCGTAGGTGCGCTCAAGGTCGTTAATAAGCTTCGGTAAAAAACGCGTACTCTCTGCGTGGACGAGAATCTTGCTTGCACCTGCCTCTATCCATGCACCCACCGTATCTTCAGGAGCTTCAACCATCAAATCCATCTCAAACCGAAAGGTTCCCAAGTTCGAGAGTGCACCCTGTTCACCGAGTTTCTGCACGCTTTCTTGCGGAGTGGTGTATGGCCAGGTTGCGGGAGCAGCGAACTTGCCATCAACCACGTCTATTTGCACAGCATCAACGAGTCCTTCGAGACGTGCGAGTTTCGCCTCGAGGTCCTCCCGCGAAGGAGTGAGTATCGCCGGAACGATGGCGCCCATAAGGACAGTATACGGCTACGGGCACGCAACACCAGACCAGGAGGTGTTGCTTATTTCCTTTGCGGCACTCTGACTATCGACACACCAGTGATTGGTGCTTGAGCGCATTTGCACTGAAACTGCGAAATTCGTGCCGTTGCTTGCGCAGCGCGAGCCACTCCCGCCTGCTTCCTCGGCAGCGGTGAGAAGCGAGTATACCTTCGCATCAGCGAAGAACATGCTGGTACCTGAGGTGGGACAGGTTGCTGCGGCAAGTGTCGGGCCATAGGAACCGTGGTCACTTTGGTAAAGTGCTGCCTGCACGGTGAGATTCCGCAGATTCGATTTCACTGCCGCATCACTCGCCTTATTACGTGCACTTGAGACGGAAGCAAGGATAACTGAAGCGAGCATGCCGATAATCGACACGACAACCAGAAGTTCAATGAGGGTGAAGCCGCGTCGAGTAACCTCCATACTTAGAGGATAAGCATTGGGTAGATAATCGCGATAGCAATAGCAAGAACTGCGATGAAAATGAGTACCAACTTTGCTTGCTCTTCGTCTTTCGCAAGTTTCAACTTGATGGCGAGCTTGTAGAGACCACGTGGCTCGCGTGGAGTCCCAGAACGGGTGAGTCCTCCCTGCTCTTCGTTAAAGGTGACGTCGCTCATTGCTCTTTAGTATAGCCTCCACCATGAAGGTCCTATGAGCACTCGGGGATAATTAAAACTTCGCGAGACGGCGCACGTGTCGCTCATTCCCCGAGAAGGCAGTGGTAAGAAAACGACGAACAACCTCTTTTGCTTCTTCTTCGCTTATAAAGCGAGCACCAAGTGAGAGCACGTTGGCGTCGTTATGATCGCGAGTCGAGGCAATGATATCGAGCTCCCGCCCGTCACTATCTGTTTGCGTATGTGCAGGTGCTCCGTAATACACGGCGGCTCGAGCACCCGGGACGCGATTTGCAACCATCGCTTCTCCTTGCCCTGAAGCTCCAATAACGATACCGAAACTTCCAGGGTTCTCGGCAACCTTCTTCGCGCACGGCACAATGAAATCAGGATAATCGTCAGTGGTGTCGAGCGAGGAGGCGCCACAATCCTCAACCTCGTAGCCAAGGTCGACAAGAAACGGTTTCAAGCTCTCCTTGAGCGCGTATCCACCGTGATCCCCAGCTAGATATACCTTAGGCATTGCCAGCTTTAATCGCGTGCTCAATCAGCGTGTGCGTATACCCTGCTTCGTTGTCGTACCACGCGAGCACTTTGACGAGATTGCCTCCCACAACCCGGGTCATCGC
>CAYGFQ010000033.1:0-9302 GCA_964349285.1 uncultured Candidatus Saccharibacteria bacterium | reverse complement strand
CGCTTCGGGTTCAAGCCACCACGCGCTCCGCGCGTGCGAAGTGGGTTCGAGCAAAGTCTAATATCTCACCGCATTTTCGAGTATCAGTCTAGTATAGAATGAAGGCATACCTTTATTTCTTTCATCATGGACTCTACTCATCTCGTGAGAAAACTTGTCGCGTGCTCGTGTGCCCTCATGCTCACTCTCGCCATAGGGATAACAGTGCCGCAGATGGCGAACGCTCAAGAACAAGGAGGAGCGACTCCGTCGAATGACTCCGGAGGCTTCGGAAGCGTCATCAGGAGTATCTTCGGAGGAGGAAACAACCCCGGCTCTGGGCCAACAGGAGACGGCTCATCGAACCTCGGAGGCACAGGAGGAGTGCCCAGCAATCCATTCGGGAGCTGGTTTGGCGGAGGCAGTACTCCTGCACCGACAGGAGGCGGTTCGACGAACGATTCTAGCAATCCCATAAGCGGCTTTGTGAACTGGGTCATCGACTCCGCAATCAATTTCCGCAACGAAAATAATATGTGGTCCAACGAAGGCGGAAACTCCATAATCAACGGCATTCAGGATGCTGTCGGCAGCCTCATTACTGGCACGGTAAACGTGCTGACCGGCGAGGTTACCGGTACGGACGAAGGCACCAACGCGAACGGCGGGCAAGGACCACTGGACATCACGCCCGGAGGTTCTGACACGAGCACAGACTCTGATGACAACACTGGGGGCGGCAGACCGGGAGACGCCACTGGAGGAAGTCGAGGTCATAACCCAAGCGGGCTTGGCGGGCTCGGATCTCCTTCAAATCCACTTGGTACTGGTGCTTCAGATATGGACGATGGTACTTCAAACAGCGACGAAATTGGTACCAACAACGTCGAGACTCAGACTAGCCCGTACTTGTTCGCACCTGTTCCAGGAGGAGAGAACAACGCAGGTCAACACCCTAACTAGAACTGACGCAGTTCACGTTCTAAGCTGGGAGCGACTTCGCTCCAATATCCCTCCGATACTGCGCACCCTCAAAGGAAACCTGCGACACTCCTTCATACACTTTTGAGAGCGCCTCGGTAAGCGTGCGGCCAATCGCAGTAACGTTTAGCACTCGGCCTCCAGAAGTAAGGAGTTTCTCTCCATCGCGTTTCGTACCTGCATGAAAGACAACAAGCTTTTCTGCATCCTCAGGGAGCACTATCTCCTTCCCTTTCTCATACTCACCCGGGTAACCGCCTGATGCGACGACAATACATGCAGCGGCTCCCGATTTCCACGAGAGCTCGACACCCGCAAGCGAACCTTTCGCAACAGCGAGCAAGGCGGGAACGATATCACTCTCCAGCAGACGCATATAGGATTGCGTCTCAGGGTCTCCAAAACGTGCGTTGAATTCGAGTACCTTAATGCCCTCTGCGGTCAGCATGATACCCGGGAACAAGAGACCGCTGAAGGAGCGATTCCTACGCTCCAGTGTTTCAAGGAGCGGGAGCACCACCTTGGTGCGTACCTCTTCCATAACCTCTGAAGAAATCGTCGGTACCGGTGCAATAGTCCCCATGCCACCGGTGTTTGGACCGGTGTCCCCTGCACCAACACGCTTATGGTCCTGCGCACTTGGAAACAGCAAAGCTTCGGTTCCAGCACATAATGCGTGCGCTGAGAACTCGACACCCGTAAGAAACTCTTCAATCACCACTTCCGTACCAGCCGTACCAAACTTTTCTTGTATGAAACACTCACGCAGTGCTTCTTCCGCTTCTTCGAGATTCATCGCAACCGTGACGCCCTTTCCAAGGGCGAGCCCGCTCGCCTTCACGACAATAGGAGCACCCTCCTGATTTACATAGGCAAGTGCTGACTCAAAGTCACGGAAAGTCTCACTCTTTGCTGTTGGAATACCTGCTTCCTGCATTACTTCCTTTGCATACGCTTTCGACCACTCAATCTCTGCCGCAGCTTGCGAGGGACCGAAGACCACGATATCCGCTGATCGAAGTGCATCGACGATCCCCGCAGCGAGAAGATCATCAGGACCAACAACCACGAGGCCAATGTTGTGCTTCTTACAAAACTCGATGACATTTGCGTGTGAGAGAACAAGCGAGACGTTTTCTCCGATCTTCGCTGTCCCAGCGTTCCCGGGTGCTATATACACTTGCTCGACCAACGGAGACTGCCGAATCTTCCATGAGAGCGCGTGTTCCCTGCCGCCCCCTCCAAGAACCAAGATATGCATAGCGGCATTGTACCAGTGGGTATCGGGTATACTGGCGGGTAATGACCGAACGGGACCGATCTCACCTGCGTGTGATTGAGGGTGGCATGCAAGACGCAGGTAGGCAGGAAGCGCCAGTAAACCGACTCTCCTACCTAGCCGAACATATTTCGAGTGCATTCAACGATGGGACGTGGGGGAAAGATACTGAGGCGCTCCGTGCAAGTATCGGGGACCTGCGAACTGCCTATCGCGGCGTGACTGACGCACTCACTGCCCTGGATGCTGACCTTAACCGCTCGATGGCACACATCAAGTCCTCACAAGAAGACGACACGATGGACACGGTCATCGACCTTGAAGAGAGGATCAAAGAAGCAACCGAGCGAGGCGCAAGCGACGAAGCAGCTACCCTGCAACAAGAGTACGAAAAGCTCGTCCGCGAGAAGAACCTCACTTTTACCGCCGAACAAATCACGTTCATTGAGCAGAAGAAAATAGCCTTGGAGCTTGCTCAACGTGAAGCACGCGGCACCCTTCTCGATACCTATGAGAAACTCGGGTGCGTCGGGAACCCTGAGTCAATCATGTGCCGCGAACTCTCGGGAGCTTGTCGGGCTGCAGGATCGTTCTTCCTTCCGACTCGCGAATCGAAATCCTCTTAGCCTCGAACCGCTTTCGCTACCGTCGCAACAACTCTTGAGTCAAAGACATCCGGAATAATGTATTCACTTGTTGGTTCCTCAACAAGTGCTGCAAGCGCGAGCGCTGCCTTCAGTTTCATCTCGTCCGTGATGCGTCGCACCTTACCATCGAGCGCTCCTCGGAAAACACCCGGGAAGACGAGCGCGTTATTAATTTGATTCGGGAAGTCTGAGCGCCCAGTCGCAACGACACTCGCTCCACCCGCTTTCGCCTCGTCCGGCATAATTTCAGGAGTAGGGTTTGCAAGCGCAAAGACAATAGCGTCGCTTGCCATTGAGGCGATGTGCTCGCGCTTCAATCTCCCGGCACCCGAGAGTCCGATAATGACATCAGCTCCGTTGAGGGCATCTTCAAGAGTTCCAGTAACACCGCGCGGATTTGTTTCCTTCGTGAGTTCTATCTTATGCGTATTCAAGTCACCTCGATGTGCGTGGATGACACCCGTTCGATCAACGACAACAACGTCCTTGATGCCGTGAGCAACGAGGAGGTGTGCTGTTGCCGCTCCTGCAGCACCTGCTCCGACGATAACAACCTTCAGTGCGGCTGCCTCTTTCTTCACCGCCTTTGCTGCGTTTATGAGCCCTGCAAGAACAACAATCGCCGTTCCATGCTGGTCGTCGTGCATGACAGGAATATCGAGCGCTTCAATTAACTTTCGCTCTATCTCAAAGCACTGCGGTGCTGCGATGTCTTCGAGATTAATGCCACCAAACGATGGTGCTATTGCAAGAATAGTCTCAACAATCTTTTCAGTGTCGTGCGTCGAAAGCACAATTGGCCATGCGTCAATGTTAGCGAACTCCTTGAAGATGAGGGCCTTCCCTTCCATCACGGGAAGCGCGCCATAGGGACCAATGTTCCCGAGTCCCAACACTGCCGAGCCGTCTGAAATAACAGCAACGCTGTTGCCTTTCACCGAAAGCGCGCGAGCATCCTCTGGATGTTGCGCAAGATGCAGTGAGGCTTTGCCGACACCTGGCGTGTAGAAGAGCGAGAGATCCTCTTTCTTCGTGAGCTTCACCTTGGCCGCAGTCTCAATACGACCACCCACCTTCCGATAGGCATCGAGTATTTCCTCGTCGTTCATAGAGGGCCACTATACCAAGCGAAACGCCGCCCAGGAATGTGGACGGCATTTCGGAGCCTAGCTCTCTACCAACCGAAGAGACCCTTCAAGCCCGCAATGGCTGAGGTAACCGCAGCATCAAGCTGGCAGGTATACCAACGGGTCTGGCAGGTGTCCTCAGTCTCGCTCTTAATTGGTGTCTCCGTGTCCGTCGAATCAGGTTCGGTACTCGGTTGCGTCGTGTTGTACTCAGCCTTCGTAACCGTGATGCTGTTCTCGACAGTAAGATCCGAGTTCTTGCACCTGAGCTTGAAGGTCGTCGTGTCCGCAATCGTGACGGATTTGCTGCCATTGGTAGCGACGCTCGTGCTCCCACTCATTTTGCTCTGGAAGAGCTGGCATGAGTCCGCGTTCTCCGTCGTCCAAGCGAGCGTTACAGATTGCTTAGAGAAGATGGTGTTCGGAGTGGCCGTAAAGTCCACAATCGAGATGCTTTCCTGTCCAGCGTCATCAACCGTGATGGTCTTCGAGCAGGTTGTCTCCCCTCCCGGACCAACAAACTTATAGGTGAAGGTCTTAGTACTTGAGAGCTCGTACGTCTCACGCCCATTTGCATCTCCCTTATCCCCGCCGGGAAGTATGGCGTAGTTGGCATTCGCACTCGTCCACTGAATCGTAATCTCATCTCCTGCGATGAAGATAGTCTTTGCTGGATCAGGAGAGAAGGTGAGCACACACGATGGTGCCGACACACTCGGACTGCTTTGGCTTACAAACCGGAATGGCTTGTCGCTCTTATCATCTACGTAGCCTTTACCACTCGACGTCTTCCCCGTGACGTAGATCTTGAAGACTTGCCCAGCGCTCTCAAGTCCTTGCTCCGTCTCCGTCCAGTAGTAGTGGAACGGACCACCCTTACTCGAGTTACCAGGAACAGTATCCGTCACTATCCATTTGTAGAACTTGTCGTTCTTATAAAGTGCGATTGATACGGTGCTGACGCTCTCTGCTTCGTACCCAACCGTGATTGGCGTTACGAGCGAGACTGACTCCCCGCCATTTGGTTCTTCAATCGTGATCTTCGGTTCTGCTTGTGGTGCTCCGTTTGATTTGACCCGGACGGTGTCGTTACGCGTCGTGCCATCTGACTTCTCACAGACAATGAAGATGCTCCCATAATCCGGCCAGTAGTACCCTTTCATTGACCCTGAGGTCTTCAGTCCCTCAATCTGGGTGGAGTTCTCTGAGAGCGAAGCACGAACACCATGAAGCGAACAGCTGGTGAAGTCACTTCCGAGAGTACTCCAGGAAAGGGTGACGAGCTGGTCGTTCTTCAAGCGCACGGGTCCGTTTGAGCGATTGACCTTGAGGTCAACGGAGCGTGGTGTGAGCGTGATAGCTTTGTCGCTTCGATCCGTCTCCCCTGTCTTAGTGTTTTTGATGCGTAAGTAGTACTTGCCGGGATTCGGATATTTACCGTATTCATCAATTTCACCCTCCCAGTGTATGGACGCTTTCCCCGACGGTATGATTTTCCCAACCGGTAGGTAGAACAACGGGAGTCGTTTCTCAAGGTACGCGACGACATCGCTCGAAGGATTGATGTCCGGGTCGTAGCCATACGGTTCCCAGGTAATTGAGTGCGACGTCCCGACCTCCCACGACTCTCCATTGTTTGGAGCCGTGAGGGTGAGTTTTCCTGTGGCGTCTGCCGCAAGAGCAGACGGTGCAAGAAGAGCGAGCGCGAGCAGAACGAGGATACTTCCGGTAAACCACGAGCGTACGTTCATGAGGATAAGATGAAAAGTAAGGGGTACAGCAAAAGGGTACCGTGCCCTACGCGCGGTACCCTTTTGCCTCTGGGGATAAGGTTAGTCCTTCGGTTCGTCTCCTGCGACGCGAATGCGGACACCGCACTTCTCGTTCCCGCCAATACCGAGGAACTGGAACTTATAGATAGTAGTCTCCGTCGGTGCAACCGTCATGCTTCCAAAGCCCGAGATTCTCGTTTTATTTGGGCCATACGCGAGTATAGCCTTTGTGCTGTTCCAGGTAATGGACACCTTCTCACCTGGCTGTACGAACTTTGAGCTTGCCGAAAGGGTGCAGGTGATGCCGTGGTCGACTTTCTTGGCTGCATCTGCAGTTGCAGGTGCCATAAGAAGAATAACGAGCGAGAGCACGAGTGCGCGAGTGATCATATAAAAGAGTATCGCGCATTCTGGGGAGAAATTCAATTCGGAAGCGTATACTCTTCCTCATGGATCCGAAGGACTCTTTGAGCCAGCACTTCCCGCGATTGAAGCCCGAGCAAAAGTCCGCACTCACCCGCCTGGGCATCCGGACTATTCGCGATTTGCTCTACTACTTCCCTACTCGCTATGAGTCCTCGGAAGGTGTGCGCACCATAAATAACTTAGTTGTCGGAGAGACCGTCACGCTCTACGGCACTCTTAAAGGAGCGAAGGCGCGAAAGACGTGGAAGACTCGCACTCCTTCTGCTGAAGCATACCTTGAAGACGGTTCAGGGCGCGTGAAAGTAATGTGGTTTCGTCAGCCGTATATGGCAAAGGTAGCTGAGCGTGGTGGCGTTGTGAAAGTGACGGGGAAAGTCGCAGGAACGGCAGAGAAACTATATCTTGCAAACCCGGCCGTCGAGCAAGCTGAAGCACTTCCTGCTATCTCACACGATTCCCTCTTTGGTGGTGAGCCGACTCTGTTCGCCGTCTATCCAGAGACGAGGGGCGTCTCCTCGCTCTGGTTCCGACATGCACTTGAGCGTGTGATGAAAAACGGCGCTCACGAGCACATCGACGACGTCATTCCCGAGGCGCTTCGTACGGAGTACTCACTCCCGAAGGCAACAACGGCACTTGTTTGGATACATGCACCGAAGAAATCGAGTGATGCAGAGGCTGCAAGAAAACGTTTCGCCTTTGAAGAAGTCTTTGTGATGCAGCTTGCCGTGCAGAAGTCTCGAAGTGAGAGTCGCACGAAAGGTGCACCAGCACTCACTGTTGCGCATGGTGTGGTGAAGGATTTCGTTGCTTCCTTCCCATTTGCTCCAACGAAAGCACAACAAAGTGCTATCGACACTATTCTCGAGGACTTCGAAAAACCCCACCCCATGATGCGTCTTTTGGAGGGCGATGTCGGTAGCGGGAAGACTGCCGTTGCCGCAGCAACTGCCTATGCCGTCGCACACGCACGAGAAATGGGAGGTGCTGCAACCCACCTCCAAGTTGCCTACATGTGCCCAACAGAAATTCTTGCCAAGCAACACTTTGCCTCCTTCATTGAGTATTTCCGTGACCACCATATGCCAATCGCACTTATTACCGGCAAGGAGTGCTACAAATTTCCTTCGAAAATCCGGAAAGAACTTGCAACGCGGATATCGAGGGCGCAGCTTGCCAAGTGGGTTGCAAACGGCGAGATACCACTGGTCATTGGGACGCACGCGCTCATCCAAAAAGGGGTGGTGTTTCGAAACCTTGCTTTTGCCATCATCGACGAGCAGCATCGCTTCGGGAAAGTGGAGCGCAAGAAGCTTGCGAGAAAGGACGGCAAAGAACCGCACCTTCTTTCGATGACGGCAACGCCGATTCCCCGCACGCTCGCGCTCACTATCTATGGCGACCTTGATATCACCGTTCTTGATGAGATGCCGGTCGGACGAAAACCAGTCATCACCGAGGTGGTAACTGAAGCAACGAGAAAGAAAGCGTATGAGCGTATGCATCTTGAGCTTGCACTCGGACACCAAGCCTACGTTATTTGCCCGCGTATCGATGAACCGGACCCCACGAAACAATTCGCACTTCTTGCAAAGTCCGTGAAGCTCGAAGCCAAGCGTCTTGCCGAGGGCGAATTCAAGAAGTACGAGGTCGGCATCCTTCATAGCAAGATGACTCCTGCTGAAAAAGAAGAGGTGATGGGTCGCTTCTCGCGAAATGAGATCCAGATACTGGTCGCAACCTCAGTCGTTGAGGTGGGCGTGAACGTTCCAAACGCAACGGTCATCTTGATCGAAGGTGCCGAACGCTTCGGGCTTGCACAGCTGCATCAGTTACGCGGTCGAGTCATCCGTTCAAGCAAGCAAGCGTACTGCTTCTTGCTTTCCGAGAGTAAGACCGAGGGCACCATTGGACGCTTGAAGGCACTCACCACGGCAAAAAATGGCTTTGAACTTGCAGAGCATGACCTCGCCCTTCGTGGCTCTGGTGAACTCTATGGTGCACGTCAGTGGGGTGTCTCAGATATTGCTATGGAAGCTCTGAAGAATATGAAGATGGTCGAGGCAGCACGAAACGCCGCACGAGCTATCGTGGAGAACGATCCAACACTCAAAGCACATCCCCTCCTCGCCTCTCGCGTGAAGCTCTTGTCTGAGTCGCTCCACGGCGAGTAGCTTCATAGACGCAACGGACTCCGCGTGAGAAACTGGTCCAACATGCTCAGAAAAGCGTTCACCGTGCTCGTCTATATTTTCGCAGCGATCGGACTCGTCTTGGTCCTGGGGTATCTTGCCGTTCGTCTTGGACTCACGAACGAACGCGGCATTATCGACCTTCAGCGCGAAGACTTCCTAGCAGGCGAAAAGGTTTCGTGGGCAAACACCGAGGAGTGGGGCGTGCTTGATGAAGCAATTCGTCGCGATGAAGCCGTCATCAAACGCGCAGCACAAGACTCAGGCGTACCAGCTCGACTCATTGTCGCGAACCTCGTTACCGAGCAACTCCGTCTCTTCTTCACCGAACGCGAAGCGTACAAACAGTTCTTCTACCCTCTGAAGATCCTCGGCCCTCAGTCGCAGTTTTCGTGGGGTGTGATGGGTATGAAAGAAGAAACAGCGATACAGGTTGAGCAAAACCTCACCAATCCTGCAGGGGCGTTTTACCCAGGCGCTCGATTCGAGAACGCCATCACGTTCCCAGAACTCACAGACATCAAACAAGAGCGCTTCGCCCGCATGACCGATCAGCATGACCATTACTGGAGTTACCTCTATGCCGGTCTCTATATAAAACAGATTGAGGAGCAGTGGCGACGTGCTGGCTTCCCTATCGACAACAACATTGCTGTTCTCTCGACCCTCTACAACATTGGGTTTGCGAACTCAAAGCCTAAGAACGACCCGCAAGTCGGTGGCGCAGCGATAACGATAGAGGGCGCAACCTACAGCTTTGGTGGTCTTGCAGAAGACTTCTACAAATCTGACCTCCTCATCGATATCTTCCCGCGCTAAGTGAAGTGCGATAAAGTGCGGATAGCCACCCGTAGCTCAGTTGGTTAGAGCATCGAGCTTATACCTCGAGGGTCCTTGGT
>CAYGFQ010000032.1:0-10269 GCA_964349285.1 uncultured Candidatus Saccharibacteria bacterium | reverse complement strand
CCGTATTAATGGCCCCTTGGCAAACCTCAATGCTTTCTACGAAGCGTACGGCGTACAGCCAAACCATAAGCTCTATCGTGCTCCCAAGGTGCGCACGACGGTTTGGTGATTTTAGCCGAGCCAATCCACCGGCTCTGTACCGTGTGCGATGAGATACTCATTCGCTTTGCTGAACGGTTTACTCCCAAAGAACCCGCTTGCCGCCGCAAAGGGTGAAGGGTGTGGCGACTCAATCACGCAGTGCTTGGTACGATCGATATGTGTTCCTTTCGCTTTTGCATAATTGCCCCAGAGAATAAACACAAGATGCTCTCGTTCTTCTGAAAGCACTCGAATAACGGCATCCGTGAACTTCTCCCAACCTTTTCCTTGATGCGAGTTAGCAAGCTGCGCACGAACGGTAAGTGTTGCATTTAGTAGCAACACGCCCTGCTTTGCCCAGCGAGAAAGGTCTCCACTCCGATTGTGAAGTGGCTTCCCCAGATCCTCCTCAAGCTCTTTGAAAATATTTCGAAGCGAAGGGGGAAGTGTTACGCCCTCAGCAACAGCAAAGGAGAGGCCATTCGCCTGCCCTTTTCCGTGATACGGATCTTGCCCAAGAATAACGACCTTCACCTCATCAAAGGGACATAGGTCAAAGGCACGAAAAATAGACTTCGGAGGTGGGTACACGATCTCCTGCAAATACTCTTTCTTCACAAACGCCGTGAGCTCCGTAAAGTACGGTTTTTGAAACTCGTCTTGTAACCGCTCTTTCCACGATGGTTCTAGAACAATGTCCTTCATAACTCAGGAAACAACGTTACTAGTATCTGTTCGAGGTTCCGGATCTTTCTTTCATTCACCTGTGATCCGTCACGGAGTCTCTTCCTGCGTTCCTCAATATATCGTTCAAAGACTGCTTTCAAGAACGCCTGATCATACAGTGCATTTCGCAAGCGCTTATCAAAACGACCTGGTGGCTCTTCAAGCATTTCCAATTCTTTTGCAATCTTTCCAAGCTCAGACGCTCCCATCATGCCGCCACCAGCAGCCCGAACTTTATAGAGAAGATCGGCAATTGTTCTAAATCCTTGATTTCGTAGTGCAGTTTCTATCTGCTCGTTCTGTATTGCTTGGGGCGACCGTTCTTTCATGGCAATTAAAAAGAATGGTAGCACAGGAGGTATGAGCGAAGGCCGCAGGTTTCCCTACGGCCTCACTGACGTGAATCGAAGCGCCTAGTTCCCGACGAGCGAGAGGTGCTTCCCGAGATACGCGTCTAGTAGCGGGACGCGTGTCGGGGGTTGCCACTCTTCTCCATGGGGAAGCCAGAAGCTACAGAAGGCATCGTAGAAGGGGTTCAGACGACGCAGGTCTCGGATGTACGCAGAGCTAATGCTCCACGACATACCGATTCCAAGCGCGTAGAGTGAATGTATCCCTGCTACGAGTTCTCCCTGAGATTCAAGGTGCGTTTCGTTGTCGTGATTCGGATCTAGCATGACGCTTTCCTCCTCACAGATAAGTATGCGGGAGAAGTCCTCTCATCAAAAGGAGACGTGGGGGAAAGTCAGGCTTTCAAGGCTCCCTCGCGTATGAGAAGCTCGCGTTTACTTGGTCCCTGAAGACTGTTGTAGCCACCCAGTTTCCCATCTCCACGGATAACACGGTGGCATGGCACACTCTTATCGTCATTGCGGGCCATGATGGTTCCAACGGCACGAGCAGCTCCGGGACGCCCCGCAACCTTCGCGACCTCGCCATACGTCATGGTCTTTCCCTTTGGAATAGAGCGTACGATAGCGCGTACGTGATCAGCAAATCCACTTTTCATAATTTCTTGCCCTTCGTTGCAGCGTGTATTTTCTGGAGTTTCTTTCCTGCGGCCTCCCGGTACACACAAAACTCACACTTAGGTCCAATGGGAGGAAGTTCGTCACTCTCCAGGGTTTCTTTAATCTTCGGAAGGAGATCGTCAATCCAGTCCGCATTTCCTTCACACGGGACGACCGTGACCTCAAACTCAAGCTCTCCGTCAAAAGCTTCTTTATCCGTTCCCGCATTTGCGTACACAAAGTACCCCATAGGAGATACTTCAAATCCATTGTTGCGAAGGAGCCACTGATACACACCCATCTGACGGCGATACTGCTCGTTCCAGGAAGAATCTTCGAGGCTCGCAATCGTGCCATTCTTTGAAGTTGCTTTGTAGTCAACGACAATCAACTCGCCTTTTGGGTTCACCCACACATCGTCAACTGCTCCTGAGATACGGAAACCGGTCGGTTCATGCAAGTACTCGATACCCTCAAAGTTTTCTCGCCAGGTGTTCAAATCTTTGTGCTCAAACGGTACCGCGTCAATGTGGTACTGCTCCATGAGCGGATGGGCACTCTTTGCCTTGCGATGGACATCGAATTCCTTTTTCAAAAGCGCATCGACTGCGATGTTTAAGGTAAACGCTGGTCCGCGAGGACGAGAGGTACCGAGTTTGTTATCAAGATAAAAGCAACGCGGGCACTCAACAAAAAGCTCAATCTTCGAGCGTGAAAGGCGCCACTTCTTACCGCCATAGTTCCAATCAGCAGAGCGATTGGGGTTGTACGCTTTGAAGAATTCGGCCATATATTACCTCACCATTCTACCCCACCACGTTCGCAAGCGTGTCTATCTCGGCAATGACCTTGCCAATGCGCTCGGGTGTCATAGAGAGCTCGCGGAGGATGTCCCGCTTCTCAGCAAGCTGATTCGAGGTCACAATACCTCGGTCAATAAGGAGGCGTTTTTCAGATTTCTGAAGAGAAACAAGCGACGTCACCGGGTAGATGCCAGAAGCAAGGATGCGGTCATAGAGGTTTCCTTCCGTTGGGTAGCTCCAGCCAATGAGTCCAATGCCCGCACACTTAGCATACTGAATCGCCGTTTCCGTGAACTTCGTGTTCGTAATAAGGAAGCCTCGATCAACTGGGCACGTGTTTGCAGTCGCAGGATCACACTGCCAGATATCATCAAAACGAGCCTTCACATAGAGGGCGACTTTGATGTCCGTCTTGTAGTTTGGATCGTTGTGGTACTTCAACTCTGCAGCCAAATGTTCGTTTCCCTTAGTCGCATAGACGTCGACCTCATGCATGACGCACTTACCAGGAATGGTCTTCCTCCACTCAACCGTCCATCCATCTTTCTTAAAGAGTTCAGCAACAAAGTCCTCGAACGGGTGTCCGGTAGGACCAAACTCAAACAGTGCTCGGCGAAGACTGTAGCGAGCAGCAGTGGAGCGCTCTTCTTTTCGTAGGAGCGAGAATGCCCGACGATAGATATCGTGGGTGGTCATGCGAGGCGCAAGCGTCTCTTCAACCGTTCTACGAATCTCTTCAGCCGTGCGCATTCCCGCTCCAGCACGCCGGAGTGATGCTTCAAGCTTCGAACCATCAAAGACCTCTACGGTCCCGTCTGCTTTTAGAATCTCGGTCATAGCGCTGTTGTCGTTGCGAGTGCGCCGTTTACGTACACTTCGATTCCTGCTCCTTCTGGTGCTTCGATCTCAAGCGAGAACTCACGCTCTGTGGGAAGCATGAGACACGGTCCTGTGTCCTCAGGAGCCGCAATGTTGACGCGAATAACACCTGACGTTTGCAGTTCTGCACTCGCTTCCATCGTCTGACAACGATTTTCAAGCGTTACGAGTCCGGAAATGGTATGGACACCTTCGTCATACTCACGCTCAACGGAAACAGCGAATGAATCTGCTGCTTTTTGCAGCGACCCAGAGGGATCACTGCCACTTTTAAGGAGTACGAATGCAAATCCTGCTAGCACAACGACCAGAACGAGCACTGCACCGACAAGATACCGTTTCTTCATCATGAGATGATACCACCCCCGAGGCATTCCTCCCCACGATAGACGACGAGGGATTGCCCACTCGCGAGTGGCTCAGGAAGGACATCGTCCGGGAGGAAGGTAGTGGAAGAGGTATCGAGCGTTCCCGCTACCAGCGGGCCATGGTAGCGATACTGTGCAGTGACCTGCTCACCGGGAGTAAGGTGAGTGAGCCAATTCACGGATGAGAGCGCAATACCTTTGCTTGAGACTGCTTCTCGTTCATGTGCAACGACAACCTCATTCTTCTTTATATCCTTTCGAACCACATACCAAGGTCCCCCAGGAGCATCAGTAAGGGCAATACGCTCACCAAGAGTGTAGAGAAGGGCACCATCATGTTTCCCAATCTCTTTACCTTGCGTATCCAGTGCCTTCCCCACTGCTTCACCAAATTCTGCCCGCAAGAAATCATCCATCGAGACGGGACCAAGGAAACAAATACCCTGACTATCTTTCTTTGCTGCAACCGGAAGACCATAGCTTCGAGCACGCTCACGCACGTCTTCTTTATGAAACTCACCAAGCGGAAAGAGGGTCTTTGCAAGCGCATCTTGCGCTACTGCCCAGAGGAAATAGCTTTGGTCTTTTGCTGCGTCTTTCCCACGAAAGAGATGCGGCTTCCCTGCGGCATCGAGGTGCGTTCGTGCATAGTGCCCGGTTGCAAGAGCGTCGGCACCTTCCTTCAGGAGGTACTCATAGAAGGCACCAAACTTCACATCGCGATTGCACATAATGTCAGGGTTTGGTGTTCGTCCGTTTCGATACTCCTCAATGAGGTAGTCGATAACACTCTTCTTGTATGCTGCAGATGCATCAAGCGTTCGAAACGGTATCTGAAGCTTCGCGGCAACCCGCATGGCATCCCGACGATCTGAAGCCCAGGTACAGGGAAGCCCGGGTGGATACCAGCCCTTAATAAACACACCCGTTACCTTGGCGCCTGCGCGCTTTAACAGAGCGGCAGTGACCGCCGAATCGACCCCTCCTGAGAGGCCGACAAAGACACGCTTACCAGTACACCTATCCATGTGCTGACTATAAAGCTTCCTCAGTCGAGGTAAAGCTCACGGTTTTTCTTATGCTCCTCAAAGCTCTCTGCGTAGTACATGCGCCCGTCGTCTCCGGTGAGGTAGTAGAGATAGTCGGATGGAAGCGGACGAAGTGCAGCCTGGAGTGATTCAAGTCCCGGATTAGCAATTGGTCCTGGTGGCAAGCCCGGATACTTATAGGTGTTATAGGGCGAATCGACCTCAAGGTCTTCAAGCGACGGGTGATACGTATCGACACCTCGTATATAACCAAAGACCGCATCAACCTGAAGAGCCATACCAAGTGCAATACGCTCCCAGAGAATTCCTGCGACCATTCGTTTCTCTTCGTACGTTTTTGCCTCGCGCTCAAGGAGCGAAGCCATAATCACTACTTCCTCTTCAGTTCGTCCTGTGGCTGCAATCTCTTCTTCCAAGGTTGCTAGCTTCTCCTTATACGTCTCGTGAAGTCGCTCCACAATCTCTTCAGGAGCAATATCGGCATAGAAATCATAGGTATCGGGGAAGAGATAGCCCTCAAGTGGCGTTGCCTGCGAAAGGAAGGCTGCTGTATTAAAGCTTGGCAACTCATTCTCAAGAATGTCTGCCATATCGCGCACCGTCGTTCCCTCAGGGAACGTTACCTTGGTAACAGGAATGCCAGAGTGCCCATTCGCCATTCGCAAGAGCACCTCGAGCATGCCTGCAGGTTCTTTAAAGAGATACTTCCCGGCATGCAACTCACGATCAGTGTCAGTGAGGCGCGCAAACACTTTGAAGAGAAACCCTGAGGAAATAATTCGCTTCTCCTCGAGATCTTCTATGGTCTTAGCAACACTCGTTCCCTCTTCAACAACGTAGATAGTACCAACCGGGAATCCTTTCGCAGGAGCAAGAAGAACGGCATAGAACACTCCGAACAGGAGAAGTACACCGATAAGGCCTGAGTACACGAGACGCTTTCGCGTCAGGTGAAGCTCAAGTGCGGCAAGGATGAACGTGCCGTAGCCAGTGAGTGCGGAGAGTCCCATTATTGCGGAAGGTTTGCAGGTGCAGCTGCCGTCGTTGAAGGAATACGCGGCAAGCCCGGCGTCTTAACGCCTGCAGTTGGAATGTGGTAAATCGAAGCAAGTTCCTCTGCGCTCATAATGAGCCACGGACCGCGATACGGCGGATGGAAGTAGGAACGGTAGCGATAAAACTCCACCGCCTCACGGTTTTCAATCTTCTGACGAAAGCCGCCAATGTCTTCCCACGGATAGTCGTTGAACTTCTCAGACCAGAGTGGCGCTGGCGTAATCGAGTTCATAAGCTCGGTATTGAAGCCGCGGAAGAGCTGCGCCACAAACGGGTTCATTTTCCCGTAGTATTCCTCGGGAGCTGAGTAAATAGAGCGGATCCCAACGTCAAAGCCTGGCTTGCCGACGTTTCGCTCAATCTTCTCGATGATGTGCTTAGAAACCTCCGTTGGGTTCGGGAACTTCGATCCACCATCGCCATCAAGTTCAATGGCGATGTCGTACTGTTTCTTTCGAAGGTCCTTCACGATTTCAGCTCCCCATTCACGCCAACTGCGCGCCTTCCCCGTAGCTGGATTCTTCGCACCACGAAACTTCTCTCCCTTGCTGACGCGGAAGATAAGCTGCGTCCATATTTCTTCGTTAGGACCTATTGAGCCAAGCACCTCGAGCATGCCGGCAATAGGGTCAACCTGTTCTTCTGGTTTTAGTCCTGGCTTATCAATACCAAAGTCGATATAGGTTTTGATCGGGTACGGATCAGGCTTTGAGAACGCATATTCGCAGGCGAACATTTGGTACGGACGCTCCGACGGATCGCGCATACGCGAGTAGTCGACAGCTTCAATAAGCTCCACTTCCGGATACTGCGCATAGAAGCTTGCTTCAACAAGGCGGCGCATGTTCGTACGCGTCCAGATGTAGAAATGCACCTCACCACCAATTGAGGCAAACTCCAAGGACCACCATGGACGTGTTCTGCCCCACCAGTACTTCTTGAGCCACGTTCCCTCTCCGGGATTAATGTGGATGTGCGAGAGCAAAGCTTCCATTGCCGAGGGAGATTTGCGGATATCGCGAGGAATTTTAATCTCAAGCAGCACACCGGGGTTATTGAAGTTAAAGCGACTCCGGCGCATCTGCAGGAAGCGAAGCATGGCAAAGCGACCAAAGAGAATCGGCATCCACAACGGCCCTGACATAAGAACCCACTGCCAGTTCAATGCATTTTGTGCTGGGGCATTGGCACCATAAAAGAGAATGGCGATAAGGAACAAGATGATGATTCCCCATCCGGGAATGATGAAGCCACCCACATCGTTTGAGCCTTCCATCCATTTGTGAAGGCCACTAAAACCTGGGAGTTCAAAATCGCCGCCGCCGTGTCCACCACCAGATGACATCACGTTAGTATAGCAAAGCGGAAACGAAAAAAGCCCCGCAAGGGGCTCTCTTCGTGCAAAGCGTGTTACGCAAGTGCGTAGGTGCCGTTCTTGAGGCGCTTGAAGAAGCGCGGGTCATTCAAATTCACGAGAATAGTGTTGTCCTTCACGTAGCGAACCTTCTTCACGGACTCAATAACCTCATCGCGCGTCAACGGACCTTTGCCGGTAAGGACTTCGCGAATAACTTCACGCACTACACCTGGCTTATAGCCCCATTCAGCAAGCGCATAGAGACCACGACCAACAAGCACGAAGCGGTCATCTTTCATGAGTTCGTTGTGCGTCGTTGCCACATGAGCCTTCTTTGCAAAAAGCGTCGTGATAGCGTTTGCGACATCGCGGAAGTGCATCGGCTCCTTCGCCTGCTTGATGACGAGGTACGCGTAATCGCGAATACCCTTCGTGCGGATAGCTGGAGCATGGCGCTTACCCCACTCAGCGAGCGGATTCGAGCCAATAATCTTTGAGAGGGAGAGCCAACGCTTCAAAATCTCTTCGTTGCGGTAGGCAGCGTCGATTTCGCGAAGCTCGGCAAGGAAACGCTCGAAGAGCTCGTTCTCAGAAACGACTTCATCATCAGAGAGCGAGTGGTAGAGCTTGGTGAGTGCCTCGTGGACACGCTTTGCGGTCCCGTGGTCAACGTGCCAGCGGGCATAGAACTCCTCCGTCTCGCGCTCACGGAAGAAGGCGCTTCCTACGACGAGGAGGAAACGGAAACGGTTGCGCGTCTTTTCATCTGCAGCAAGGCCGGCAAGAAGGTCATCTTCAGGAACGATGGTGCCCAAGGACTCCATGTAGGCGCAAAGCTCATCAAATGAGGCAGTGGCATCCTTAAACGCTTTTGAGGCGCGAATGGACTCAATGGCAGAAGCTTCAATCTGACGAACGCGCTCACGGGTGATGCTCCAACGCTCACCAATCGATTCCAAGGTTTCGCGTTTAGGCGAGGTACCAAGACCAAAGCGAAGCGTGAGAACTTCACGACCACGGTCGCTTATTCCAGAGAGGAGATTCTTTACCAAGGCAGCACTGTCAAAAGATGGCTTGGGAGCCGCTCCTTTGCGAGCGCCAGAAATGGCCTTTTTCTTAGCTTTTACCGCCATATGCTTATATCGTGTTGTAATTATGCCAGAGAGCCTTGCAATGCGCAAGTCCCCCGGTTTCTGAGACTTAGTACTAGTCCTTGAAGCGTTTTATGCCCACGTAGATGAGGGCACCAAGGGCGATAACCGAGACCAGAAGGCGAAGCAGATTGCCCGCTTCGTTCCAATAGCTTCCTGCCGCAATGATGAGCGCAAGCACACCGCCATAGGAGAGGCCCGACGATACGATTGAGGAGCCCATTGGGATAACACCGGCAATAAGAGAGAGGACACCGAGACCAACCATGATAACGAACGAATACATCTCATACTCGCTTCGTGCCGTATCGTAGAGCGGCTGACACTTCTGATAGAGGTCGCAGTACCCTGCTTGATTTGGCTTCACGACTGCAGTGACGCTCGGATCGTTTGGCGTCGGTACCCAGACACCATCTTGCGCTACACAGGCTGCTTCAGTTGCAGCTGGCTGCACGGTTGTTGGGCAGTATTCATCAAAAAGTGGCTCCGGGAGAATGAGGGAGCGGCCAACGAGGAAGAACAGGTTCAAGGCTATGACAATACCGAGGAGAACAGCCCAGCGCACGAACTTTGGGTGTGTGGTTTCCATAGCAAGCAGTATAGCAAGCTAACTGTGGAGGAAGACCATTACGTCCCCATCGTTCACAACGTACTCCTTCCCTTCAATTCGGATGTTCCCCTTGTCGCGAGCGGCGCTCCAGGAGCCATCAGCAAGGAGAGTGTTCCAGGCAATGACCTCAGCACGGATGAACTTGTCTTTGAAGTCCGTATGAATGGCGGCTCCTGCTTCAGGGGCAGTTGAGCCTTTGGTGATAGTCCAAGCACGCGCTTCCTTCGGACCGGTCGTAAAGAACGTGATGAGACCAAGCGTCTCGTACGCACCACGAATAAGATCGACAAGACCGTCTACCTGAACACCAAGCTCCTGACGGAAAGCTTCCTTATCGGAATCGGCAACATCATTCAATTCATGCTCCGTACGTGCGTCCACGTGCACATAGGTGCCACCAAGCTCTTTCACAAAGTCATAGGCTTTCTCTGCACGTCCATCCTGCACTTCAGAAAGGTTGTGCCCGCCAGTCTTTCCGTTGAAGGCATAGAGAATAGGCTTCATCGTAAGAAGGTTCAAATGCTTCACTACCTTCTCTTCCTCAGGGGTTAGCTTCGCAGTAATCGCAAGCTTTCCAGCATCGAGTGCCTGGGCGACCTTTGCGAGCGCTCCTTCCTCTGCAATGGCTTCTTTAAGTCCAGCACGGATGTCACGAGTGAGCTTGTCGCGGCGCTTGGCAACCTGATCGCGATCAGCCAGGGAGAGCTCAAGGTTAATGACCTCAATGTCTCGAACCGGATCAATGTCTCCATGCACGTGGGTGATGTCGGGGTCCTCAAAGAAACGCACCATTTCAAGAATGGCATCCACCTCACGAATGTTTGAGAGAAACTGGTTCCCAAGACCTTCGCCCTCAGAAGCACCCTTAACGAGGCCTGCAATATCTACGAATTCAATAGCTGCAGGGATAATCTTCTCGGACTTCGAAAGCTCAGCGAGCTGTACAAGACGCTCATCGGGGACTCCAACGACACCAACCGACGGGTCGATGGTACAGAAGGGATAATTCTCCGCAGGTACTGCGGCCTTGGTGAGTGCATTAAAAAGCGTCGATTTCCCGACGTTCGGCAGCCCGACGATTCCTATCTTCAACATAATGAAACTGACTGTACGCGACGAAAACGGAAAAAGAAAGGGGCCCGTCGCCAAAGCAACGAGCCCCTGCATCCTTCTTCCTTT
>CAYGFQ010000031.1:0-10356 GCA_964349285.1 uncultured Candidatus Saccharibacteria bacterium | reverse complement strand
TGGTGGAAACCATCGCCAAGTACAAGCAGGTTGCTCGCCGCCTCTCCCAGGCTCTTGGTCGCGATCCGCAGCCGGAGGAGATTGCGGTTGAAATGGGTGTGGAGGTGGAGAAGATTTACCAGATTGAGAAAATCAATCAGGATACGCTCTCGCTTGAGAATCCGATTGGTTCAGATGATGATGAAAAGTCTACACTCGGCGACTTCATCGCAGACGATAAGATTCCATCGCCCGTGCAGGAATCTTCCGAGCGTATCCTCACCGAACAGGTTCGCGATATTCTCGATGACCTTTCACCAAAGGAGCGCAAGATTCTTGAGATGCGCCACGGTCTTCTTGATGGTATCTATCATACCCTTGAGGAAGTGGGGAAGGAGTTCGGTGTTACGCGCGAGCGTATTCGCCAGATTGAGGCCAAGGCTCTAGAAAAGATTCGTACGCACGAGAAGGCACGGAGACTGAAGTCGTACTAAAAGGTAGATGTGGAGAGGGCCGATCGCTTGCGCGACCGGCCCATTCTCTGAATTCGCGTGCCATCAGGCGATGATGCGTAGCCGCCGCAAGACCAACCATCCGCCGTAGACGAAGGTCAGTATCCCGAGGATCGGGAGGAAGCGGGCCGCGACGTTCGGATCTTGCATGACGATCCACCGAGGTGGGCCCCAGGCGCTCAGAGCGCCTGCGGCCGTTGTCAGCAGATACAGCACGAGTTCGGCGCCCTGGTGGGAGTGCCGGCTCGGCGTCATTTGGATCACGAGCGTCATGGCCGCAAACGCGGCAGCCACAGCATACGCAATATAGGCAGCGATTTCAGGGGTCAGTTGGATATCCATTGCTGGAAGTCTCCGGGCACCTCGCAGGGATTGGCCTGCGCTCCGCTTGTCATTATAAGACAATATAACGCCTATTGTCAAGTATCAGGGTTATCGTGGGTAGGTGACTCGTTCTGTATACTGGCAGCATGAACCCGGCCAAGGCCTTCTCGGAGGCGTATGCAAAGCTGACCAGCGCCCAGAAGAAGGCCGTCGATACGGTCGAAGGGCCAGTCTTAGTTATCGCGGGACCTGGGACCGGGAAGACGCATGTCCTCACACTTCGGGTCGCGAATATCTTGAAGGAAACAGACGCGAAGCCAGATAGCATCCTTGTGCTTACCTTTACCGACTCTGCTGCAAGAAATGTTGCCAAGCGCCTTGCCGCTTTCATTGGTGAAGAGACAGCGCGAAAGGTTGCGGTGTATACCTTCCATTCATTTGCCGAGGCAATGATGAAGAGCTTCCCAGAAGCTTTCCCCGAGTACACGGACCGCAGGCTCATGGGTGAGATGGAGCAAGTACTTCTTTGGCGCGAGGTGCTTGAGTCGCGAGAAGTGAAGTACCTAAGAACGCCGAAGTCGCCCTTTCACTATCTTCCAGATCTCAAAGATATTGAAGATAAGATGATTCGTGAGGAACTCTCGCTTGAAGGATATCGTTCGTGGCTCGACGAAGAAGCAGGGCGTATCGAAGAAGACCAGAGTCTCCGGTATGTGCGAGGAGGAAAAGGTGGAGAGGCAGGCGAGATGAACCCGAAAGGCAAAGCACAGCTTGCACGGCTTCAAAAGGGATATGAGGCTTTGACACTCATTGAAGCGTATCGAGACGAGAAAGAGGCACGCGGGCTCTATGGCTACACCGATGTACTCCGGATTGCAGTTGATGCGCTTGCCTCAGACGAAGCTCTCCGTGCTGATCTTCAGGAAAAGTATCAATACGTGCTTGCCGATGAGCACCAAGACGCAAACGCGCTCCAGCATGCGCTCCTTGATGCGCTCGCTTTCGACGAACACCCGAACCTCTTTATTGTCGGGGATGAGAAGCAGGCCATCTTCGGTTTCCAGGGTGCGGATACCACACACTTTGAGACGTTCCTCAAACTCTATCCACGAACAGAAGTAGTGGCACTTACCGACAACTATCGCTCATACCAGGATATGCTCGATATTTCCCACTCGCTTCTCGCAGGCCTTCCGTCTACTACCGGCGAGCATGTACGCCTCACCGCCTTTCGTGGGGCGGGCGGGAGCGTACGGTTGCTTCAGGCAGCAGACCCGCTTGCTGAACGTGAGCAGGTCGCTTCATTGGTGGAAGAGGCACTGCAGGAAGGGGTGGACCCGAAAGAGATTGCCATTATAACGCTCAAAAACGATACCGCTGATCTCTTCGCCCTTCATCTACGCGCTCGTGGTATCCCAACGCTTCGTGCTGGGAATATAGATTTAAGTGGTCGCCCAAGCATTCGTTTTCTTATTCTGTTCATGCAGGCGATTGCGGACCCGAATGATGTCGCATCGCTTCGTGCAGCACTTCTTGCTCCATGGTGGGAAGCCTCACTCAAGGAGCGCTCTGCTTTCTTACAACGCTACCGTGACTACGAGCTTCCCGATGTCCTCGCGACAACTTTTCCTGAAATCGCTCAGACGATAGCCGAGCTCCAGAAAGAGGCTGTGAGTATTCCGCCACTTAATGTGTTCTCACGTCTTCTTGCAGATTCCGGTGCACGGGCATATTTCCTGAGTGGTGGGGAACAGGTCCAAGAAGACATTCCGCTCGTGCGGCAACTCATCATGCACATTGAAGATCTTGCACGACGAAATCCAAACGCAACATTTGGTGAAGTCATGGAAAACTTCCGAAAAGCACGCGAGCATGAAATAGGTAGCATTAAAACGACCCTTACGGAGCAGGAGGGGCATGTCACCGTCATCACGGCGCATAAGGCTAAGGGCATGGAGTTCAAACGTGTCTTTGTGACAGCGCTCACTGCACGGGAGTGGGAGGGACGTGGGAAAAGTGCACTTCTCCCGTCACCCTTTGATAGCGCTCGCGAGAAAGAAGAGGTTATACGCTTGTTCTACGTCGCACTGACCCGTGCCAAAGACGAGCTGGTACTCTCGTACCCGCTTGCCGGGAGTGAAGGCAAAGAGCTTGTACCGATGTCACTTATTCCTGATGGTCTTCCGAGTGTGGAAGCTTCCGCAGCTAGTATCCCACTCATGCATACGAGTGTTGATGCTCCGAAGCTCGTGTGTGAGCTCACCAAGCGATACCTCACGCATGATGGTCTCTCGCCATCTGCGTTGAATGAGTACCTCGTATCCCCGCCGGAGTTCTTTGCAAAGCGCGTGCTTCGACTGCGAGAACCGGAAAACCGTGCCATTGTGGTCGGAAACGCCGTCCACGCTGCCATTGCTGCGTATCTGCGACTCAATACAGAAGCAAGTAGTGCGCGAGAAGCGGCCGCCTATGCAGAGCTCGAACGCTCGCTTGCGCGGTCGTTGCTCCCAAGGAACGAGACGTTTGCCGAGCTTGTTCGTCACACTCGCGCGTCTCTAGCGTCCTATCTTGCAAGTGCGCTTCTCACTCGTGAGCCAGTGGCTATTGAGGAGACGTTTAGTCTGAAGCGTCTTGTTGATGGAACGGAGGTCGTGCTTAAAGGAAAAGTAGACGCTGTATTTAAAGGAGAAAAAGGAGAATGCATTGTAGACTTTAAGACTTCAAGTCAGGTTGCAAAGAAAGATAAGGAGAAGTTTGAACGCCAGCTCGCATTCTATGACCTTATTCTTCGCGCAAACGGTCACGAAACAACGGAGGCACTCATCATTCAAGTGGGCGAAGAGGAGGTGACCGAGCACCCTATCGACCTCACGGTAGAAACCCGTGCCGAACTTGAGCGCACCCTCGATGAGGTCCTTTCGGAGCTTCTCTCAGGAACATGGCGCACAGGTGAGCCGTCTTCCTACGACGACCTTCTCGCTCTATTCAATTAGGGCGCAACCTTCGAAAGTGCAGTCTCGATGACTTCTTTCATGCTCTCGTAGGGGAGCGCTCCGGTGATAGGCACTGACTTTGCTCCTTCGATAAGAACGATGGTGTAGGGAGTTCCTGAGCCACCGGACAGGAGGGCGTTATCAAAGTCTTGTGCGACACGAGCTTCAAACTCGTCGCCCTCGATACAGGTAGCAAAGGCTGACGTTGAAAGACCGAGCGACTCAACGACAGCTCCATACCCCGAAGGAAGGAATTGCCCGGATCCCGAAGACTGTTGCAGTGCGTCTATGAACTGGAAGAAAGCAGTATCACCACCAAGTGAAGCGACGCACTCAGCGGCCTCGGCATGTTTCCCTGAGTTTGCGTGCGCAGAGAGAACGGGGAAGTGGCGATACACCCAGGCGACTTCACCGTTTGCACCATACTCGGTCATGATTTGTGCCATCACTGCCTGGAATTGTTTGCAGTACTGACAGTCGATGTCGGAGTACTCAACTATCTTCACCGGAGCATCGGGATTTCCGACGATGTGATCGCTTGCATCGACCGGGCGAACAAGGTCAGGGTCGCCACCTTTCACTCCAGGATTGTCGGCAACGCGCACCATATAGACCGCAACGGCAAGCACGAGGCCGGCGATGATGATTGCGATAGGCAAGAGGTACTGGTTCTTCATAGGTATAGGGAAAGTATACCGTGTGCGCAAAGGTAAAAAAGTACTCGCGCAGCCCCCAAAGGGACCACGCGAGCGGGGAAGTGTAACCAGCGGATAGGCGTCAGGCGAAGACGACTTTACCCCCTTGCGGAGGACTCATCGTGAAGACGTATTGGCCACCGCAGTGCGCGTGAGCGCGCCGCATCGTCTGCTCGACCGCACTGACCAGCTTGGGGTCAGAAATCGAATCGAGGAAACGAACGTCAATGTCACGGTTATCGTTCGCACGAACCGTGGTCATGAGGTGAACCTTTACGAGCGGCTGCCCCTTGTAGAGCGGCCGGATTTCGGTGATCTCGTCGATGAGCGTCACTTCGAAGAACTGAGCGAGGTCTTTCTGACCTTCTGCGTCCAGATCCGTGGGTGCAAGCAACAACATGTGCATGCGGTAGTTCCTCCCGTTAGCGGTCGCGACCGTCGCGAACGCATCGCGGCATCCTACACCTTTGGCCCCATTCGGGCAATATGCCTATATACCAAGCGTATGCGTGAGGGAATGAGTGTCCTGCGGGTTCTCCCAGTGTGAGGTATCAAGTTTAATCTCTCGCTTTTGGTTCAGGTCTTTATATTTCACGTAGCCGTTTGTAAGCGCATAGTCGTAGAGCTCACGCGTTATGCGTACGTCTTCAATACAGTACTCGCGTACTTTGTCATAAAGGCCCTGGTCCCACCATTCCATAGCTTGGAGGCCATCGCCTGACTTGCCTTTACCAAGCGTTGCTTCCGCAAGAGACTGAAGGCGGATGCGCCGCCCCAGTGCGTTATAGACCTCGGTCAGAAGGTCGAGAGAGCGAATCTTTGTTAGATCTCCTGGATAGTAGCGGTTCAAGATGGGAATATCGAAACTATCTGAGTTAAAGCCAATGAGCATGTCTGCCGCTTCGAGTATAGGCCAGAGCTTCGGCAGATCTTCTTTGAGGTAGGAAGAATATTCACCGCTTGCTGAGTCATGGATACCAACAACGGTGAGTTCCATCGTGCTTGCATCAACACGCCCTCGTACAAACGAGGTGGAGGTAGTCTCGATATCGAACGTTATCGCCCGCATGTTAGTTGCGAGTGAGGTACTCGGCGACCGCACTTTTTGCAATCGTTTCTTCTTTGCCGGTCGCAAGCGTTTTTATTCGCACTTCAGTACCTTGTGCCTCGTCAGCGCCGTAGGCGATGAAGCGGGGAATCAGGCGACGATCTGCGTCTTTTATCTGGTCACCCAAGGACTTTTCGGTGAGGTTCACAAAGACGCGAATACCTGCGGCACGAAGGAGTTTTGCAAACTCCTGAGCTTGCGGAACAGACCCTTCACCAGGTGTGCCGATATAGACCTGCGGGGAGGTGGTCACGGCCGGGAGGAGGTCATGGGTTTCAAGGAAGTCCATGAGGGTAACGTCACCAAACGCAAAACCAACTGCAGGAACAGGGTCGCCACCAAAGAGAGAAACCAATCCGTCATAGCGGCCACCACCAAAAAGCGCACGCGGGTTTTTGGGGTCGGTGTCATTTACCTCAAAGACCATGCCAGTGTAGTAATCAAAGCCGCGAACAATTTCCGGATCAAACGAGACGTTTGCAATACCACGTGCCTGTAAGATCTTAATGAGAGCAAGCACGCGTTCTTTCTCACGAGCAACCTCAGGGTCTGACGCCTCTTCAACTGCAGCCAACGGGTCGGGACCTCCTGCTCGTGCTTGTTCGAACTCCTTTGCACTCATCTTCGATTTCTTATCAAGCAGCTGCCAGTAGGCTCGTACACCTTCGGTATCGGTGAGGTTCACTGCTTTGCAGGCGGCAGCCAGAAGTGCACGTGAGTTCACGCGTATAGCAAAGTCATCCGCGCTTGCGCCAAATGCTCGGAGCACCTCGCTTGCAAGTGCCACTATCTCAAGATCGGCTTCTCCCTCGGGAAGGCCAACGAGATCGACATCCGTCTGGAAGAACTCACGCAGTCGTCCACGTTGTGGTCGCTCGTAGCGGAAGCGATTCCCAATCGAGAACCAGCGTAATGGGAAGGGGAGTTCACGACGCTTTCCCGCAACCATGCGAGCCAAAGTTGGTGTCATTTCAGGACGAAGCGTGACGCGCCGTCCCCCGCGGTCTTCGAAGGTATACGTCTGCTCGCGGATAATTTCTTCATTACCCTTGCTCTCATAGAGCTCGGAGCGCTCCAAGGGCGATGCCTGGTACTCTTCATATCCCCAGGAACGGAGCACTTCTCGGGTCTTCTCAAAGACAGCAGAAAGGCGGGCCCAGTCTCCTGGATAGAAGTCGCGAACGCCCTTATACGGCTCGGTCTCGAGGGATGCTCGGTCGGTCATATAAAGAGGAGTGTAGCACTAGACGTGAGCTACTGGGAACTCTTCCTTACGGGCACGCTGAGCTTCTTTGAGGATAAGGTCACGGATGTAGCGGGGATTCCCAAGCCCTGGCATACGGAAGCGACCAGGTTCTGCACCTGCGGTCTCGACTGATACCGTGCCAAACCCAAAGAGGGTATGGAAGAGTCCATGCACTTCTATTTCAACATCCTGAACGCGAGTAAGAAGTAGGGTAGAAACCTCACGACTCCAGAAGTCCTTTTGATCAATGTCGACGATACGCTCGCTCGTCACAATCCACTGATCGAGGAAGTGGTTCGTAATCATGCCGAAGGCTGCCATCCAAAGGAAGAGCCAGTAGAGCCCGACAATGAACGCTACCCAAGGATTCTCGAAGGAGAGCATCTGCGTCCAGGGAATGGTGTTAGTCGCAGAGACGCGCGTAAGAAACTCACCGAGGTTCGGGAGGGTGTAGGGAAGGGCGTCGAGAATAATGAGTGGTATCAGTCTCCCGACGAGGATGAGGGGGTGCTTACGCACCGTGAGGATGACTTTCTCGTGAGGATGAAGAGCGAATTCAATCATAAGAATTAGTGTAGGCCGCCAATGGCGAATACGAAGATCCAGGCCGAGACAAAAAGGTGGAGCGCAATGAGAGGAACGGTAAGCCAGGAGTCACGAGCGTAGCGGAACCAGTGATAGATAGCGACTACCGTAAAGATGAGCCACCAAATGAAGACTAAGGTGACAACAACAGAGAGCGCTGTGGTGAGCGAGAGCGGTCCAAAGATAGCGAGATCGGAGAAGCCCTGGGCCGCGCTCTGGTTCATGAGTAAAATGCTACCACGAAGCGTGACCTTCCATATTGGTCACTCTGGATTTCTGTGCGCAAGGCACCGCCCTCGTGGAGGAGTTTCTCAGCCTCCGCTATGTTCTCGCTATCACACTCCATCCACACTTCTCCCGACGGGGAGAGGTACCCACTCGCTTCCTTCGCTATCTGGCGAATGAGGGTAAGACCGTCTGTTCCAGAAAAGAGCGCCTCATGAGGCTCAAACGCCTCGACACTCTCCGGGAGAGGGCGACCCTGGGGGATATACGGTGGGTTAGATGCAATGAGGTCGAAGCGCTCGCCGCTAAAGGGTGCAAAGAGGTTGCCCGTACGAATGTCTGCTCGTGTGGCATCTAAGCCATTTAGCTCCAGGTTCTTCCGGATGAGCTTGGCATGCTCTTCAACGAGCTCACCAAACGAGACGTGTATGTTCGGGCAGTGTTTCAAAAGAGCGAGTCCAATTGCTCCGCTACCAGCGCAGAGATCTAGAACGCGAAGACGTCGATCTCCCAGATGCGCTATAAGTTTTTCAGTCCACCACTCTGTCTCGACGCGAGGGATGAGGGGGCGGGAGGAGAGGTCGAGCGAGAGACCTAAGAAAGGAACGTTCCCGATGACATAGGCCAGGGGCTCGCCTTCGGCAAGTCGCTTGAGGTCTTCTTTCAGGTCGGCATGTGAGTTGCCGTGGTACTTCTCGCGGATGAGGGCGTCCACATCCTTCTGGTCTATCTCCATGAGCGTACGATATACTATCTGTATGAAATCCGCATTTTGGAACGTCTTCTTCGGCCTCTTCTTTGCTGCGCTCGTTTTGCTTGGTGTTGATTGGCTCGTGCGTGAGGAACTCTTGGTGCGCTATGTCTCTATTGGCGACTTCTTCTTGATGGCGCTCGCCATCTTCCGTCTTACGCGCCTCGTTTCCTACGACATCATCACCCAGTTCATCCGCAATGCAGTTGCTGGCAAGGACCCTATGTCTTTCGTTGGGACATTCTCTGCGCTCATAAACTGCCCGTGGTGCACCGGCCTCTGGTTCTCATTCTTCGTTGTCTTCTTCTACTTCGCGGTACCTGCAGCTTGGGCGGTCATACTCATCCTTGCGCTTGCTGGTCTTGGTTCCTTGTTCCAGGTGTTCGCTAACCTTATTGGGTGGCATGCAGAAGGGAAGAAACGCCAGGTACTTGGTCCCGGAGAGACAAGCGTTACGAAGTGCGGGTAGACTGGATCTTAATTGCCACTTGTAGCCAATAAAAGGAAAACCGTCTCAAATTGAGACGGAGTTGGTGGTGACTCAGGCAATCTACGGCAACCCCGAGCTTTGGGGTCTTGTTTCCAGCACGGGTGGTGTTTCATTGGCGACTTTCGTCTCCCACCTATATACGCATGTTATTGCGTACGAATACTACACGATGCCAGATAAGCTAACGATCCGCCCCGGGAGAGTCGAACCCCCGGACATCCCGACACCATCGGGACATCGGCTGTTAAGGAGTCGAACCCTCTTGAACCTCCCAATAAGGAACAGCAGAACCTCAAGCGTTAGCCTGAATCACCGATAGCGAGTCTACCTTAAATCTTCTCTGTGTCAAAAGAGTATCAGCGTCACATCTACTGCCCTTGTAACGGTGTTTGCTATGTGCGTCGCGTGAAGTAAGAAAAATCCCACTCGTCGGTCATATAAGGGCAACCCCTTCTCGGGGCTGCATGTTACCAAGCGTATACACCTATGATCTACAAGAATACCTTTGTGCTTGCAGCATTCTCAGTTCTTATGGCCGCCGCACTCCTAGTGGCAGCGGCAATCTCGCTCCCCGCAGCGGCTTCAGCCCACTCTAACGGCTCCTCGTCTACTGGGACGATGGTGAGCATAAACAACGAGGGCTCAGTGCTCGTTCGTGGCGCAACAGTCACGTCAGTCGGCGCTGACCTCATTGAGGCACGTACCGTCTGGGGCGACACCGATATCTCGTGGGATCTGCAGATTGATGGCGATACCGACTTCTTCTCCAAAGGAGGTGCGGATTCCTCAAGCTCAGCTATCGAAACGGGAGACAAGGTGAGCTTCAGCGGTTCCCTTGACCAAGATGGTGGGGCGTTCACCGTCATTGCCAATGTTATCCGTAATTGGTCCATCGACGATATTCGTGCAACGCTCTCGGGAACCATTGAGAGCGTAAACGACGACAACGATACCTTCGTGCTTGAAACTAAGCACAAGGGCGAGGTCACCGTCGAGACGGATGGCGATACCGACTTCCTTCTTCGAAGTAACGACGATGCTGACTTTGGCGACCTTACGGTTGGAAGCCATGTCAGTGTGACGGGTGCTTACGATGAGGAGGGCGACACCCTCACCGCAGCGAAAGTCATGCTCGGCGTGAAAGCTATCCCATTCGGGAATGCCTGGGGCTTCTGGAAAGACTTCAGCGCTAAGTTCTCGGGGAAATTCTTCGGGCACGATAAATAACCAACTGAGATAGAAAAACACCCGGGGGAATACCCCGGGTGTTTTTCTGTAAGCGAGGATTAGTAGCCGCCGCTGTGGTAACCACCGCGATCGCCACCTCCGCCGCCGTAACCGCCTCCGCGATTACCGCCGCCAAAGCCACCGCCGCCTTCGCGACGTGCCGGACGATCCTCCTTCGGGCGAGCAAGCGAGACCGAGAGCGTACGCCCATCGAACTCCTT
>CAYGFQ010000030.1:0-10796 GCA_964349285.1 uncultured Candidatus Saccharibacteria bacterium | reverse complement strand
GTGGTGGAGGAGGAACGTCCGACGAAGAGGATGTGACAATCACACTCTCGGGGCACGCTTACCCAGGAAGTCCGGTCTTTCTTTACCGCAATAATAAGAGTCTCTTACGTTCGGTTGCAGGACCTGATGCAAAGTTCACTTTGAAAGTGAATGGTCTTGAAGCAGGGTCTCACATGCTCTCGGTTGTGACGGAAGACAAACAAAAGCGTCGCTCTGCGCTCTTCACAATACCCATCACACTCTCTGCGGGCGCAAGCACAGAGATTGGTGGCATTTTCCTCTCGCCGACCTTGGGCGTTGGAGCGAAGGAGATACGGCGTGGTGAGACCGTTACTCTTTTCGGTCAGACTGTCCCAGGAAGCCCCGTTACGCTCGAGGTCAATTCGGAGGAACCGCAGTTCTTCAATACTACGTCCGATCAGACCGGTTCCTATCTTGTACAGTTCAATTCTTCCATACTTGAGCTTGGTGGGCATTCTGCTCGCTCGCAGTCGCGTTTCGGAAACCTGCTGTCGCCCTTCACACAACAGGTTTCCTTCAAGGTGAACGAGACGACCGTTACGAGCTCAAATGTTGGAAAGGGAGATATGGATGCAGATGGACGAGTCACCATTAAAGATTTCTCGGTAGCTGCGTACTGGTATAAACGGCAGATTACCGGCGACATGCAGGAACAAGAGTCATCGAACCTCTCTGGTGACGGCAAGATAGATCTCGTCGATTTCTCGATTATGGCTTACTACTGGACCAACTAATATGCGCCTCTTCCTTCTTCTTGCTCTGTTCCTCCCGTTTGAAGTAAACGCAGCGACCTTTGAAATAGAACAAGCGCCGTTTAATGGCGTATCTCAGGTTCGCGTCTTCCTCCTCGCAAGCTCGACACCAGTGAATGCTGTCGAAGGAATGCTCGTTCTCCCGAAAGGTGCGCGGGTCGACGATCTATATATAGGTGGAAGTGTCATACAGAACTGGCTCGAGGCACCAAGGGAAGTGAATGGCACGATTCGCTTCGCTGGTATTATTCCGGGCGGTTTTGTTGGTTCGGCGTCAGCAGGTACCGGCCTTACCGGGCCTGCAATGCTCTTCTCGTTCATTCTTGCAGATAGTGGAATGCCCTCGCTTGAGGATGCGTTCGTCTATGCGAATGATGGACTTGGAACGAGGATCGCCGTTGCACCCAGAGAAGTAGTCTTCACAGAAGGGCTAGTCGACACGATAGACCAAGATCGAACGCCACCTGAGTACATTGAAGCAACACCTACCCGTGATCCGTTAATTGCTGACGGCCAGTACGTACTTCTTCTTGAGTCCTATGATAACGAAAGCGGAGTCGACTATTTTGAGGTACAAGAAGGAGGTGGCGTCTGGAGACAGGTTGATTCAATTTACGTCGTTGAAGATCGATATGGGTTTGCGAATATAGCCGTCCGTTCGTATGATCGCGCGGGGAACTTCGTGGAGATCCTCGTGCCAGGTCGTCTGAATGAACTTCTCTTCCTAGCTTATGCACTTCTCGCGCTCATCATCCTCCTCGCTGCCACGCTATACTTACGGAAGAGACGCTCATGAACAGGCTTGCACTCCTCGTCCTTCTTTTTGTACTTCCTTCATCTTCGCACGCTGCGACGCTCTATCTCTCGCCTTCCTCGGGCTCCTTTGACATAGGTAAGAACTACAGCGTTTCCGTCTATCTCTCAAGCTCTGATCAGGCCGCAAACGCGGTCTCGGCATCAATCTCTGTCCCAAGCGACCTCTTCAACATCATCTCCGCCTCCTCGGCAGGTTCAATCGTTAATTTCTGGGTGAGTGAGCCGGAAGTATCCGGCTCTTCGGTGTCGTTTGAGGGGGTCATCCTGAATCCTGGGTACCAAGGGAGTGGCGGTAAAGTCGCCACATTGACGCTCTCACCGAGGAGAGCAGGTACGGGAAGTGTTTCTTTTGGCAGCGCATCCGTTCTTGCAAACGATGGGAAGGGAACGAACATCCTCTCGAGTACACAGAGCGCTTCGTTCACTGCAGGTGCTGCGGCGATTCCGGCAGCATCGACCGCCCCCTCAACTCCAGCAACTGTTGCTACTGAAACACCTTCTGCCTTTCCTGTACACTCAAGCACGCATCTTGACGAGAGTTCGTGGTACCGCACGACGACAGGGGCATTCTCCTGGGAAGTGGCTGAGGGTGCGAGTGCAACAAGACTCATCCTCTCAAGTTCAAAGACAGCATCTCCATCGGTCGAATACACGCCTGCGATAGCGCAAAAGACAATCGAGAATCTTCCTGAAGGCATTTCGTATCTTCGAATTCAGCATAAGGTGGGCGGTGTGTGGGGAGGCATCGCGACGTATCGCATTCAAATCGACACCATTCCGCCAGAGCGCTTCACTATAACGTTCCCGCATGGTTCAAACGGTATCGACCCGCAACCAATCGTTCTTTTCAACACAGTCGACGAGCTTTCGGGAATCGACCGCTACGATGTTCGAGTTGGGGAAGGGGCGCTACTTGCAACGGCAGCTCCAGCTAACTCAAATCCGTACACGCTTCCGCTGCAGGAACCGGGTACACATGTGGTTGCGGTCACGGCTATCGACAAAGCAGGAAACTCAACGACCGCTACTGAAGGCTTCAACGTCGAGGGTATCGAAGCACCGAAGATAACGTACTTCGATGAAAGTATCAGGTTCGGAGACTTGGTGAAGATTCGAGGTGTCACGTACCCGAATTCTGACATTGAAGTATATATGCGCGAAGGTACAGAACTTCTTGTGAACGAGCCAACGAGAAGCAATACGCTTGGAGACTTTGCGACGACTATTGCGCAACGGCTTGATCCTGGTACGTACACTCTTTCTGTACGTGCGACCGACGCTCGAGGGGCCCGGAGCTTCGAGTCCGAACCAGTGACAATCGTTATTAAGGGTGACCTCATAACGGATATCGGTCTCTTTATACGCGATCATACTGGCGTCTCGCTGCTCATTTTCGCCGTGCTTTTTATGACTGTCGCGATTCATATCTACGGTTGGCGAAGGCTTCTGAAACTCACTCATGGTGTACATACACAACGTGCTGAAGCAGCAGAGGTCGTCCACAAAGCTTTCTCCATCCTCAAGAAGGACGTCGCTTCCCATATGAGAAATATTCGGACAGCCGGCCAGAAACGCATGCTCACGAAAGAAGAAGTAGATTTCCTCGAGGAGTTCGAAGGTGAGCTTGAGGACGCCGAGACAGCTGTCGAGAAGGAAGTGAAGAAGGCACGTAAGCGCTAGTGATAGCGTCGAGGAGGAGTCTTCATATCTGCTGGTAGGGTGCGGAGTGTTATCGAATACCGAAGGTTCTCAACCTTCGGTATGGAGTGCTGGTAGAGCCAGCGACTCTCGTTTTGCATAAGGTAGGCACTTCGTGGCTCGAGGTTAATCCACGTGACCTCTTTCCCACTCCTTCTTCCACGCGTTCGCGAAGAGAGGGGTCGCAACCGCATACGACACCAGCTCCCTAAAGAAATACCAATGATGGCATCAAAGGATTCGTTATCCCGGTGCCAGCCTATTTGAGCACCGCCGGTGTACTCAGTGATGAGGGCTTCGACGACTCGTGTCATGGGTATATCGAGCCACTTTGCGACCTTACGTTGCACACCTGCAAGAAAGGGAGGTAGTGGTGGACCCTTCACGAGACGTTCGTGCTCAAAGTCATACCCCCAACCGAAGTTCATAATCCTTCGTTTTGCCGCGTACTCCTCTGTCATCGGGTGCTCAAGCGGCAAGTCTCCGAAATAGCTTATGAGTTCAGCCTCTTCTTCTTTTGTGAGGAAGTCGGGACGGTACACGAAACCGTTCGGAAGGGTTGTCCCAATATCAAAGAGCGTCGATTGCTCTCCTGAACGCTTTCTCATCGAGAGACATTTTAGCAATCGCGCTCTACACAGCGCCTACACACCTTTTACCGTTAGCCTCCGAACTGTCGAGCGATAGATTTACCAGGCCAGCGGTGGCAAAGGACCGGAATCAAGACGAGCGTAAGTATGGTTGAGAAGGCGAGACCGAACATGATGGTGAAAGCGAGCGGTCCCCAAAGCGATGAGGCCAAAGAGAGCGGAATCATACCGACGACGGTCACAATAGTAGTGAGAATGATCGGACGGAAGCGCGAGGATGCGGCTTCTACGACGACATCAGTGAGAGACTCGCCAGCCCTCTCACGACCAATGCGGCCTATGGAATCCATGAGAATGATGGCGTGATTGATGATGACGCCAGCAAGCGCAATCATGCCGAGCATTGAAGGGAAGGAAAGGGGAGCTCCCGTAATCATGAGACCCACCATCGCACCAATCAAGGAGAGCGGCACCACCGAGAGGAGGTAGAGGGAAAGACGGAAGGAGTTGAACTCAAGGACGAGAATACCGAGCATGAGTGCAATACCGGCAAGGAAGGCGATACCCATCTCTGCGAAGGAGCGATTCACGTCTTCTGTCTCGCCTCCAACTTTCAAAGTGACACCCGAAGGAAGCGCCTCCGCTTGTATCTTCTTCTGGAGATTGCTTGCGATCTCAATTGAGTTTGCACCTGCCGCAACATCCGACTGCACCGTAGCGATACGTGTACCGTCCTCGTGTCGGATGACGCTTTCTGCGCTTTCATAGGTGATGTCTGCAATCGAGGCGAGCGGAATGTAGCCTTGCGTTCCTGGTATGGAAAGGGCGCGCACCGACTCAATCGTTGCGTGATTCGTCTCCTCAGGACTTCGGTAGTTTGGGTTCAAATCGAGCTTGGTGCGCACTTCAATATCATTTCCGTCGGTACGAATAGACGTCGCCTCGGCTCCAAAGAGCGCTGCTCGGAGAGTCTGCGAGACAACGGCGGGGGAGACACCTGCTTGCGCAGCTTTTGCTGTGTCGAGTGAGACCACAAACTCAGGGCTATCATTTCTTGTCGAGGTGGTGACATTCACCGTTCCTGGCGTATCAGAGAGTATTTGCGCAGCGCGTTCGGTCGTTTCGTTCAACGCAGCAAGATCGTCGCCAGCGAAGGTAACGAGAATAGGAGCACCGGAGGGTGGTCCACCTTCAAGCTCGGAGACTGAGACACGAGCGGAAGTGACGCGCGATAGTTTCTCGCGCAGGCTTGCGATAATCTCGAAGCTCGTATCTTTGCGGTTTTCCGGGAAGTTCACTGTGATGTTCGCGATGTTTGCGCCTGAGGCTCCGCTACCGAAATAGCTTCCTGCGCCCACCTCAGAGACGAAGGACGCGACATTCGGGTCGTTGTAGAGCATTTCCTCAACTTCGCGAACAGCGAGGTCGGTTTCAGCAAGGACTGAGCCCTGTGGTTTCTCGACCTCGACATAGGCGAAATCGAAGTCTTCAGGCGGGAAGAAGACTGACTTCACGGCGCCTACCATAGGCAGGATGAGAGTGAGGACGAAGAGTCCAATCATCGCAAGGAGGAACTGATTCTCGCGCTTACGGTTCCCGAGGATGCTCCGCAGGAAGGTTTGATACCACGCTTTTGCGTGTTCGTTATATTCCTCCTGACGTGCCTCCCACTTCGTAAGGGTTGGGCGGATGATATAGAGCGCAAAGAGCGGTACAAGACCGAGTGCTACAAAGATGGAGGCAAGCAGAACGAAAATGACCGTGAAGGGAATGGAGGACACGAACTTGCCCATGATGCCCGAGAGGAAGAAGAGCGGGACGAAGACGGCAACGGTGGTCAGTGTTCCTGCGGTCAATGGCCAGGCGTACTCTTTGATGGCAGCAACGGCGGCAGCACGCTTATCACCAAACTTAATGAGGCGTGTGTGTATGGCTTCAACAACCACGATGCCGGAGTCGACCAAAATACCAATGGCGAGGATGAGTGAGAAGAGCGAGACGAAGTTGATGGTATTCCCAGATGCGTAGATACCGATGAATGCAATCAAGAAGGAAAGGGGAATAGAAAGAGCTGCTGCGACTGACTCGCGCCACCCGAGGGTGAGGAGCAGCATGATGACGACCAAAACAGTGGTCTCAAAGCCAACTTGCGTGAGTTCGGAAAGGTCATGCTCGACATCTTTAGCGGCGTCGTAGGAAATAACGGTCTTCGTGCCCGAAAGGATAGTTGCCTCAAGCTCCTGCAAGCGTTTCTTAATAGCGTTTCCGGTGTCGACAATGTTTCCACCACGGCTTTTGAAGATGGAGAGTGTGAGCGCGGGAGCAGAAGGCTCGCCTCCAACCGAAACACGAGAGAAGGTGCGAGGGTCAGCAAGACCATTCACGACGTCTGCCACGTCGCGAATATAGACAGGAGCTTCACCAGGTCCGGTAAGTGCTATGGTTGCGACGTCTTCAATATTCTCGAGATTCGTTGCAAGACGTACAGAGTAGGCAATATTGTCGACAACGATAGCGCCCGCTGGTGTTGCAGCGCCCGCAGAGCGAAGGGCTGAAGTGATATCGGAGAGGGAGAGGCCAAATTGCTTAAGTCGCGCTTCCTGCACAATGACTTGTACCTCCCGTTCCTGAACACCAGAGACAGCGACTTCAGATACGCCCGCAATACGCTCAATCTCATCCTTAAGTTCGTCTCCAAGTGCGGTTAGCTCCTCAGGAGCAAAGTTACCCGAGACCGAAGCAATCATGATGGGCTGGTCTGCAAAGTTCACATCAGACACAAGCGGGTCTTCCGCATCTGGGGGAAGCTCAGGGGCAACCTTGTCGACTTCGTCTTTGAGAAGTTGGATGGAACGCTCGATATCGGCATTTGCCTCAAACTCAACCGTGACGTTTGAGACACCGCCTCCCGAAGACGACGTAACCTTTGATACTTTCTCAAGTCCCAAGACCTGGTCCTCGATTTTGTCAGTGACGAGCCGCTCCACATCCTCAGCACCAGCACCAGGAAGAATGGTCGTTACGATGCCAACCGGAATCTGCACCTCAGGCGAAGATTCCTTAGGTATCGCAAGCGCAGCGACAGTGCCGCCTAAGATAAGGACTGCCGTCAGGAGTATCGTGAAGTGATGGCGGTCGAGAAAGAAAGTCCAGAATCTCGTCATGAGTAACTTACGGCGTCTCGATGACCGTGACGCGTTCGCCTTCAGCAAGTCCGCGAGCATCCGTCACAATCGCAAGATCACCTGAAAGGGTCGAAAGTATTTCAATCTTCCCGCCGCGTACTGTTCCGGTTTCAACAGGGTGGGCAACGAGACGATTCTCTGCGTCAACCGTAAAGACAACGCGGTCGTGAGCACGAAGCTTCACGCTTGCAAGCGGAAGGAGGACTGGACCACTTGTCTCTTCAACGGTTTCGGGAAGACCAGGAAGCGTCAAACGCACCGACTCACCATTCACGAGACCCGAGGAAGACTCGACGGCAATACGAAGCTCAATCTGTTTCGTCACCGGATCAAGTGCCGGAGCAATTGCGGTGACGAGTCCTGGGTACGTATCTTGGACCATGACTTCCATGCCAACGGCAAGTGCGGCACGATCGCTTTCAGAAACGTAGGTGATGACTTCAAGTGCGTTATTCTGCGCAACGGTTGCTGCGTGTGTGAGTGCGGTTACGTAATCACCACGCCGTATCGGGAGGAAGTTCACCGTACCAGCAATGGGGGCGCGAATGACCGTTTGCTCAAGGTTCGCCTCTGCAGCGCGAAGAGCCCCAAGTGCCTGCTTCACTGTTGCGTCTGCACCCGCATCTGCACCAACGGAACCTGCACGGAAGGCACTTCGTGCTGAAGAGATTGCAGAGAGAGCACCATCAACATCAGCGCGTGCCGAAGAGAGGGCTGCAAGCTGTGCTGCGCTTGCATTTGAGCCCGTCTTATTCGCCTCACGAGCGATATCGACCAAGAGCATCGATACCGTTTGCGCAGCACCTTCAGCTTCATCAAGGAGTGCTTCGGGTTCGCGACTTGCTACCCCCTCAAGATTTCCTTGCCACACACGCATCATGTCGCGTATCTGGGCTCGGCGCTTCGCGAAATCAACGGATTCATCGTTGTCGCCGGTGAAAATAAGGAAGCGAGGACCATAGACGGTTGCTTCACCGTAGAAGGTATCGACATCAGCTTCGAGACTCGTATCAATATCGGTGTACGCGCTCTGGTAGGCGTTTCGAGCTTGAACGGTGACATCTTCAGATGAGGTACCTCGCCTCGCAGCGACTGCCGCATCATAGGAGCCTTCGGCCTGAAGAACAGCAGCGCGCTCACGTGCGTTCTCAAGACTTGCAATCACGTAGCCTGCTGGAACGCTTGCACCAAGCGAGGTGTTCACGCTCTCGACCGTTCCTGAGGTCTTTGCAAGAACTTCTGCTTCAGCAAGTGCACGCACACTACCCACGACCGTGCTTCCTTGTCCGGCGCTTGCGAGCATGCCAACTGAAGAGAGGGAAACGGCACGAAGGGATGATTGATCGTCTGCAGGGCCTCCTGAGCGAGCAAGTGCAAATCCAGCAATGATGAGAATAACGAGAACGACCGCGATAACTATTTGCAATCGCTTGGAGAGACTTCGATACCAGCTCCAAATGGCGCGCGCCAAAGAACGCGCGTCTCGTCCGAGTCGCGCTACTGCTGCACCAATCGCTTGAAGTCGATTCATACCCATTTCTTTAGAAAAGCGGAGAATTCCGCAGGAACCGTTAGCTTATGTACGCGGCAGTATAACACAGCACACCTTATATATACCCACCGCAGGCCTTTCCGACGCATACAGGCACTGGGTATACTTTATGAATGGCTGGCAGCTCCTACACGTTCCCACATGACCTCACGTTTCTTGATAACGACGAACGTCGGTACATCCTCACCGTGCGTGATCTCCCCAAGGAGGAGAAGCCACGTGAGCGTCTTGCAACGGAGGGTCCTGGAGCGCTCTCAACTGCAGAACTCCTCGCCGTTATCTTGAACGTTGGGACGACTAAAGAGGAAGTCCTCACCATGGCTCGTCGCATCATCAAGGATTATGGTGAGCGAGGCATCATGAGTCAGAAGGATGTAAAACGTATGGCCGAGGATCTCGACATCCCGCTCGGGAAGGCTGCACAGATTGTTGCTGCTGCGGAGCTCGGGAAGCGCTTCTTCGAGAAGAATGGGAATGCTGCTCCTATCATCCGAACTGCGAGTGAGGTTGCCCACTATGTGCGCGACATGGCGAGTTTGTCCAAAGAGCACTTGCGTGGCCTCTATCTGAACGCTCACTACAAGGTTATTCACGACGAAGTAATCTCGATTGGTACATTGGACGCGAATATTATCCACCCACGTGATGTCTTCCGTCCTGCGCTTGAGTACGCAGCGGCAGCGGTCATCCTTGTGCACAATCATCCTTCAGGTGTTGTTGAGTCTTCCGAAGCAGACATACTCGTTACCAAGCAAATCATTGCTGCAGGAAAGTTACTCGGTATTCACCTGGTCGACCACGTCGTTGTTGCAGGCGAGCATTTTACGAGCGTACCGGTTGCCTATGACGACTGATACTACAATCAGTACGCGTGTGTACGCCATTCGTTCACCGTACGTTCTCTACCTTCGGGACGAAGCGCAAGACGCTCGACGAGAGAAGCTTGAGTTTCATGTTGAATCAGGTGATTACTTTCTCATGCTCGCGGGAGCACTCGGTTTTGTTGAAGAAGCACTTGCGCAGTGCGAAGCGGGAAAGTCTCTCAAAGGAGAGGAGCGAAAGATTCTTAAGGAACTCCGGGAAGATCTTGTGTATGTCCATCGTAACTACCGCATTAAGGACGGAGGCGAGCGCGATTTCACGAACCGCACCATTCATCGATTCGAACAGGGTACATGAGGATTCCTGCATTTGTTCGTCGTTTCTTCGAGTCGAACGCTCCCTCCATGGAGTGGGTGCGTTTACGTCTTGTCATTCTGCTCGCTTCTTTCGCACTTCTCGCGATTGCACTTCTCCTCCTTTATGCTGAGCTTTTTGGACCACCGTCTCGGGAAGACATTGAGCAGTTTGAGTTCATCGTAACGCCAACAGATGTGGAAGGGGATATTGCTGAGGTCTTGGAGGACGCAGGACTTATCCGACACGCACTCGCGTTTCGTATCGCGCACGGTTCAGGCGTCATACGTCCCGGCGGGTATCGGCTCTCCCTCTCGATGGATGCGTGGACGGTTGCGGACACCCTCTCGCGAGCACCGTACCTCGCTTGGATCACCATTCCCGAGGGACTTCGCAAAGAAGAGCTTGGCGAACTACTAAAAGACGAGCTCGCATGGTCTCCTGAGGAAGTTTCCTCGTGGCTCACACTTCCTCCTGCTGACTCTGGGCTCTCTGAAGGCATCTTTTTCCCTGACACATATCTCATTCCTTCGGATCAGCGACCCGAGCAGGTTGCAGCACGACTGCGTGCTCGCTTTGAGGATGCGATAGCACCGTATGCGGAAGAAGCAGCTGCCACGAAACTTACATGGCACGAGATTGTGACACTTGCTTCTATTGTTGAGAAAGAATCGGCGAAGAATGATAAGCCCCTGGTTGCGGGCATTCTCCTGAACCGACTTGAGCGCGGAATGCTTCTGCAAGCGGATGCTACGTTGCAGTACGTAAAGGGGAACGCGGAAGATTGGTGGCCGACACCGTTATCTGAAGATAAGTACCTTGAGTCTCCCTTCAATACGTATAGTGAGACAGGCCTCCCGCCCCAGCCAATCGCGAGCCCATCGCTCGACTCCGTACTTGCCGTCATTCGCCCGCAATCGACGAGCTGCCTCTACTATCTCCATGATTCTCGAGGCCGCATCCACTGTTCGAGAAACTACGCCGGGCACGTGGCAAACATCAACCT
>CAYGFQ010000029.1:0-11186 GCA_964349285.1 uncultured Candidatus Saccharibacteria bacterium | reverse complement strand
GTCTTTCACCATCTTATAGGGATGGAGGACGTAGGAGCGGCGCTGACTTCCCCACTCGTTCGCTGTAGTCTTCGATATCGCACGCCCTGCGGCCTCTGCTGCTTCTCGCTCCTGCTCACGCTTAAAGAGTTTTGCTCGTATAAGCTCCATGGCCTTCTCGCGGTTTGCGAGCTGACTGCGTTCTGAGGAGACATGCGCTGAGATACCGGTCGGGGTGTGGATAATGCGGACGGCTGTCTCTCGTTTGTTCACATTTTGCCCTCCGGCCCCGCCTGAACGAGCGAACTGGATATCAAGATCATCAGGTTTTATTTCAACCTTCTCTCCTGCTGCTACCTGTGGCAAGACTTCGACCATAGCAAACGAAGTCTGCCGTTTATCATTGGCATTAAAGGGAGAAATGCGTACAAGGCGATGCACGCCCGCTTCATGTTTCAGACGTCCGTAGGCTCCGGCCCCCTCGATTTCCATGAGGACGCTCCGGTACCCGCCGTGCGTGTTCTCGTTCTCATCAAGTATGCGTGCGCTCCACCCTTTCACTTTCGCGTATCCCTCGTACATGCGGCGAAGCATCCCGGCGAAGTCCTCCGCATCATCTCCGCCTGCGCCTGCGAGTATGGCGAGCGTTGCGTCCCCACGGTCGTGTGGGTCGCCACTCCCTCCTTCCTTAAGGAATTGATATTCACGCACAATCTTCTGCGCAGCATCTTTGTCTGCCCAAAAGTCGGGCGATGCCATCATCGCTTCTATTTCCTTCAATCTTGGACTCTCTTCTTCCATAGCAGTGGAAGTAATAGTACTAGAGTTCGATTTTGGAGCCACCTCCCGGGATTGAACCGGGGACCTTGTCGTTACGAGTGACACGCTCTACCAACTGAGCTAAGGTGGCGACTTGTGTTTTTATACCTTTTCTAGGGGATATACGTCAATTATCACCTCTTCGTAAGGATGAGCCTCCCGGATAGCTACAACAATAGCTTCCATCTGGTCGCGAGTAGCACTCCACCAGATTTGTTCTTCTTCTACCTCTTCGGATTTCCCTACTGCTCCTAGAGCAGGATTCGCTCCCTCTACGGGCAAGAAACGACCAATGCCACGGACACTGAAACTGCAATCTCGATAATTACCGGCAATACCTGCACCTGCTTCCCCAGCAGCTCTACGTACTGTATCGGCATGCGTAAGCGGGACGGTTGTCACTATTTTAATCCACTCCATATGAAGACCTAACTCGTTTCGCAAAGGAATTCTAATCTCATATGCTTGCCAAATACATGATGCTACCATTGTTCTTAATGCTGACCCCGAAAAGACAAATTGCCGTTGTGCGGGTTCTCGGTATTGCAACGGGCGGAGCTGCACTTACGCTTGCTTTTGGTCTGACAAGAGAATTTGAACTCTTCAATACGATCATTGCCATTGGTAGCTTACTGTTGGCAGGTGTCAGTTTCTTCCAAGGGTACCGTTCGTGGGCTTTCGGATTTCTCGTTGCGACAATTGTGTTCAATCAGTTCTTGGAAGTTGCTTCGCTTAAACAGAACCTGTGGACGATTCTTGACATCGTCTTAACTATTTACATTGCTCTTTTTGTTGTTTTCACGACCAATGCTTTTCGAAAAGGTGCGGCCTTCGAGCATTATGTTTCTACTTTGTTCCCCGAGTTCAGGTTCACTGTGGTTGATCGAACGCGCGATCTTTCAAAGGTTACAAACCGGCACGTAGAATCGGATGCAAACCCTGATTTTATATTTCGAGATAAAAAAACAAACAGGGTCTTTGCAGTCGAGTGTAAGTACGCATCGCGATGGTGGGACAGACGTGGGCAACCTGGCTTTCTGTTACGTAACTACCAGTTAGAAAACTATCGAAAATTTAGTACCGAACGAAACATACCGGTATACATTGCATTTGGAATTGGTGGTATCGCCCAAAAGCCGGAAGAAGTGTATTTTGTACCGCTTGAAAAGATTAAGTATGAGTTCGTATATCAATCAGTTGTAAGGTTTGGCAAGATAGCGAGTGAGTTTTAGGGGGATAAAGAATCCTGAGACTCTGCTCCAGGGTTGTTTATTTACCTAACGAGATTTATTGCGCTCTCGTTTCTTATAGTCGTATAACATCACGACGGCAACCGCTGTCGTAATTGGTATGGAAAGAATGATTCCAGTACTGCCAACAAGGGTTCGCAGAATCTCAGTCGCGAATTCTTCTTGGTTTATTACAGTGAAAACGCTTTGTGTAGATGCTTGCTTGAACAGCAGCAATAGTGGGAGTGAAACGCCGACATACGCTATTGCAAGCATGTTCACGAGCGCGCCGACGTGTTCCCTGCCGATTCGTATGCCCCTTGTATACAGCTCAAGACGCGATAGTCGTTGCCCGACATTTTTTAGCTCTTCTATGGCTATCGCCTGCCCAATGGCGGCGTCGTACAAAATGCCAAGCAATCCAATGAGGAACCCGCCAAATAGGACTCCGGGGAGGTCAATCGCTCCTCGACTATTGAGGTTTAGAAGCGATGCCCCCTCCATTGGATATCCTGTCAGTTTTCCAAAGTAGATGCCTGCGTACGCGAGAGCTCCTGCTACCAATACAGCAAGAAGCATCCCGACGACTGCGGCAGTTGTCGTCCGATTAAACCCATGGGTGACATACGACCCCAAGACGATGATGAACGACGCAACGACTATGCTTACCAAGATGGGCGGATACCCGTTTAAAACGCTTGGCAAGAGCACGTAGTTTATGAGCAGTATGCTCAAAACGAGCGAGAAGAACCCTCGTATTCCTTGCTTGCCACCAAATAAGACCAGGGAAGCGAGAAACAGAATACTAAATACGAGCAGCGTTGGGAGGCGGTACGGGTCAGACACAACCCACCAGTCAATTCCTTCGAGCGAATTAATCGTATGCCGTGCATAGAACAGACCTCCTTGCTTAAGAAGCAAGTAGTCGTTTGTAAGCGTTACAGTCTCGCCTTGAGATTCTCCTTCGAGAACCTTCGCTCGGATGACCTGTTTTTGTAGGGGCAATCCGGTAACGGGATTCGTGGTTGTCTGTTGTTCTATGATTTCGACTACCCGTGCCTTAACGAAGGTGACGGTATCCGGTACGACTTCTTGAGCGTATACCGGTGCGTAGACGAAAAAAACGTTGAGTACAACGAAGAGAAAAAGGAGTTTCTGCACGCCTTTTAGTATAGCGGTTATCGGCTTTTGCTTACAAAGGCAGGGTTTTCGCTACCGCACATCAAACTTCATCATCATCCCTGCCTCAAGATGCTCGGCAATGTGGCAATGAGCCATCCAGGTTCCCGGGTTTGAGGTGTCGAGAACAATATCTACTGTTTCTCCTGCCTTCACAAGGACCGTGTCTTTCCATACAAGGTTTGTCTCTGACACACCATCTCGAGCAACTACCAAGAATCTTTGCCCGTGGAAATGGATCGGGTGCTGCATCGGGTGTATTGATTTTGGATCATTGAAGATGCGGATTTTCACCGGCTCTCCTTTCGTGAAGGTCCAATCAATGTCCATATTACGCTTCCCGGTGTCTTGATCGACGATATGCCACTTGACCATATCGGCATTCGACATCTCGTTCATCATTTGCATGTCAGCGTCGTCCCATTCAATACCATCCTTCGGAACGCCGCCCATCATAGTGCCGTCAGACATCATGTGGCCACCCATACTGCTCATCGTTCCGTCCATCATGTCGACCGAAAGCAATATTCGCTTGTCAGGCTCTTGAGTAAAGAGCGGACGAAGAGGATCAATGCTCATAATCGTCTCTTCGTGCGTACGAAGCGTTTGGAACGCTGCGGCATATGATTCGGCGATTTGTTCGCTCGAGACCGTTACGTTTCCGAGCACATACGTTTTATCCGGCGTTTTGTTCTGCATTACATATGTACCGGGTATATCGAATAGAACCTCAATAACAGCCCGTTCGGAAGGTCCGAGCAACACACTATCAATCCAGCTCTCTTTCTCGTACGCACCGCCATCGGCTCCAACGAGCTTCATCCGCGCACCCTCAATCGCGAAGTTGAACGGGCGCGTGTTTGCTGCATTGGTAACGTACAGTCGCACGACTTCTCCCTTCTTCACGTCAAGTGTGTAGTTTTCTTCGCCATTGACAAGCATCACATTACCGAAGCGGCCCATGAGCGTTCTGTCCGCGCCGTCTGTGCTCAAGGGAATGGTACCGTTCTCAACCAAGATATCGTCGAGAAAAAGCGTTTCCTCACGATTAACAGCAGACCAGTACCCAACGGCAATCGGAGCGACGAGGTAGTTCCCATACAGTCCAAGTTCTTGTTGGTAGTCTTCGCGCACGTGGGGATGATACCAGTAGACACCCGCATCGGGGAATTTCAATCGGTAAGAGAACGTTTCGCCCGGCTCCATTTCTTTCTGTGATGTTTGCGAACCATCGAACGGATTATCCGTCCGCACGCCGTGCGAATGAAGGAGCGTTTTCATGCTGGTATTATTGGTGAAGTTGATCGTAACTTCCGCTCCTTGGGCAATTTTAATGAGTGGTCCAGGGATTGAGCCGTTGTACGCGAGCATCGTGTATGCCATCCCGCCTATTTGCTTGGTAACAGGAGCCGCGACAAGATCGTACGTATCGCCGTCTTGGAGCTCAACTACCTGCGACTTACTCACTGTTGGCAGTGTCGCGTTTTGAAGCCACCAGAGAAGTGCTGAGGCAAGAACAACAACAACGAGACCTACGATTAAGTACTTGCTATTCATACTGCAACTCGATCTTATCTCCGTCCTGCATCAGGTAGTTTTCGTAGTCAGCATTCTCAACACCATTCACCATCATGCGCATATTTTGTCCGAACGAGCGCATGTCCTTACCCCACATGGCGAAGAACTGACCAAGTTTGATATCGTCTTGATATACCGGTCCTCGAGCAAATTCAAGGTGAATAATACCGGACGCGTCATGCGTATGCATGGCAGCCATTTGCATTGAAGCGTCGTATCCTGGCATGCCCGCGTGCATAGAACCGATGCCGACATTCTCCGGTATTTCCATCCGCTCCCCTTTCGCATAGATGGCAAGTTCAGGGTGCCAATGCATGCCGGATGCAGATACTATATTCGGATCGGTTTCTGGTGTTGAACGTGGCCACAGAAGAAGTGCAACGACAGCTACGACGAGAACAACGAGAATGAGTAACGCTTGAGTGTTTTTCATGGGACGTTAATTTAATCAACAGCACATACCGCTGGTTTAGTAATTTGTTTTGCCGTGAGATAGATCGAGAGAGATAGAAGTCCAATCGCAAGAAGTCCGAATTCTCCACCGCCTAGTGGCAGGAATGAAAGAAGACTTGTGGCACCAATAAGTGAGAAACCACTTACAAGCAGGAACGAGCCGCATGCAGCGCATCCAGTTCCTGCCACTGCACTTACTAGTCCTAGGAATCCTGTCGCTGCTCCACTTTGTCGTACGTCCGCAATCCGGTTATTCAGGAAATACGCGAGAAGCGCGATGTTAATCCCGAAAAGCACGGCGATACTAACCGTAGAGAATGCAGACAGCAAAGTGAAGTTAGTCGAGATTGAGCCCAAGAGGCTCACCGGTACCGCAAGTTTCTCAACCAAGGACGCATCGGACGAGAATACTACTGCTATAAGACGGAAGTTCGGGAACCATACGGCTAGGACGTAAGCAGTAAAACTTCCGCTAAGTGCAAGCAACAGGTATTTCTTCGTGCGGAACACTTTCTCCAACACTTCTTTCATCACGGCTATTTCCCAGCAAGAGCAAGCTCAATGAGCTGCTGCACTGATGCGTACGGCTGTGCACCTGAGAGCGGATACCTCTTCCCGTTCTTTTCAACAACGATGCTCCAAGGAGTTCCGTTACCGCCCGTTGCGGTAGCATTTTGCACATCTGCTTCGATGTGCGCGTCATACTTGCCGCTTGTGAGGCAGGTGGCAAACTGTTCTCCATCAAGACCAATGTCTTTCGCTATTTGCGGTAGCACCGTGTCTATGTCCGTTTGATCGTTGGACGGTGTAAGCTCGAAGAACCGATCAGTGAATTTCCAGAACGCGTCGTTGCCACCAAGTTCTGCTGCGCACTCTGAAGCCACTGCTTCTTTGCGAGCTTTTGAATGAAGGGAATCGAGCGGGAAATGCCTATATACCCACGCGACTTTATCATCGTATTGTGCCATCGTTTGCTGCATCGTCTCATGGAAGCGCTTACAGAAGGGACATTCGAAGTCCGAGTACTCGACGATCACCACCTCCGCATTTCGATTGCCTCGAATGTGATCATCCGCCCCAACAGCTCTCATGTTCTTAAGCTCTGCACTCGCCCCTGCTCCCGCTTGTGGACCCGACGGAGCCGGCACATTGTCCCCACGTAGTCCTGCATACACACCAACCGCAATAAGGGCACCTGCAATTAGAATTGCGATTGGTGTCGGGATTGAATGTTGTTTCTGTTCTGTCTCCATACTCTTGTGAGTGCTAACGAGTAAAGCGCACACAAACTACATCGTTAAAAGGCTTTGGAGTGAAGAATGCCACTTGAGAACAACTCTTGGAGCGAACGATGCGGAGGAACATAGCCGTGCCGTATACGATACCTTACATCAGTTTTCGGTATGCGTCGTGGCAACCATGAGAACCAAGTAGCCCCAAGTGCAAGCGTAAGAAACACAATGAGAGCCGCGAATAAATCCTCAACCTTGGGAAGGAATGTGAAGAGATTTTGCCACATACCCAGATGTTCAAGAGGACTCATTTGGCATACTGCGCTCATGCCCATGAGGGGGCATCCGGGCATTGTTTCGGGCATCATCATGTCGTCCATCCCGATGTGGACGATACTGGGATTCCCAGCTACGACAAAACCCACGACAAGAAGCGCTACAACGGCCGTTTTTAGAACCATGGCTTTTATTATAGCGAGATTAGCCCTCTACGCCACTATCCTGTCCAGACCTCTGAAAGAAAGCTCTGAAAAGTCCACGCCAATACAGTACGCCAATTAGAATAAGTGGCAGAGCAGTGAGAAATCCGGGCACTAACGTGAGATCGCGTATTGCTACATATACATGCGAAAGTTCGATAACAAAGACTATTCCTATTGAAATGAAAAGCAACCGGTGCATAAAAAATACTCCTGCGAATAGCAAGAGAACAAGCGCCAATTGCACTAGTAAAAACGAGAACGCGGGAGAAATATCCATTGCTTCTCCCAAAAAAGAAAATACTGAGTCGGTGAGATAGTACTCTCTCACAAACTCCTCAAGGGCGTGTATGAGAAAAAACGGGATAGCGATGATGACTAATTGCTTCATGGTTTTATCTCATTACAGTATTTTTTTCTCTTCTAATTTCATATGATGACTGGCTACAAGCTGAAACCATATGGAAGTAGTATTCGAAGTCCTGCATCGATGAAGAGATGATTTTGACTAAAGCCGAAAATCTCTCCAGTTATCCCCGCAATGTATGCACCAACGAGAGCCGTTATCCCGGCCAAGCCTGCAATGATACTGATTACATGGAATAGTTTCGACAGTTTCATGACTGATTTAATTATAACTTCTGTCTCTGCAAGAGCGCCGCATTGAACGCAACAATAACGGTACTTGCCGACATAAACACAGCCGCAAGTGCCGGTTCAAGAAGAATTCCTTTCCATGCAAGTGCGCCTGCAGCAAGCGGCAGCGCAATCACGTTATAGCCAGTTGCCCAAAATAGGTTCTGGATCATTTTGTCATACGTTATCTTCGAGAGTCGGACAATCTTTACAATATCTCTCGGATCATTTCTCACGAGAATGATACCGGCAGATTCAATAGCGACATTCGTCCCGGCACCAATTGCGATGCCGAGATTGGCTTGGGTGAGTGCGGGCGCGTCGTTGATACCGTCGCCCACCATTGCAACTTTCGCACCGCGCGTCTGGAGTTCCTTCACTTTCTCAGATTTTTGATGCGGCAATACGCGTGCAAAGTATTCGTCAATCCCGAGCTCCTTACTTACGGACCGCGCTACGTCTTCGGAGTCGCCGGTGATCATGGCGGTGCGTATCCCAAACTCTTTGAGACTTTGTATCGCCTCCCGTGATTCTTCACGAATAAGATCGGCAAGCGCAAGCATACCGAGAACTTCTTTCTCTTGAACGACGTAGATGACCGTATGACCCTTCTCCCCGGCATCATGTACGTTTGAAGCAATCTCTTCCGGTACTGAAACTCCAACATGCTCAAGAAGTGAGGGGCCGCCGACCAACGTTTCTTTCTCATTAAGAAACGCCTTTACTCCTCTGCCTTTAAGGACCTCAAATTTCTTTGGTTCAATAAGATCCAAGTGTTCACTTTTTGCTTTTGCAACTACAGCTTTAGCGATCGGATGCTCTGACAACGCATCAACGGAGGCGGCGTGTGCAAGTACTTCCTTGGTAGACGTGCCACTGACACCAAGAATGGTAACCACACCGAATTCACCTTTGGTGAGCGTACCGGTTTTATCAAAAAGTACGGTGTCTATAGATCTCGCAGCTTCAAGCGAAAGGCGCTGTCGCACCAAGAATCCGTTTTGTGCTGCCTTGGTAGTTGAAATAGATGCAACCAGAGGCACGGCAAGCCCAAGCGCGTGCGGACAGGCGATTACGAGAACAGCAACTAGTCGCGCAACCGCAAACCCGACGGGAGCCCCAGCAATAAGCCACGCGACGAGCGTGGTGAGTCCGCCGAGAACCGCAATAATGGTGAGATAGAACGCGGCACGATCAGAGAGGATCTGAAGTCGTGATTTTGATGCCTGCGCTTCAGCCACCAATCGCATAACTCCCGCAAGAAACGTCGTATCACCGATGTGCTCAATCTTCACCTTGAGCGCTCCATCGCCATTGATAGTTCCTGCAATGACCGAATCCCCTTCTTTCTTAGAAACAGGCTTAGATTCTCCAGTGACCATGGATTCGTTCACGTCCGAATCTCCGTCTATGATGCGCCCATCTGCCGGTATTTTTGTGCCCGGCCGCACAAGCACCATGTCACCCTCTCGAAGCTCTGAAAGAGAAACAACGCTCGGCGTGCCGTCCCGCAACACTTCAGCAGTATCTGGAAGCAACTTCGAAAGTTCCTTCAAAGCACCCTGTGCGCCGGAAACCGCTCGCATCTCAAGCCAATGCCCGAAAAGCATAATGGTGATAAGCGTCGTAAGTTCCCAAAAAAGCGCTTCTTCCCCAAAGAAAACAGCATAGACACTCCAGAGATACGCGGAGGAAATGGCAAGACCTATCAAAGTCATCATGCCCGGGAGCTTTGCCGAAAGCTCTCGATAGGCTCCGGTAATAAAGACCCATCCACCGTAGAAGAAAACGATGGAACCTAGAATGAGCGGCAGTAAGTCAGACCCAAGGAACTCGGGTGGGGACCATTTGAAAAGTGTCTCCGTTACATCTGCATAGAGAACGACGGGAATGGTGAGAATCAGGCTCACCCAGAACTTCCGGAAAAATACCTGTGTGGAGTGGCCTGCATGTTTGTCGTGATCACCGTGAGATACGCCCTTCCCCTTGGCGGGAACCAGATTCATGCCGCACTCCGGACACATTCCAGACTTTTCCGATCGAACTTCGGGATGCATGGGGCAGGTATAAACTGTTCCATCCTGTGTTTTGCGTGTATCTAATGTCTTATGATGAGAATGTGCACGGTTGTGTTTCATTTCTTTTTCTGGGCTAGTTTATACACCTTCAGGATCTCTTCCGTGGCTTTCTTTCCCTTGCCGGTTTTCATTTGATGCAAAACATGGGTCAAAAGGTGATTTTCGAGAATAAGGTCCTCAACGCCAGAAAGCGCCTCTTTTATCGCGCTTGATTGGGTGATGATGTCGACGCAATACCGCTCGTTATCAACCATCTTGATAAGGCCGTTTAGCTGGCCTCTAATGAGGTTGAGGCGACGCCCCGCTCGCTTTTTGAGATCTGCGTTCATGCAGGTACGATACCCCCACAGGGTATTTGTGTAAAGTGCGAACCTTCAGTACCATTACTTATAAGGTCGAGATTATCAATCTTCACTATGTACAACAATAGTATGGGATACGGCATGATGGGCGGCATGGGATTCTTGGGTCTTGTTACTTGGTTGGTACTTATTATCGACCTGGTGCTTGTAGGGATTTGGCTTTGGAAACAGGTCGGCAAGAAGTAGAAACGGGCGATAATTATTAGAAACAAATCAATATATGAGATTCTCAAAAGTGATGCATGTGAGCAGTGTCATTGTTGGATTTGCTGGAGTTATATCGTTTCTTATCGCAGTCTTCGGAAATGCTGAAAGCGTTTTCGGTATTACGAAAGCTGACACGCTTGCATGCGCGGCAATCCTTGTTCTTATCGCTATCTGGCTCGCGATTGGCACTATCCACCATATGACGCTTGAGCAAAAGGGAGAGGTTATCTAATGCCTTCCACACATTGGTATGTGGTTACCGGAGGGCCAAGCTCCGGCAAGACAACGACGGTTAATCTTCTTAAGGAGCGTGGCTACCAGACGACTATCGAACACGCAAGGCACTACATCGATACACAACGCGTAGCAGGAAAAACCGTTAAAGAAATACGAGCACACCAACTTCTTTTTCAAAGAAGCGTTCTAGACATGCAGATCGAACAGGAAAAAAGGCTGTCTCCAAAAGACACCGTTTTCCTTGATCGAGCTATTCCGGATGCTCGTGCATACTATCGGTTCCTTAAACTTCCAGAAGACCATAAACTTAGAGACGCGATACAAACTGCATCATATAAGAAGGTATTTATCCTCGATCCCCTTCCGCTTGCAAAAGATTACGCACGAACAGAAGACGAAGCTGCGCAGCATAAAATCCACGAACTTCTTTCAGAAGTATACGAATCTCTTCCCTTCCCCATCGTACACGTGCCTATCTTGCCACCAGAAGAACGAGTGAATTTCATCCTTAAGTCTTTGGATTGAACCTCTCCCTCCACGCGCGCGAAGCGCGCGGTATTCCTGAAATGCATTGGCGGGAATTGCATTTAGCCCGGGCGAAATCCGGGAAAATTCTTGAGGGTTTGATTTTGGAGCCGATGGCCGGGATTGAACCGGCGACCTCGTCCTTACCATGGACGTGCTCTACCAACTGAGCTACATCGGCGACCAGGGCATA
>CAYGFQ010000028.1:0-11332 GCA_964349285.1 uncultured Candidatus Saccharibacteria bacterium | reverse complement strand
CGGTGCAATAGCCATCGTGTTTGAGTTACGCATGCCGTACTGCTTCACGTGTGCGCGAACTGGTGCCCAGTCGAGCTTACCTGCATGCTCAAGTTCAATGGATTCGCCACGCTCCTTCTCGAGAAGTGCGATGGTGTCCTGCGGGAAGATGTCGCGATCCCACTTAGAACCCTTGAAGGTCTCGTAGGCACCGCGCTCCTTTGCAAGTTCGGAAGACGCGAGGATGGCGTAGTACGAGACGATCTCCATGGAATCGGAGGCGAACTCGACTGCTTCATCGGAGTCGAAGTTAATGCCGAGTGTGTAGAGCGCATCATGGTAGCCGCGCACACCAAGACCGACCGGACGATGACGCATGTTGGAGCGACGTGCGTCTTCCGTTGGGTAGTAGTTCAGGTCGATAACGTTATCGAGCATGCGCATCGAAGTGCGGATGACTGAGCCCATCAGCTCCTGATCGAGTTTTCCGTTGCGGACAAACTTCGCGAAGTTAATGGAACCGAGGTTACACACTGCGGTCTCATCCGGAGACGTGTTCAAGGTAATCTCGGTGCAGAGGTTTGAGTTGTGCACCACGCCAACATGGTCTTGTGGTGAACGAACGTTCGACGGATCTTTCCACGTAATCCAAGGGTGTCCGGTCTCAAAGAGCATGGCGAGCATCTTCTTCCAAAGATCTCCGGCTGGCATGCGCTTCCAAAGCTTAATCTCACCGCGGTCAGCCATTGCTTCGTAGGCGATGTACTTTTTCTCAAACGCCTCACCATAAAGGTCATGAAGGTCCGGAACATCGTTCGGAGAGAAGAGGGTCCATTCTCCCCCATCACGAACACGCTTCATGAAGAGATCTGGGATCCAGTTAGCGGTATTGATATCGTGCGTGCGGCGGCGCTCGTCTCCCGTGTTTTTGCGAAGCTCGAGGAAGTCCTCGATATCGAGGTGCCAGGTCTCAAGATAGACACAACCGGCGCCACGGCGCTTACCCGAGCGGTTAATAGCGAGGTTCACATCGTTTGCAATCTTCAGGAACGGCACGATGCCCTGGGAGCCTACACCGGTGCCCTTGATGTAAGCACCAGTTGCGCGAACCGGAGTCCAGTCCGTACCCGTACCTCCTGACCACTTCAGGTACTGCGCGTTATCCGAGAAGGTCTTGAAGATGTACTCAAGGTCATCCGGTACCGTGTTCAAGAAGCAGTTAGAGAGCTGTGCCTTCAGGGCGCCTGACTGGAAGAGCGTGCGGCCGCCTGGGGTGTAGTAGAAGTTTGAGAGAACATCGTAGAACTCAAGCACAACATCGTGGCGCTTTGCTGGAGCCTCGTTCAAGGCAAGACCCATCGCAATACGCATCCAGAGCATCTGGGGCGTCTCAAGCTGACGCTTGGTCTGCTTATCCTCCATGCAGTAGCGAGATGACATGATTTCAAGACCCATGTACTCGAAGAGGTTATCGCGCTCCATTTCCATTGCGTGACCAAGCTTTGCAAGATCGTACTCTGCCATGCGCGGGTCCAGGGTTTCCTCCTGCACCATCTTCTGTATGTTTCGCGCAAACACATTTGCATGCTCTTCAGCAAGATTGGTACCAAGTGCACCAACACCAAAGACATCGCGATACATTTTGTCGAGCAAAAGTTTTGATGCGAGCTTGCTGTAGGCAATGTCGCGCTCAATCATCGAGCGCACCACCATGATCAAGGCACGGAAGATGTCGTCCGTTGTGATGTCATCATGCAACTCGTACTTCAACTGCGAGACGATGGTGTCGACATCAACAAAACCAGCAACTTCAGCATTGCCGTCAATGAATCTCGCGAGCGTCGTGCGGATTTCGCTTTCTGAGAACGGTTCGGACTTACCGCTTCTCGTTCGAACGTTCAGTGCTTGCTCTTCAATCTTCTCAAGCGTCTCAAGCTTCTCGGCTTCGCGAATCTTCGTATGCTCGAAACGATAAACGATGTAGTGCTTCGCAACTTCAAGGAAGCCCTCGCGCATGAGAATCATCTCAACGCGGTCCTGCACGTTCTCAACCGATGGCGTGGCCTCAGGAAAGGCTTTCTCGACTTCTGCGACGACGACCTGTGTCATCTCGCGAAGCTTGTCATCGGTGATGGGAGTGTTCATCGCGATGAACGCTTTCTTCATCGCGTGCGTTATTTTCGCTGTATCAAAGTCGACGATTGATCCGTTTCGCTTCTTGATTGTCCGCATACTGGTATCCGCTTAACGCTTGTAATTCGGCCGAGGACGCGCTCCAGAAACCTCTTCACATCCGGCCATGTTTCTGTCGGAAGCTCATGGTACCACGCGCGGTTTTGGAAAATTCCCTGTGGACATCGCGCCTCGACACGAAATCTATACACCTGCAAGATGCCTTCCCTAGAAGACCTTAAAACAACGCTCGTAGGACTCTCGTGAAGCGCGACTAGCTCTTAAAGCCCGTGCCCCGGATGAAAAGCCAGAGGGTAAGGAGGAAGAAAACGAGGGTCAGGACGCCAAGGACGATAAAGGAGAGGACGGGGTCAACATCGGAGACACCGAGAAAGCCATAGCGGAAGGCATTCACCATATAGAGAATGGGATTGAATAGTGAGAGCGTCCGGAAGGGTTCGGGCAAGAGATCTATGGAGTAGAAGACGCCGCCAAGATACGTCAGTGGCGTCAACACAAAGGTTGGCACAATGGATATCGCATCAAATGACTTAGCAAAGAAGCCGTTTACGAGTCCTGCGAGCGAGAATAGGAGTGCAGTCAACAGTGCTGCACCGAAAATCATGAATACGTTCGCGATAGCAACGGGCGCGAAGAAGAGTGCGGTTATAAGCACCAAGGTACCAACGAGGAAGGCACGTATAACACCACCGGCAATAAAGCCAGCGATGATAACCCACGATGGCATCGGGGATACCAAGAGTTCTTCAATGTTCTTGATGAACTTCGCGAAGTAGAACGTCGACACTGTGTTCATGTACGCACTCGTAATCAATGTCATCATCACGAGTCCCGGCATGATGAACTGCATGTAGGTAACACCATCGATGGGTGCAATCTGACTACCAATGAATCCGCCGAAGACGACGAAGTAGAGTGAGGTCGTGATGACTGGTGGCAAGAGTGTTTGCGACCAGATACGGAAAATCCGAATCGTGTCCTTGCGAACCATCGTATAGAAACCGATGAGTGCAGGGTTTTTCATGATGCTGCTCCGTTACTCGTGCCAATGAGCTCAAGGAAAATATCTTCGAGCTTCTTATTTCCGTGGCGCGTCAAAAGTTCTTGCGTCCCCTCATCAGCAACGAGCGTCCCCTTGTTGATGATGGCAACGTGACTTGAAAGCTGCTCCGCTTCCTCAAGGTAGTGCGTCGTAAGAACAATCGTTGCTCCTTCCCCATTAATGCGTCGCAAGTAGTCCCACATGCCGCGCCTAAGCTCAACATCCACACCGGCAGTCGGCTCATCAAGAAGAAGAATCTTTGGCTTATGAATGAGTGCACGCGCAATCATGAGGCGGCGCTTCATACCCCCGGAGAGGTTCTGCGACTTCTCCCGTCGCTTGTCCCATAGCCCAAGATCGCGGAGCAGCTCGTCACAGTACGCTCGTGCCTCGTCCCTTGGGATACCGTAGTAGCCTGCTTGGTCGAGGACGATATCCTCCACTTTCTCGAAAATACTGAAGTTCATCTCCTGGGGGACGACGCCAATGAAAGCCTTTGCCGCATCGGGGTCTTCGTCTACCGAAATACCGTTTATATGGACCTCACCGCCTGATTTCTCGACCAGACCAGAGAGAATACCTATAAGTGTGGTCTTTCCTGCCCCGTTTGGCCCGAGAAGCGCGAAAAACTGGCCTGCAGGCACGGTCAGGGAGACGCCTTTCAACGCCTCAACCTCCCGGGAGTCCTTTCCGGTCTTTTTATAGGTCTTACGAACGTCCTTTATTGCTATCGCTGGAACAGACATGAGGCAGAGTATAGCAAATGAAAGCGGTCGCCGTCTCCTGAGACAAGCGACCGCAGTCGTGGCTTTAGCTAGCCGTAGTTCTTGATGAGCATCATGAAGCTGACCATGCCAGCGACGATGAGCCCACATGCGATGAGGAAGGCGACCTTCTTCACGAACCAGACAAAGCCTTGAGCAATCCTGGACATTTCACACCTCGTTAGGTTGCCAAGAACAAGGGAGTTATAGCATGCCTCACTTATACACGGTACTGTCGTCTTTCTTGGTCTTCCCTATGCGCTATGATGGAGGGAGTATGAGCCCGCTGCCTCACTATTATAAGGAAGAGCGTCCTTGGGGTTCTTTTGAGCGCTTCGTTGCTAACGAGGTCTCGACCGTCAAGATTCTCCACGTTCTTCCTGGGAAGCGATTTTCACTCCAAAAACACGCACATCGTTCTGAGTTCTGGCGCGTGGTCGAAGGGAGTGGAACGTTGACTCTCGGGGAAGAAGAACGTGAAGTTACCGTTGGGGATGAAGTTTCTATTCCTGTCGGCACACTACATCGTCTCCGGGGCGGCCCGAATGGCATCAAGGTGCTTGAAATTATGTCGGGTGACTACGACGAAGAGGACATTGAGCACATTGAAGATGACTTCGGCCGAACCTAGTCTATGGAACCGATTCTTGTCGTCCTCCCTGCTCTTCTTGCCGCACTCATTACCACCGGACTCTTTCTCTTTGGTCTGTGGCAGATAGTAAGAACGTTCGCGCTTCGCGAGAAACTTGCAGGACTTATTCGCGCACTTGGACTCACGAGAGCAGAAGAAAATCCTCTTCTTCGCTCCACGCACTCCTGGGAAGCGGGTGGCGTCTTCAATCCTGCTGCGGTTGCAACGAAGGATAGGACGCATCTCTTCTATCGTTCAGTTGGTGCAGACGGTGTTTCAAGAATCGGTTACGCAGCCAGTGGTGACGATAAGCATATTGATGAACGTCTTCCCTATCCTGTCTTCGCACTTGCGGGAAATCCTGACACGCGTGCCTTCGCCTCAAACTCAGGACTCTCTGCTTCCGGTGGTAGCTTCGCCGGCGTCGAAGATCCGCGCGCTGTTGTTATCGAAGATCGTGTCTATCTTTCGTTTAATGCGTTCTCCGGATGGGATTCACTACGCATCGGTGTCTCATCCCTTGGTGTCGATGATCTTCTTGCGGGACGGTGGAAGTGGACGTCGCCCGTTTTCCTCTCGCCGCGCGGAGAAGTACACAAGAGCTGGGTGTTGTTCCCCGAGAAGATTGCAAACAAGTTCGCTGTGCTGCATGGCTTTTCGAAAGATCGCACGCGTGCAAACATCGCCTATCTTGACTCCCTCGATCACGAGCCTACGCCGCACATTCGAAGCGATGCTTCATTCCGTGACTCCGTCGATGAAGAGGTGTGGGATAGTCGCATACGAGGCGCTGGCCCCCCTCCCCTAAAGACAAGTAAAGGCTGGCTCGTTTTCTATCATGCGAATGATTCGGTTGACTCCCACCGCTATAAGCTTGGTGCCATGCTTCTTGATCTTGATGATCCTACTAAGGTCATCGCTCGTTCTCCGGTACCGGTTCTCTCTCCTGATGCTTCGTATGAGAATGAGGGAAAGCCCGGCATCGTCTACGCTTGCGGAGCAACACTAAAAGGAGATGTGCTTCGCGTCTACTACGGCGGTGCAGATGCTGTAGTGTGCGCTGCAACCACTTCGCTTGCAGGCTTGCTTGAGAAACTGGTCGAGCCCTATGTGTCTCCGAAAGCTGCACTTCGTAACGCACTAGCGTTCGCCTAAACCATGTTCGTTGTCCGTCGTCATCCTGAGAATCCACTCCTCGCTCCACGTCGAGAGCATCCGTGGGAAGCACTCGCAGCGTTCAATCCTTCTGTTGTGAAAACCGAGAAAGGATTCCGCATGTACTATCGCGCACTTGCGAATCCTTCAGCACTCATTGCACCGTTTGCAGCGCAATCGACGATTGGCATGGCAGAGAGTGAAGATGGTGTCCACTTCGGTTCTGAGCGACAAGTGATTGCTCCAAAAGAATCGTGGGAAGCATTCGGATGCGAAGACCCTCGCGCTGTCGTCATTGAGGGCACCACCTATCTTTCCTACACTGCGCTTGGCGGCTATCCCTTCAATGCCGATAACATTCGCGTCGCGATTGCTGTTTCAAAAGACGGTGAGCACTTTGTGGAGCGTCATCTTGCAACACCCTTTAACGCAAAAGCTTTCGCACTCTTCCCGGAAAAGGTTAACGGTAAGTACGCGGCACTTCTTTCCGTGCACACTGATCGCCCACCAACAGCAATCTGTCTCGCACTTGCAGACAAGATTGAAGATTTCTGGTCGCCCCAGTACTGGACCGAGTGGTATGAACATTGGCAGTCGCATGCAATCTCACTCACAAGAAGTGAGACTGACCACGTCGAAGCTGGTGCTGTTCCTCTCAAGACCGACAAGGGATGGCTCTTCTTCTACTCCTATATTGAGCACTACTTCAGCGGTGGTGCTCGCATCTTTGGCGTCGAAGCTGCACTCCTCGACCTCACTGATCCAACGAAGGTACTTGGACGCACCTACCCATTTCTTGTGCCAGAGGAAATCTATGAGCGCTACGGCGTTGCACCTGAGATTGTCTTCCCTACGAGTGCACTTCTCTCTGACGAGGGCACTATTGACCTCTATTACGGTGCCGCCGATACCACCTGCGCGAAGGCCACCATGCCGCTTGCGGGCCTTCTTGAGGCCATGGATCCTGCAGCCCCACCCCTCTTTACCCGTGCGAGCGAGAACCCTATTCTTACTCCCCGTACCGAGAATGCCTTTGAGGGGAAGCTGGTCTTCAATCCTGCGGCGTTCGACTACGATGGACTCGTCCATATCCTCTACCGAGCCATGGGGAACGATAACACTTCAACGATTGGCTATGCTCGCTCGAGGGATGGCATACAGATAGATGAGCGACTTCCCGTTCCTATTTATGGACCGCGTGCAGAGTTTGAGATGAAACGCGGTACGCCAAACGGTAACTCCGGCTGCGAGGATCCGCGCGTTGCACTCATCGATGAGACACTCTATATGACGTACACCGCTTACGATGGCGTACACAATCCACGTGGAGCAATAAGCTCGATTCCACTTACGGATTTTATGCAAGGAAGCTTCGATAAGTGGACTGAGCCGTTTCTTATTACGCCTGATAGTGTCGACGACAAAGACCTCGCACTTCTGCCTGAACGTGTCGATGGAAACTTCCTGCTCTATCACCGCATCAATGGTCGTATCTGTGCAGACATTCTCCCGAGTCTCGCCTCAGGTGTGCGTGTCTCCCGCTGCATTGAAATCATGGGACCACGAGAAGGTATGTGGGATGCAGCAAAAGTGGGTGTTGCCTCTCCGCCCCTGAAGGTTCCTGGTGGGTGGCTCTTCCTCTATCACGGCGTCTCCCGGAGTGGAACGTATCGAGTAGGCGCGGCACTGCTTGATGATTCAGGTACTACTATCCTTGCGCGTGCTGCAGATCCGGTGTTCGAGCCCAAGGAACAGTATGAAAAAGAAGGAGAGGTGGGAAACGTCGTCTTCCCATGCGGCGCAGTGATTCGAGACGACACCTTATTCCTCTACTATGGAGGCGCAGACAAGGTGGTCGGAGTTGCGACTGCTTCACTCTCGCGCATCCTGAAGGCGCTATCATAGACCTATGCTTCCCCGCGTTATTGCCTTCGACCTCGATAGCACCCTTGCTGTTAGCAAGTCTCCCGTAACTAAGGAAATGGGTGAGCTCTTGACCCGGCTTCTTGCTGTTCGAACCGTCGCTATTATGTCGGGCGGTAAGTACGGACAGTTCGAGAAACAAGTGTTGACCGCACTTCCTACAAACGCGAATCTGTCGAACCTCTACCTCTTCCCCGTCTGTGCTGGCTACTGCTATCACTTTGAGGAAGGTAGCTGGAAGATGATTGATGACAACTCGCTCACCGACGCAGAGAAGTCGAAGGTCATGCGGGCGCTTGCAGAAGCGATGGCTGAAACCGGGTTTACCGAACCACCTGCACACGTCTGGGGCGAGCGAATTGAGGATCGTGGAGCACTTATCGCCTTTTCAGCTCTTGGCCAGGAAGCGCCCACCGACGCAAAGAAAGCGTGGGACCCGGATAAGAAGAAACGTCGTCCGCTTGCAGAGGCACTCATCAAACGTCTTCCAGACTTTGAAGTGAAGATGAACGCGATGACAACCATCGACATCACCCGCAAGGGCATCACGAAGGCGTACGGCATCCGCAAACTCAGCGAATTCACTGCTACCCCCATTAGCGACATGGTGTATATCGGAGATGCCCTTTTCCCAGGTGGAAACGATGAGGTAGTAAAAGAAACCGGTGTCGTAACACGGGAAATCTCTGGACCTGATGAAACGATGCAGGTTATTAAAGAGTTACTCGAGAACTCCTCGCCTCTCAAAGAGAAACTTACGAAAGACCTGAAGGGTGATGTCACAGACAGCGCAGACGAACGCGCGAAGTACAGCCACGACACGAGCGTCTTCGAGCGTACTCCTTCCCTAGTCGTCTACCCGAAGGATGCTGCTGATGTCTCGAATTTAGTGAAGGCTGTTGCTGACGCAAAGAAGGCAGGAGAAAACGTTTCCGTGACTGCGCGCTCTGCTGGTACCGATATGTCAGGTGGTCCCCTGACCACCTCGGTGGTCGCTGTCTTCACGAAATACATGAATAAGGTGCTTGAAGTTGGCGAGGGGTATGCCGTTGCAGAACCTGGTTCCTACTATCGCGACTTTGAGAAAGCAACTTTACAGAAAGGCTACCTCCTCCCCTCCTACCCTGCTTCAAGAAATATTGCAGCTTTGGGAGGAATGGTGGCAAACAACGCTGGGGGTGAACGCACGTTGGAGTATGGAAAAACGGAGCGGTACGTACGGGAACTCGAAGTAGTGCTCTCCGACGGCTCGCAAGCAACCTTCAAGGAACTCGGACCTGATGAGCTTGATGAAAAGAAGAGTCAGCAGAATCTTGAGGGTGAAATCTATCGTCGCATGAGTGAGCTCGTGGTGAAAAACCGCGAAGCGCTTGCAGCAGCACGTCCCAAAGTCTCCAAGAACTCAGCTGGGTATGCACTGTGGGATATCTTTGATACCGAACGTGGCACGTTTGACCTCACGAAACTCATCACCGGTTCACAAGGCACACTCGCCTTGGTGACGAAGATGAAGCTCGCTTTGGTAAAGCCGCAGCCCTACCGTTCGATGTTGGTCATCTTCCTGAAGGATTTCGATGTGCTGCCAGAAATTGTACGCAGAGTGCTCGCTCTTAATCCGGAGTCTTTCGAATCCTACGACGACCATACGTTTAAGCTTGCGATGAAGCTCTTGCCGCAGCTTCTTGCACAAATGGGACTTGCCCGCGCAATGCGTCTTGGTTTCTCGTTCCTTCCTGAGGTTGGTCTTGTGCTATCTGGCGGCGTTCCCAAGCTCGTCCTCATGGCAGAATTCTCTGAGGACACTGCAGCAGAAGCACTCGCAAAAGCACATGAGGCGAAGAAGGCGCTCGAAGGACTTCCGGTCACAACGCGAGTCGCACGCAATGAACGAGCAGCAGAGAAATTCTGGGTAGTACGTCGCGAAGCGTTTGCACTCCTTCGAAAGAAACTCCCCGGTCTCACTGCAGCACCGTTTATCGACGACTTCGTCGTTCCCCCAGCTTCCTATCCTGAATTTCTTCCCGAGCTCTTCTCGATGCTCGACTCCTACGGCTTTATTTATGCCGTCACGGGGCACATAGGCGACGGCAACTTCCACATCTTCCCCTTGCTCGATATGTCCAAGGACGAGAGCCACACACTCATCCTCGAACTCTCACCAAAAGTCTACGACCTCGTCATCAAGCACGGTGGTACCACAACCGGAGAGCACAACGACGGCATCATCAGAACGCCCTACCTCACACAACTCTTTGGTGAAGAGATGGTGCGTCTGTTCCGAGAAACGAAACATATATTCGATCCAGCAGCTATTTTCAATCCGGGTAAGAAAGTGGGTGGCACGTTCGAAGATATTGAGCGTGGGATGGTGCATCATAGTACGTAACGAAATGGGGGTCCTGCTTGCGCAGGACCCCCGGAAGGTTCGTGTATTGTGGACGTGTTCTTAGTCGCGACAGGCGTTCGGGTTGTGATCGCCGACGACGCTGCAGTTGTCGGTAGTGGTAGTGTTGTTCAGCGAGCCGATAGCGCCGGCCGCGGAGTTGGCGTTGCCGCCTTCCGCGTTTGATTGAGCGTCGCCGCCCAAACCGACACCCAGGGCGTTAGCGTTGCCGCCCTGACCACCGAGCCCAAGAGCATTGGCGTTGCCGCCGTCGCCCCCGAACGCGAGGTTGTCGTTGCTGTTGCTCGCAATAGCGGTAACGCCGGTGTGTGCGTTCCCGCCTTCGGCGATCGCAAGACCGCCGTCAGCTTCTTGCTCCTGGCCCTGACCCTGCAGTTGGGTCTGGTTGGACGCGGAGCTTGAATTGCTGCCGTTCGACACGTTCGTGTCGCCTTCACTGATCCTGGTCGGCCGGATCGACGCGCCAAAGACCGCAGCCGTCGCGACAGGTGCCACCTGCTCGACGATGCTGGGGCTTTCAGACTGCAGGTTGCCGATCGGAACGCACCGCAGGGGTTCACCCGAGCAGTGGAATCCGGTCTGCATCCTCGTCTGACGGCGCGACAATCCGCTCGTCCGGTATTCAGTGACGGCGACCTGCGAGCCGTCCGGCAGCTGCACCGTATTCACCACCAATTCCTCGGCCACTGCGGGCGTAATGGCGATCGCCAGAGCCGCTGTTGCCGCGAGAACACTTTTGAACTTGAACATTTTCGGTACCTCTTGTTGGCCGAATTTTTCCACAAGCCCCGAGCTATAACTCCCAGAGCTTCGCTATATTACATGCTTTTCATACTATGTCAAATTCCTCCATAAATTGCTAATCCACACCCCTCCCCCGCCTTCCTTGCGTTTCCACCCATTCCGTAGCATAGTGACGTTAACTCGCGGGTCTACAGGAGCTTCGTACGACGTCTGTCCAAAAAGTGTTCGGTATCTAGCGAGAGTTACAAAATCAAGTTCACTCATGGCTAATACCAAGTTGTACGTCGGCGGTATCCCGTATCGCACGACAGAAGACGAGATGAGGACCGCCTTTGAAGAGGCGGGCCAGGTCGCGTCTGTAAGCATTATTATGGACCGCATGACGGGCCGCTCACGTGGCTTCGGCTTCGTTGAGATGGCAGATGAGGCAGGCGCACAGGCTGCTATCGACCGTTGGGACGGCAAGGAGTTCGATGGGCGTATGCTCTCGGTCTCGC
>CAYGFQ010000027.1:0-11573 GCA_964349285.1 uncultured Candidatus Saccharibacteria bacterium | reverse complement strand
CTGAGCCATAGGTCATGATGGCCTCCTCACCGAACTTCGTTCGTATCTCGCGCATCGCGATTTCAATTGACTTGTCGCGATCGTCGCCTGACTTAGGTCCGCTTATAACGTCATCAGCAATGTCGACGTCCTCTTCTGTTTTCTTCTTCGTAGTCTTCTTCTTAGTAGCCATAGTTGAGTGATTAAGGGACGTACACCGTCTTGCGTTCGCTCACGCTTCGCCCGAACCGGTCCGTCGCTATAAACGTAAGTATAACGCCCTCACTTGGAAGGAGAAGGATTTTCTCGAATTTTCCTTCCTGATCGATGAGTAGGGGACCTCCGTTAAGCCACAAAGACTCAGTGTTTTGCGCGGTTCCTGAAAGGGTAATGAAGCCGTCAGGAGAAGTTGTGTAGTCTTGGGGGATATCTATCGAAAGGGAGGGGCCAGAGAGGAGTGGCCACGCTTTGAAGAGGCCGTATGCGAGGAGGAGAAACAGGAGTGCTGCGACGACCGTGCGGACCATTGCTAGTAGGGAGCTTCTTCTTCAGAAGGAGCAGTTCCGCCTCGTGAGAGTATTTCACGCGGGCGTGAACCATCGGCGCTTCCAATGACACCTTTCTCCTCAAGGAGGTCCATGAGACGTGCAGCACGTGAGTAGCCGATACGGAGCTTGCGCTGGAGGTAGGAGGTTGAGGCACGCCCCGCTTCTTCAACTGCATTCTTGGCTTCTGCATAGAGGTCGTCATCGACATCATCATCTGCCATCGCCAAAGAGATAGCATCGTTTGGCTCATGCCCGGTGCCGTTTTGGCCATTCCCAAGATCAAGTGAGGCAAGAGAACCGGCGTTGTGCTGCTTGATATAGCTCACGACCTTCTTTACCTCCGTCTCACTTATGTACGCCGTTTGGAGACGCACTGGCTTTTGCATATCAGAGGAGAGGTAGAGCATGTCGCCTGCTCCAAGGAGCATTTCTGCGCCTGAGCCGTCGAGGATGGTTCTCGAGTCAATTTGTGAAGCGACCTGGAGAGCCATACGGGTTGGGACGTTTGCTTTGATGAGACCCGTAATGACGTTCACCGAAGGACGCTGAGTTGAAAGGACGAGGTGGATGCCGACAGCTCGTGACATCTGTGCAAGCCGGACAATGCCCGCCTCAAGCTCACGCGGATAGCTCTGCATGATATCTGCGAGCTCGTCGATAACGATGATGATGTAGGGCATTGGCTCTGGCATCTCACCCTTACGCTTCTTGGCAGGCTCAACAACGGTGCGGTGGTAGGAATCAATATCGCGTACCTGCTCGGCTTCAAGGATGTTGTAGCGACGTTCCATTTCTTTTGCTGCCCACTTAAGCGACATGATGCACTTCTTTGGGTCAGTGATGACGGGCGTCAGAAGGTGGGGGATACCGTTATAGAGCGTGAGCTCGACGCGCTTCGGATCGATCATGATAAAGCGGAGCTGATTCGGGCCATTGCGGTACAAGAGGGAAGTGATGAGCGCGTGGATAGCGACTGACTTTCCTGAACCAGTTGCACCGGCAACAAGACCATGCGGCATCTTGGCGATGTTCACGTAATGCGAAACACCGGTGATGTCGCGGCCAATAGCAGCCAACAAGGGCTTCTCGTTCTTCGACCACTCGGGGGAGGAGAGGACCCCACCAAGACCGACCATAGCCTTCGAGGCGTTCGGGACTTCGATACCAACCAAAGACTTCCCGGGAATTGGTGCCTCGATACGAACGGGGTGTGCTGCAAGTGCAAGTTCAAGGTTGTTCTGCAAAGAAACAATCTTCGAGAGCCGGACACCCTCAGCAGGCTTCATAGCGTAGCGGGTGACGGTTGGGCCAATCGAGACTTCATCCATCTCAACAGAGATACCGAAGTTCTGGAACGTACGGCGGATGATATTCGCATTCGCTTTGATATCACCGACCCCTGGCTTTCCCTTATCCTCGCCGAGGATAGATATCGGGGGAGGGTTGTATTCAGCATCAAAGACCGGGATGGCTCCGGCAGGTTCTGTCTCTCTATCTTGATTGAATACCTTCACGACCGGATCAGCATCTGGCTGCGACTCTTCGACTGGCCCCTCTTCTTCGACGACCTCCTCGTCGTCATACGACTCGTCTTCTTTCTTCTTGAGGTCGAGCTTCGGAAGCTTCAGGGAACTCATGCCTGAGCCTGCATCAACGGCCATGCCGCGTACGCGCTCAATGAGTGCAACGATGTCAGTTGCAATGACAAGACCAACTAAGGCGAGGGCGAGTAAGAGAATAATGCTTCCGCCAACACCAAAGAGATCACTTGAGAGTTGCCCGAGGAACGAGCCAATCTGGCCGCCGAGTGTATCTGAGGCAATACCAAGAAGGGCAAGTAAGGCGACGAGAATGAGGGTGCCTCCAATGAGACCAGATGGGGGAATGAGAAGGCGCTTCAGAAGGAGCATCACGCCTCCTGCTGCGACTGCGATGGGTAGGACAAAGGAGGCAGCTCCGAGAAGATAGTAGGCAAAGTCGAAGATAGCCTCGCCTGCAAACCCGGCATTCCCGAAGGAAGCAAGAAAGAGGATGAGACCAAGCGCGATAAGGCCTATGGCAAGGGCCCAGCGTGCAATGCCATCGTAGGCCGGGGCCTCCTGCCGTTTCTTGCGCTTCATGATTCATGCATTTTATCACTACATACCGCTATCCACTGCGTAAAACCTATAGAAGAAGGCGCTTAGCGACGCGTGTCTTTGAATGTCCGCAAGCCAAAAGGTCATCTCTAGGACTGGCCTTTTGCATAAAGATAGGACACGAGTATACTTGTCTTTGTCTTAAGGACGGCACATGGACGACAAAGGACAAAACAACGGACTGTCCATACGAAACAAGTCTAGGGAATTAGGCGATTTTGTCCTTGATAAGCCTATATTCAATAACATTTTTGAAAAGGACGTCCGCAGGGTCTACATCTACAAAAAGTGCGATCGTATCGCTCGTGCCGTCCATCTCATCACACCAGCTTTCAAGGACTCAAAGCCGCTCAAGGAGCGTCTTCAAAGACTTGCTGTTGAGCTTATAGATGCCTCTTCACAACCAGTCGCTGAGGCTCGAGAGAACCTCTCGCGCGAACTTCTTTCGCTCATGAGCATTCTTTCTATGGCCCGCTCGAGCCAGTTGCTTTCGCCCATGAATGCAGACCTCATCATCCATGAATCCCAGGTACTTTTGCACGACATAGCAGCCTACGAAGATCCGCGAGTTGAGCTTGCTGAGATGCCTTCGCTCGCTGCTATCTCAAAGTCAGCAACGCAAGAACGCAAGTCTGTTCCAATGCGCACCTCTGCACCAAAGGCCCAAGCTGCATATAAAGGACAAGAAAGAGGACACGAGCCAAAGATAAAGGACACGACATCTCGTAGAGACAGCATCCTCTCTGTCCTCAAGACTAAGGGACCGTCCTATATAAAGGACATATCGACGGTAATCCGTGGGGTGAGCGAGAAGACCATCCAGCGTGAGCTCCAGGCGCTTGTTACTGAAGGAGTCGTCATAAAGACAGGGGAGCGCCGGTGGACGACCTATACGCTCCCGACCGTCTAAGCCCCTTTTGACTGAATTCCCACTTTGGGCTAGTATCAGGTGGTGGGTGCCCCCGCAAAGTAAGAGACACAGGACGGCCGAGCAATCGGCCGATTTGTCGTTATTTTACAAGGGTTATCCACACGTGCGGCACCGCCCCAAGGCACCGCTTATCGGTATACTGATACGGTATCCATTCCGGGATTGACCGGGATGGATAAGCTTGAGGCGGATGGGCACACTGCCGCATTGTTTCTTTGACAAACTCTAACGGGCGATTGAACCCTCCTACCACTTTGGTAGGGGAGGCAGTCGTTCCCGAGGACATAGTCAACATATAGACAGACACGGATGAACTTTCAGTGACGATTGAAACGAATGTACGAGAACTAACTTAGCCAGCTAGCCGATGGGGTGTGGGTCGATACTACGCTCTGTCGGATAGACTGTGATGTGTATACCGGGACGTTCCCGTAAAAAGGAATGAGACCGGTGTTCATTACCAAGAAACTGAGAACGGCGTCGGCGCGGCGCACTATTATTTAACTGCGCCGTGCCGCGTCTCTAAAAATCCCTTAAAAACAAATTATGGTTGCAACTACGAATGCAATTGCGAAGATCGCAGCAGTCGCTGCAGGTCTCGCACTTGTCGCTTCTACGTTTGCGTTTGCGGTCACTCCGATCGCAGCACAGGCGGAGGGCACTACGTTCTCGATGGACCTCACCATTGGCTCGACTGGAGCTGATGTAACGGCACTTCAGAACTGGCTTATTGGAAAGGGCTTCAGCATCCCGGCTGGCGCAACTGGTTACTTCGGTACCCAGACGCAGGCCGCTGTTGCAGCCTTCCAGGCAGCAAACGGTATCGCTCCGGCAGTCGGTTACTTCGGTCCTATCACCCGCGCCAAGGTAAATGGCATGGGCGGCAGCACGACTGGTGGATCCACTGGTGGTGATGATTCTGACTTTGGTGGTGACGAAGAGGGTTACCTCGACGATCTCGACCAGATCTCTTCCTTCTCGACTGAAGAAGTCGGTGAGGATGAGGAGGACGCAGGTGTCCTCGGAATGGAGATGGAGGCTGTTGACGCAGATCAGAAGATCACTCGCGTCACGGTTGAAATCGACACTCCGACCGGCAACGACGACCTTGAAGACCTTATCACCGACGTCTCGCTCTGGCTTGACGACGAGGAGATCGGTCGCATGGAAGTCGATGAGGCATCTCACGATGCTTCTGCTGACGAGTACACGTTCCGCTTCACTGGCCTCGATGGCATCATCGCGGAAGGTGAGGTTGGCGAGCTCGTTGTCGCAGTTACGGGTGTCAGCAACCTTGACACTGGTGACTCCGGTGACGGCTGGACGGTTGCCATCCCAGCGGATGGTATTCGCGCAGTCTCTCCGAACGGTGTAGACGACACGTACGCAGCGCTTACGGACGAGACCTTCACGGTCGCTTCCTTCGCAACTGCAAACGATGTCGAGCTTGAGGTTTCTATCGGTGATGACTCTCCGGAAGGACAGGTCGTCAACGTTGACACCACGAGCGACACGGACAATGTTGAGCTTCTCCAGTTCACCATCGGTGCTGACGGTTCTGACATCAACGTTACTGAGATTCCGGTTACCCTCACGGTTGCTGGTGTTGCAGACGTTGACCTCATCGTGAACCAGCTCACCCTTGAGATTGACGGTGAAGAGTACAACGAGAACGTTGTTACCTCGACTGTTACGGCAGCTACGGTTACCTTCGACGACCTCGATCTTGATATCGAGGACGGCGATGAGATCCTCGTTACCGTTACGGCAGATCTTAACGACGAAGAGAGCACGTTCGGCGACGGCGACACGGTCAAGGCCGAGGTCACCGCTACGAACACTGACTACATCGAGGCTGAAGACCAGTCTGGTGAGGACATCAGCAACACTGATGCCACCGGCACGGCCCTCGGCGACTACATGGCGCTCTACGACGTTGGTATCATGGTCACCCTCGTTTCCACGGAGGAATCCGTTGTTGACGGCGGCGTGAACGGATACGACGGCACGGGTACCTTCGAAATCGTCTTCGATGTTGAGGCATTCGACGGCGACGTCTATGTCTCTGACTCTGCAACGGCAACGACGGCAGCTACGATCCCTGACACGACGGTAACGTCAGCAGGTGTCCGCTACCTCATCGATCGCGCAGGAACGGCAACTACGGATGACCTCTCGACGGTTGTTACCTTCTCTGAGGAGTCCGGTACGGTTACCGACTCTGGTGTTACCAACGGTGTGAAGGTCACGGAAGGTTCCGTCGGCCGCTTCACGCTCACGGCAACCCGCACGAACGACAACACGGGCGACGCTGGTCTCTTCCGTGCATTGCTCAAGGCAATCACGTGGGCAACCACCGACGCTTCGACGCAGAACGTCTACGACTTCAACCTCGACGACTACAAGACGGATTCCGTCTCGATCAACTAAGCTCACGCTTAGCTGACGTCTCGAGGACGTAAGTCCTACGACACGAAAAACCACCCTTCGGGGTGGTTTTTCGTTTATCCAGGGTCTGCTACGATACGCTCATGAAAACCACACTCCTCGGAGCCCTTGTTGCTACCTTTCTCGCCGCTCTCCCGTTCTTTGTTTCCCGCACCCTCTTCTATGGGGCTATAAACGCCAAGTTCTTCTTTGTCGTCTTCGTTGTCGACCTTCTCTTGTTAGGTGTTGGGTATCACCTGTGGCAGAAGAAAGACCAGATTACTCTCAGAGGGAAGTGGCTTCTCGGAGCGCTCGCCCTCACGATAGCGGTTCAGTACCTTACGTCTTTCACGGGTGTGTATCCTGAGCGCTCGCTCTTCTCTGACATTATTCGCTCAACGGGCGCACTCTTCCTGACCCATATAGCTGCGCTTGCGGTGCTTCTTGGTTCCTATCTCACAGAGAAAGATTGGAGCCTTGTTCGAAAGACCGTCGCGCTCTCGACTGCACTGGTTGCTCTCTTTGTGCTTATTGGAAACGAAGGCTTTGGAGCTTCGGGCCGCTTTCTTTGGATGAACTTCGACATTAACGGCTTCTCCTTCGGAAACAGTACCTTCGCTGGTACCTACTTCCTCCTCGCACTCGCACTCGCACTTATAGAGTTCTTTCGTGCAGAGTCGAAGAAGTGGCGGTACTGGATGCTCGCCGCAAGCGTGCTTATTCTCGCCTCTCCTATACTCCTTAATATCGGTATTTTGTGGGGGAAGACACCCTTTGTTGACGTCCTTGCAAATCCTTCACTTATTCTCGGAAGCGCACGTGCTTCAAGCGCTGCGGCACTCGCACTCATTCTCTTTGTACTCGGAGCGCTTGGTATCCATCGCTTCGTTCCACAAAAGGGAAGAGCGGGTACAACGATTGGGTGGGCAGCGCTCTGGCTCATAGGTATTGTTGGCGGACTCGCACTCCTCTTCACTCCTGGGAGCGCAGTGCAGGAGGCCTACATCCGCACCTCATCCGAAGCACGCATCATTGTCTGGAGCGCCGGCATGCGAGCCATTGCCGAGCGTCCACTGCTTGGGTGGGGGCCAGAGAACTTCGGCTACGCGTTTGAAAGTCACTTTGATAACCGGGTGTACCTTAAGGAGAACTATGGTGAAACGTGGTTCGAACGTGCACACAATGTCTTCGTTGATACCCTGTCTGACTCCGGTGCGCTTGGCATTGCTTCGTTTGTTCTTCTGACGCTCGCCTTTTGGTTTGCGGTCTATCGCGCTCGAAAGAGTGGCGTGATTGCTCTTCCAGAGACGCTCCTTCTTGCTGCGCTCCCCGTTGCGCACCTCCTACAACTGCAAACGGGCTTCGATACCGTCGCAAGTTACGTTCTTCTTGGTGTGGTAGGAGGCTACGCACTTTACCTTGAGCGCATGAGTGGAGGCGCACCAGTTACGCTTCCTTCGTGGGCAGGGAAGGCACTTGCCCTCATCGTCGTTGTGCTTGCACTCGTGTCGTTCAAGTTTGTCTTCCTCGATGAGCTCTCGCGACAAGAAGCACTCTTTGCAACCTTCACCAAGCAAAACCCTGAAGAGCAACTTGTTGCAACCAAGAAGTCACTTGAACGCGAGTCGAACTTTGAGCTCCTGCGCCTCTCCTCAGCATCTTTCCTCTCCGGTGTTCTCACGCAACTTGCTGAGGGTGAAGATCCGAAGAAACTCATCCCAATCATTAAGCCGTTCATCGCTGAGTATGAAGGAGCGTACGTGCGCTATCTTGAAGAGAGTCCTGACTATTATCGTGCGCGTATGAACTACGCCTACTTCCTGTTGACCCAGGTCATCTTTGGGGAAGATCGCATTGAGGAAGCGAAGACGATTATCGTCGACTCCTACGACCTCTCACCAGGAAACCCCCTGACCTACGTCCTGCACGCTCTTGCCGAGTTCTATGGAGGAGACGCTGCGGCTGCACGGGTGAAAGTGAACGAGGCACTGGCTCTAAACCCCGACATCCGACTCTCTCAAGAAGTGCTCTCGTATATAGAGCGCCAGGAGAGCAAGCTCCCGCGAGTTACCATCATGCGACTCCAGAATCTCTAAGGTATACTGCGAAGAGCATGCACGAGTACTTCGTTGAATTCCTCAAGTTTCTGTGTGGATTCGCTGCGTTCATCGGCGTTTCCTTGGGAATCATCTATCTTGCATCCGGGACCTTCGTCTAGTAGAGTACCCCGGTACGGACCGAAGACAGCAGGCATCCATAAGCCCTGCCGAGGAACGAAAGGGAAGCAGTAATTTCCCGGTCGAATGTCTCCTCGCAACGGTCCCCCACCAGGGGCCGTTGCCGTTTCGTACGAACAATTACAACCAGCTATGGCAATCACCAAAGCGAAGAAACAGGACATCGCAGCAAAGATCCAGGAAGCAATCAAAGACGCCGTCTCGGTGGTGTTTGTGCGCTTCGGGAAAATGACGGTCGCTGATACGACCGCGATGCGCAGGTCCTTGAAAGGCGAGGGCGTTGGTTACTACGTTGCAAAGAAGACGCTCCTGAAGCGTGTTCTTACTGACGCAGGTTACCAGGGAGAGATCCCGGCACTTGAGGGCGAGGTCGCAATTGCATGGTCTTCGGACGATGCGACGGTTGCGGCACGCGGCATTTTCGAGCACAGCAAGAAGCACGAGGGTCTTTCGATTCTCGGCGGCGTGTTCGAGGGTGCGTACCTCGATGCAGCTGGCATGAAAGCCATTGCAACGATTCCTCCAGTACCAGTGCTTCGTGGCATGTTCGTGAACGTGATCAACAGCCCTATCCAGGGTCTCGTTATCGCGCTCGATCAGATCCGCGAGAAGAAGGGTGCGTAATTACTACACAATCACTTTTATCCTATGGCAGATGAAACGAACCAGGATGCAGCAGCAGTTGAAGAGACTGCCGCTCCAGCTCCTGAAGTAACGGAAGCAGCTCCGGCAGCAGCAGCACCCGCAGAAGCGGAGGTTGAGGTTCCGGCTAAGTTCAAGAAGCTCGTCGAGGAAATCGAGAGCATGAGCGTTCTCGAGCTTTCTGAGCTTGTGAAGGTCTTCGAGAAGAAGTTCGGCGTTTCCGCAGCAGCAGTTGCGGTCGCAGGACCAGCAGCAGGTGGCGCGGCAGCAGGTGGCGACGAGAAGTCGTCCTTCGATGTCGAGCTTTCCGATGGTGGCGCGCAGAAGATTGCGGTCATCAAGGTGATCAAGGAGGCCCTTGGCCTTGGTCTCAAGGAGGCGAAGGATTTCGTCGACGGCGCTCCAGCAGTCATCAAGACTGGCATGAAGAAGGAGGAAGCCGAGGAACTCAAGAAGAAAATCGAGGAGGCAGGCGGCAAGGTTACCCTCAAGTAACCAACCGTTCCTCTTGGCAACAACCCGCTTCGGCGGGTTTTTGCGTTACGGGGTGGAGGAGCCTATAATCCATGCATCATGGAACCCCTCGCAAAGCTCTTCGGATCAATGGCCCGCGTTAAGCTTTTGCGTCTCTTCCTCTTTAATGAGACCGATATGTATAGTGCGAAGGATGTCGCGAGCCGCGCAAAGGTTGCAAAGGATGCTGCCCGTCGGGAGCTCGCCTCACTTGTCGCAGCTGGCATTTTGAAGAAGCGCGTGGGGAAGGGGGGTCCTTTCTTTCTCGCCAATCCGAAGTTCCCGCACTACGACGCGCTCCGCGCATTCCTCCGTACGACTTCAGGCATTAACGACCAGAACATCACCTCTACCTTGAAGAAGGCAGGCACCCTTCGGCTCGTCGTTCTCTCAGGGCTTTTCACTGGCGTTCCTGAATCGAAGATTGATCTCATGGTAGTGGGCGATCGTCTTGATGAACGAACACTTGCTTCGGTCATTGGAGCACTGGAAGCAGAGCTTGGTAGGGAACTGCGCTATGCAGCCTTCTCTACGGAAGACTTCCGCTATCGTGTCGGGGTATATGACCGCCTTGTCCGTGATGTCCTTGATTACCCCCACCGCCTCGTTCTTGACCGCATAGGGATGTAGGCCCTTTTGAGGGTATCCACACGCCTCCCCCCACTCGCTTGCCCCCCTGCTACACTTAAAGGAAGCAGGTGTCCTTGCCTGCGCCCGTACTTACAAGCGTTACATTACCCTCACAGACATACGTATGTTTTTCACCACGTGGGCGGATGTGCTCACCCAGTCCTTCCAGAATCTTTTCTACGGACTCGTGGCATTCATCCCCAATTTAATAGCTGCGATCATCATCTTCGTGATCGGCTGGCTCATCGGAGCAGGCCTTGGTCGCGTCGTTGCACAGGTCATTAACTCGATTCGCGTCGACCAGGCACTTCGTGCTGCTGGCGTTGATCGCGTCGTTGAGCGCGCCGGGTTCACCTTGAACTCAGGTGCATTCCTCGGCGTCCTCGTGAAGTGGTTCTTCATCATCGTCTTCCTCGTGGCGGCGCTTGATGTCCTCCAGCTCACGGAAGTTACGATCTTCCTCCGCGCGGTTGTCCTCGGTTACCTCCCGCAGGTCATCGTTGCGGTCCTTATCCTTCTCGTTGCAGCAGTCGTCGCAGAAGCGGCACAGCGCGTGGTCTCCGGATCCGCAGCAGCAGCGAACCTCCGCTCCGCGAACTTCCTCGGATCGGTTGCTCGCTGGGCTATCTGGGTATTCGCTATCCTCGCGGCTCTCGACCAGCTTGGTGTGACGCCGTTCGTCCAGACTCTCTTCACGGGTGTCGTAGTGGCGCTTGCGCTCGCCTTTGGCCTTTCGTTTGGCCTTGGTGGTCAGGCAGCTGCGGCTCGCTACATCGACAAGATGCGCGAGCAGATCAAGGACTAAGACCCCTTCACTGTGCGAGAGAAACAAGCGCCAACCCGGCGCTTGTTTCTTTATATATGTATTGTATAATGTTTTTATTAGTACCCGAGCCGGACGGACTCCGGTGCGCCACGAGGAGGACATCCCAATGGCGAACGAAGAAATTACAGATCCCGATTTCTCTTCCGAACAGGAAGGTGCAATCGATCTCACTGCGCAGGGCATAATCGCCCAACAGGGCGTCGAAACCGAGGTGGTCGCCGGCGAGTCGGACGCAACTCCGGACGCCATCGACAACGAAGGCAACGGCTGGGTGGTCGTCGAAGTGATCGCCCGGATCAAGCGCTGCAAGCCGTAAGGCTAGATCGACAAAACCTACTGATACGGAGCAGCCGTGGCGCCAAACGCCACGGCTTCTTCTTGTCCCCAGTATCCCCACTACCTAGGCCGTAGCGCCTAGGGTTGACACCCCCCAGGAGCGAGCATATACTCCTCCTACGTGTCTACGACCCTGAAAACCCTTTCAAAACGAAGCGGCTGACCCCGCGCCTTTGGCGCGAGTACAGGAAACCGCCTCGAAGGCGGTTTTCTCGTTCGGAGGGACACCGATTTTTGACACACGAATATGCATTAGGTAATCAGCCCGTACGAGTAACTACCGTACGGGCAGAAAGTGCAAATCACTAAGTTGATTGTGGTGTTCAGGTTTCCGCACAGGAAACACTGAAGGGTGCGCGGTGGATG
>CAYGFQ010000026.1:0-11608 GCA_964349285.1 uncultured Candidatus Saccharibacteria bacterium | reverse complement strand
ACATCGACATGGACTTCGCCGACAACCGCCGCGCGGAAGTGATTGCCTATGCAAAGCGTAAATACGGTGAAGACCGTGTCGCACAAATTGGTACGTTCGGAACGATGCTTGCACGTGCAGCGGTGCGAGACGTGGCACGCGCCTTAGGGCACGCGTATGGCACCGGAGACCGCATCGCGAAACTCATACCCCTTGGCTCTCAAGGCTTCCCCATGACTATTGAGCGTGCGATGGAACTTGAGGATGACTTGAAGAGTCTCTATCGAGAAGACGAAGACGTGCGCGAGATTATTGATCTTGCAAAGCGGATTGAAGGGTGTGTACGACACGTCGGCGTGCATGCGGCGGGTGTCGTCGTCGCCCCTACCCCGCTTGTGGACTGGACGCCGGTTCAGTACGACCCGAAAGGCTCTGGTGATCTCATCACGCAGTACGACATGTACTCGATCACTGACGAATACGGCGGTGTGGGACTCCTGAAGTTCGACTTCCTCGGTATTAAAAACCTCGCCATCCTTGCCGACTCAGTCGACCGCGTCCATGCCACTCGTGGCATCGTCATCGACATTGAAACGGTGCCGGTTGATGATCCCACCACCTTTTCGATGCTCGCACGCGGAGAGACGGAAGGTACCTTCCAGCTGAACGGCTCGGGCATGACGCGCTACCTGAAGGAGCTTCGACCAACAACCATCCACGACATCAACGCAATGGTCGCGCTCTATCGCCCAGGACCGATGGAAACGATACCGCAGTACATTGAACGCAAACGAAATCCTCGACTCATCCGCTTCGTCGACGAACGCATGAAGGACTATCTTGATGCTTCCTACGGTCTCTTGGTTTACCAAGACGACGTTCTTTTAACTGCCGTCACCTTAGCTGGGTACTCGTGGCTTGAAGCAGATGCGCTTCGCAAAGCCATGGGTAAGAAGATTCCTGAAGAAATGGAGGCGCAGAAGGAGAAACTGATGCAGGGCTTCATAGAGTACGGCAAGCTTTCCAAAGAGAAGGCGGAAATTATCTGGAAACTCATTGAGCCATTCGCCGCTTACGGCTTCAACAAGGCGCATGCTGCAAGCTACGGCAAGGTTGCGTACCAAACGGCGTATATGAAAGCGAACTACCCCGTCGAATACATGGCGGCACTGCTCTCTGCTGATGCAGGCGACACCGAGAAGATTGCGACCTTCGTTGCTGAGTGTGAGCGCATGAAAATTCCTGTTCTTCCGCCTGACATCAACGAGAGTGGGTCGACGTTCACCGTTGTTGAAGAGGGTACGAAGATTCGGTTCGGTCTCTCGTCGGTGAAAAACTTTGGTGAAGGAATTTCAGAGGCAATTATCGAAGAGCGTGAACGCGGTGGTCCTTTCACTACCCTCTCCGATTTCCTCTGCCGCATTGGCTCGAAAAACCTCAACAAGAAGTCGCTCGAGGCGCTCATCCGCTGTGGTGCCATGGACCGTTTCGGCGACCGGAGTGAACTGCTCGCAAATATCGATACTCTGCTCACCTTCCATCGCGAAGCAACGGCTCCAACTGCACAAGATTCCCTCTTTGCTTCAGTCGCCCCTACACTCGTCCTCCCCGCTTCTGGAACACCTATGACGCTTAAGGAAAAGCTTGCGAATGAAAAGGAGCTCCTTGGTATTTATGTTTCCGGGCACCCCCTTGATGCTCACGCAGATAAGACGACCAAAGCAAGCGCCACGATTGGTGCCATTAAAGCGGAGCCTGCACCGGGCCTTCCGGTCATTGTCCCGGTCTTGCTTTCAGAAGTCCGTACTATCCTCACGAAGAAAGGCGAGAAGATGGCGTTTTTGAAACTTGAAGATAAGACAGGAGAAATGGAAGCGGTGATTTTTCCAAAGCTCTACAAGGAACATGCGGAGAAGGTAGTCGCTGGCACCTGCCTTCTGGTGAAAGCGACCGTCAACAACCGCAACGGCGAGCTCTCACTTGTACTTGAGAACCTAAAAGTCCTCGCCTGAGCATATTTCTCCACACGACGACACTCGCTTTCTCTGGTACGTTCTATAAGGGCTGGGGAATGGAAGGATAGACCATGACGTTGATTCCGCCACCACCAGTCGCCCGTGCGCTGCCGCAGATTGCGCGCGCGCAAGGCTTCGGCTCCTTCGATCGGGAACCGATTGACGACCTGCTCACGTGGCTCAAAACCTTCCGTGAGCATGGCAACGTCGATCTCGATCCTTCGCTCAAGAATGCACTCCGGCATGCCTCGCCGGGCTGCGCGACTCTCGAGTCGAAACTTGGTCGGTTCATCGAACTTATCGAAGGGGTGCTCTCAGGCCGACAGAACTTCACGGAGAGTGACCACACGTTTCTCCGCATCGTTCCAACCGTCTGGCTCCAAAGCCTCGCCGCGCGCATGGTGTGAACGCCTACGTGCGATACAGCTACCTCGCGGCGCCTCGAAAGAGAGCGCCGCTTTTTCTTGCACATTCACCTACCTGCGGGTACTCTCCCCCGTACGGGGAATGGACCCCGGGAGGACAGACGAGATGTCTCTCTTGTTTCAAGTCATTGAAGCAGCACGGAACGAACTCCAGTGCCTGCGCGACGGGAAGAAATGCGACGTTGAACCACTTCGGGTGCTCTCTCGGGAGCTCGATCGAACCGGGGGCAGGATGCAAACCCTGTCCGCCAAACGGTTCGTCGACGCCTGCCTTGCGGTCGGCATACCAGAAAACGGGGTGCTCCAAACAGTCGCAGATCTTATGGCCACGCTTGACGCTGCGGGTCCGCTTCCCTGCATCGCTCAAGAGCGGATAACCTCCGCCATCTTGCTCCTCGATGCCTGGTACGACATCCAGTACGCTCACGCATGAGCGCTTCGAGGTATGCGGCGGTCTCCTCCACGGGACCGCCGCGCTTTTTTTATGTTATTCTCCCCTCTATGGCTACGCTCGAAGAGAAGCGCCACACGCTCGCCCATTTGCTCGCCTCGGCGGTCCTTGAGCGCTATCCGCACGCTAAGGCAACGATTGGCCCTGCGATTGAGAACGGCTTCTATTACGATTTTGATTTCTCCGGTGGTGAGGTCCCTGGCGAGGCCGAGCTTTCCCAGCTTGAAGAAGCTATGCGAGAAATGCTCCCCGCATGGACGGAGATGTCCGGTACTGAGGTTTCTGAGAAAGACGCCAAGGACCGATTCTCTGGGAATACGTACAAACTTGAGATTATTGGAGAGATTGTCGGCAAAGGAGAACCGATAACCCTTTATACTGCAGGCGGCTTCACCGATTTGTGCCGTGGTGGTCACTCAGAGAATCCAGCAAAAGATATTGCCGCTGACTCATTCATGCTTGATCGAGTTGCAGGTGCCTACTGGCGTGGTGACGAGAAGAATACGATGCTCACTCGTATCTACGGCATTGCGTTTGAGACGAAGGAAGAAGTTGCTGCCTATGTGACCCAGCGCGAGGAAGCAAAGAAGCGAGATCATAAGAAGCTTGGAAAGGAACTCGATCTCTTCGTCTTCTCCGATCTGGTCGGATCGGGTCTTCCCCTCTGGACACCCAAGGGAACGATGGTCCGTATGCTCCTCGACGAATTCGTCTGGGGCTTGCGACAGGCTCGTGGCTACGACCGTGTCGAGATTCCTCACATCACCAAGAAGGACCTCTATGAGACGAGCGGGCACTGGGATAAGTACCAGGACGATCTTTTTAAGATTACGACCCGCGAAGGCCACGAATTTGCGATGAAGCCGATGAACTGCCCGCATCACACGCAAATCTATGCCCGCAAGCAGTGGAGCTACCGCGACCTCCCGCAGCGCTACGCCAATACAACTACCTGCTATCGTGATGAGCAGTCTGGAGAACTTTCCGGCCTCTCACGTGTGCGCGCCTTTGCGCAAGATGATGCACACGTGTTCTGTCGCATCTCACAGGCCAAAGAAGAGATTCAGAAGATTTGGGAGATTGTCCACGCCTTCTACGGCGTCTTCGGACTCTCACTGAAACTACGCCTCTCACTTCGCGACCCGGAACACCCAGAGAAGTATCTAGGAAACCAAGAACACTGGGACAAGGCTGAAGCAGTTCTTAAAGAAGTTGCTTCGGAAAATAAGACCGATTACTTCGTTGGACTTGGCGAAGCTGCGTTCTACGCTCCGAAGCTCGACTTCATGGCTTATGACTCCATTGGTCGCGAGTGGCAGGTGGCCACTATTCAGCTCGATGTGAACATGCCCGAGCGTTTCGACCTCACCTGCATAAACGAAGAGGGCGAGAAGGAGCGCATCGTCATGATTCACGCTGCAATCATGGGCTCCCTCGAGCGCTTCCTTTCAATCCTTATCGAACACCTCGCTGGCGCATTCCCGCTCTGGCTCTGCCCGGTGCAAGTACGCATCCTTCCGGTTTCTGAGAAACATACGGAGTATGCAAAGAGCGTACTTGAAACACTCGTTGCTTCTGGTATTCGTGCTGAGGTGGATGGAGCAAATGAATCTTTGGGCAAAAAGATTCGCAACGCAAAGACCGAGAAGATTCCGTACGTTCTCGTGCTTGGTGATCAGGAAGTAACAGATGCAACTGTCACCGTCGAGAGTCGAGACGCAGGCAAGGTGGGCGCTATGAGCATCAACGAGTTCCTCGCAAAAGCACAGGAGGAAATCAAGAACCGTTCGTAGGGTTACTTCCCTTCTCGGGAAAGACCTTTCACGATGTCCTCAACGGTGAGGTCTTTATTCTTTGCAAAAGAACGGAATCCTTCCAAGGTTGAGTACGTCGAACGAGGTGCTTTGGACTTTTTCGGTGCCGGAGGTTTTGGGGCGTGTGCATGAGTCTTCTTGGGGAAGAAGGTTGGGAAGATACGGAAGACAAGCGCATAGGCTATGAGAGCACTCCAGAGCCCGAGGCCAATGATGAAGATGATGGTGTCGAACATATATGCGTAAAGTATCGCATACCAGGATAAAGAAAAACCCCGGCACGTGGCCGGGGTTTTTCGTGTGCACCTGACTTAGGCTGCGAGTGCTGCTTTGGCACCGCGAATACCGGTCATGCGGCTCTCCGCAATAGCGGCATCGAGGCGAGAAGCAACCGGGTCAGTGTCCGCAACGGAAGCGCGTGCTTCCTCGAGGAACTCTTCGACACCCGTGCCGTCAACGGCTGCGGAGCGAAGGTATTCAACTGCGGTCTCCTGCTCATTGAGCGCGAGAGCCGAGACGAATGCGCTGACGTTTGATTCAGTCTCCTCTTCTGCCTCACCTTCCGTATCCTCAGAGTGCATAACAGCACCAGAGGTCGTAGCGAGAGCGAAGGAGCCGAGCATACCCTTCGAGAGGGCGAACCAGACCATACCACCTGCTCCTGCAATGAGGAGGAGCCAGTAGGCGAGGATTTCTGGCGTTACCTCATCGAGACCCGTGTACGGGATAGACGAGAGGTAGACGACCTGTGAAGGATTCTGCGGCGGCTCGTCCGTAAAGACGGCGCTCGAGAAGTCGTTATCATTGTTATCATCGTCGACATTCACGGAGACGGAGCAGGTTGCCTCGTCACCATCATTGTCTTCGACGGTCATGCGGAAGGTAATGTCCTCATCGTCAACGGTGAAGCGGAGTGAACCACCGTCCTCGTCGACTGAGCCGATACCCTGGTTAATGCGAGCCTCGTCAACATCGCCTTCAGTGTCCCAAGAGAGCGTGATGCGATCACCCTCGTCAACCGACGTGTCCGAGACATCGAGATCGCAGGCGATATCGCTGTCATCGTTGTTGTCGTTATCATCGTCATCGTCATCATCGTGTGAACCGAAGTTAACGTTGAAGTTGTTGTTCTGGTTACCGTTGTCGTTGTCGAAGTCGTTCGAAGAATACTGGTTGCTGCCAGCTGCGCCACCGATGTAGGTCGGGAGGCGGTAGTGGCTGTAGCCACCGTATGAGCTGCCGTAACCGTAGCCTGAGCCGCCGCCGACACCGCCGACGTAGTTAGGCTGGTTGTAGTTAGCGCTCGTCCACGAGCTAATATCAGTGTTCGTCTGGGTCGAGACCGCGACGCCACCAATATAGTTGTCGTTGCCGTTCACGTTCGTATTGACGTTCGTGTTGTTGTTCGTCGTGTTCGTGATGTTCGTGTTGTTGCTGTCGCTGTTGTCGTGCCAGTTGATCGTAAGACCGTTCAAGAAGTTGCTCCAGCCGCCGCCGTTCGAATAGCCCTTCGTAGAGCTGTACGGCTTATAGCTGTAGTTCTTGTAGACCGGCTTCGTACCGTAGGACGATCCGCCGCAACAGTTAGGACCCACAATAAGTGCCTGTGCCTTCGGAGGGGTCGCAAAACCCATCGCGAACGCCACAGCGACGCCGATGGAGAGAGCGACCATCGCCGAAGTACCGAGCGTTGCTCGGTCGTTCTTCTGGATGGTGTTCGTGATGGTTTCCATGAGGTTGAATGTTAGTAACTGATTATAAGTTTCAGATGAATACAGAAAGGGTGGGAGCGGAGCGCTGGGTGAGAGCGCTCCGCCAAACCGGTTTTAGTTGCGCCGCCGTACTTCTTCGGGGCACCCGGTCCATTCCCAGTCTGGAAGCGAATATTCACGGCGTCCCCCGAAGTCAGAGGGCTCTACCGTGAACGTGCAGGATCTCCGCTCGCCCCGTACGATACAAAGTGACACGTAATCTCGTTGCGATACCAGGACCGGAATCCTGAGCACCGCACCGCGACTCGCCACTGTGACTCTGCCCGGCATGGTTAGCCGACCAGGAACGTACGAGGAAAGGAATTCCCAGGAGCAATCCGTACATGCCCCCGGCCACGCCACCCAGCTGCCAGACCCGTCACGATAGGCCCAGCATTCACTTGGGGGGAGTGGTCCGTTCGCCGAGACAACAACACGCAGCACGTCACCCGGCCGCGCGTCGCTGACGACGATTTCAGCACATTCCAGCTGTGGTACTACGACCACCCGTTCGGGCGTAGGCGCTTGGTAAGAGCGCCACGCCCAGTTATTGCAGATGTCCGGCAGGACAAGCACGTAGATTTGCCCTTGGTATTCCACGCGCCATTCGCGCGCCTCGGCCGATTCGACCACCCCGTAACGAACGGGATGGCGCCCGACGATCACGTCTGTCCGAACGTCGCCGCTCGGTGACCACATCATCGCGGTAAATCGGTCCCCTGGATTCAGAAACGTGCGTTCCCCTTGCGGGTTAGCACGTACCGCCTCCAGCAGCCGAGCCCTTACGGACTCGGGAACTCCCATGGCGAGGAGCGCATCCGGAAGCTTCCGGACCGCCTCGACGTCACTCGAGGCGTAGGGATCCATACCCCAACGCGTCCACTCCGTGCTTGCCCATGCCGGTGCTGGCCCTACGACGTTGACCGCCACAAGTGCCAGCAGAACGAGAATCAGCTTGCGCATGATCCCCTCCTTCTCTGTTAGTTGCACTCACCCGTTGCGGCGAGCTCTCACTCAAGGAACGTACGTTCCCAGAAAGAAAGCTCTCCGCAAAGAGTTCGTGCCGCTTAAAAGAACTCCTCGCCTGGAGTCTACCCTCTCGGGCAGATTACGCGAAGCTAAGACAATATATTACAACCCGGAGATTTGTCAAGGGCCCCAGGAGGGCTTACATAAGCCCTCAATTCTTGGCTATGTCAACAAGTTTTGCTGTTACGATGAATCGATCAGACTTAGCTCCGAAGGTATCGCAGGTCGCAAGGGTGAGTCGTGCACCATCCACATCAAGGCGTATCTCCCCTTCTGTCGTATTGGTCTCCTCAACCGTCTCTACTTCGTAGAAATATACCTGGCGCTCGCCGTATACCGTGATGACATCTCCGGCGCGCAGGTGTTGTATGTCATTAAACGCTTTATATGCTTGGTTGTGTACGACCGGAAGATAACTTGAGTGTCCGAAGATAAGCACATTTCCCTTCTCTCCAAGCTCCCCCGTTCCTGGGTAGCGAACGGCACCTGCAAGAAGCTCGCGATCAAGCGCGTTTATGTCGGTTGTCGTTGGGTTTGAGACGTTCGCCGCAACACCAATCGACGGTATCTCGATGCGAACCGGGAGTTCTCCCTCGTCCGAGGGAAGCGCGGTCGCAGAACCGAGTGAAGGGGTTCGTGACGGACTCGACGCTGGCAGAAGTGCAAGAGATGGTGGCACCATCTCGATTCCTGCGAGTGTGAGGAAGGAGAGGAGAAAAACCACGAAGAACGTTACGAGAAAGCTCGACTGGTGCTCGAGCACGTTCTGAAGTGGAGACTTCTTAGGAGCTGTACCGTGCGTCGCGCTCATGTGGGTACCATCATACCACCGCACGAGGTACCCCTCGTCCTCCCTTGCTTGACAAAGCTAGACCGTATGGTAGATTGCGCACCATGAATGCGACTGAACCGCAGGCAGAACACCCGACCAGGAAGGCGACCGTAAACGGCCTTGCTGTTGTCGGCTTTATCGCCCTTATCGTGGGCGGCATGCTTCTTGTTATCTATGCTGCTCGTTTTATTCCTGAGACTCTCTCGCGCCTTGCCGGTGCGGTCTATCTCTCCCCAAGTGAGACGGTAAACCCGGAAGAGCCTGAGGCACCGGTGGTCACTCCTCCAGCAGAGGAGACGCCAGATGAAACCCCGAGCGATGAACCTGAGCTTCCTGTTGAGCAGCCAGTCCAGGGTCCGGTGAATCCGGTTATCATTCCTGTTCCCGCACAGCTCTATGGTCGTCCTGACCTTACTGTCGATGTTCTTGCCGTCGGGTACCTCCGTACCTCATCTGCTTCCTCGTTTGTGTCTGATTCAAGCATTGACGAGAACGATCGCCCAGCAGTACGCTTCCGCGTCGGCAACGTTGGTACGAATCTCATTAACTTCTGGCAGGTGGAAATCGAGTATCCGTCTCGCACGGGCTCTGATACCTACCTCATCACGTCTCGTGACCTTCTCTACCCTGGTGGCTACAAGGACTTCACGTTTGGTTTCGATGACCCTGAGGAAGGCAACGACCGTCGTTTCGTCGTTACCGCTGACCCTCATGATGATGTAAGCGAAGGCAGTGAGAACAACAATCGCAGCACTGCAACCATCGATATTGGAAACAGTGGCCGCAACAACGACGATGACTTCATCGGCTGCGACCTTGAGGTTTCTCCGAGCCGCATTGACGAAGATGAGCGCGCAACGCTCCGCTGGGAAACTGAAGGCGACATCGACTCTGCTCGCTTCAACCAAGGTATTGGCTCAGTTGATGAGGATGGCGGCTCTATGCGCGTTGGTCCAAACGAAGATACGACCTACCGCCTCACCGTTCGCGGCGATGGCGAGGAAGTTACCTGCTCCGTCACGCTCCGCGTCGACGAAGATTAATATAGAAAGATGCTGAAAGGCCCGCAGCTTGCGGGCCTTTCGCCTATTTGACAGGTCTTCTTCGGGAGCGCACCATTATCTTGGATCGTACGAAAGTGCGGTTTGCGGAGTGTAAGAAAATGACTACCGCTGGTTCTCGCGACCCCTATCGCACCGAACCGCCTCCCAAGGACAACATGCCTCGCTTGATCGTCCTTGGTGTGGTCGGCGTCCTCCTCCTGCTCGCCTTTTGGGCCTGGAAGAGCTTCGGCGGCTGATCGGCCTGTCGCACCTGATCGGGTCTCCTGCGAAGGAGGCCCGGTTTGCTTTATACGTCGAGATTCGCAAGCTTCGCGTTGCTTTGAATAAATGACTTACGCGATGCTACGTCCGTGCCCATGAGAATGTCGAAGATGCGGTCTGCTTCCCCAGCATCCTCAACCGTCACCTGTTTCAAGATACGGCGCTCAGGATCCATGGTCGTCTCCCAGAGTTCCGATGCGTTCATTTCTCCAAGACCTTTGTAGCGCTGGATAGAGAACTTCGCGGTCTTTTTTCCTTTTGTCACAGTCTCTTCAGTCTCCTCCTCAGGAACACCTTCTTCAGCAAGTGCGGCTTCCTCAATCACCTGAGCGTCTTTCCCAACAATCTTAAACTTCTCTTCATCTGAATACGCGTAGAAGACTTCCTTGCCGCGCTTCAACTTGTAGAGCGGTGGCTGAGCAATGTAGATGAAGCCGCCATCAATGACCGGACGGAAATGACGGTAGAACAACGTGAGGAGGAGCGTACGGATGTGGGCACCGTCGACGTCGGCATCGGTCGCGATAATAACCTTGTGGTAGCGCAGTTTTGAAAGGTCAAACACATCCCCAATGGCGGTGCCAAGAGCGACCACGAGATTCTTAATCTGCTCGGAGGCGAGCATCTTATCAAGGCGAGCACGCTCAATGTTCAAGATCTTTCCGCGAAGTGGGAGGATGGCTTGCGTACGACGGTCACGGCCCGTCTTTGCGGTACCACCTGCTGAATCTCCCTCGACGATAAAGAGCTCAGACTCCTCGGCGCTTTTTGACTGACAGTCAGCGAGCTTACCAGGAAGCGTCATGCCCTCGAGCGCACCCTTACGAAGCACGGAATCCTTCGCGGCTTTTGCTGCCTTACGAGCTTTCAGGGCAAGCAGCACTTTGTTGATGATAGAGCGTCCGTCATCTGGATTCTCTTCAAGGAACGATGAGAGTGCTTCGCCGAATACTGCCTCAACGGCACCACGTGCTTCAACGCTTCCGAGCTTCGACTTGGTTTGTCCCTCGAACTGAATCTCGGGCATCTTGATTGAGATAACAGCTGTAATACCCTCGAGCACATCATCTCCGGTGAAGTTCTCTTCACTATCTTTAAGGATGCCAGCGGAACGACCATAGGAGTTCAGGGTTCTCGTGAGCGCCGTCTTAAAGCCGGTCACGTGCGTACCGTGCTCAGGGTTGTAGATATTGTTCGCAAATGCAGAGAGGCGAGGGCTAATGTCGTCGACATACTGGAACACCGCTTCAACCGAAACACCGTCGCGCTCTCCTTCTACGTAGAAAACATTCTTGTGGACTGGGGTCTGGTGCTGGTTATAGAAACCGATGAGTGAGCGAAGACCTCCCTCAAAGTAGAAGGTCATCGACGGAGCCTCAAGAGAAAGCTCGCGTAGATAGAACGCTTCCTGGTCAGCGACTGCAGGCAGGGCGCGTGCGTCGATAACGCTGATGCGCGTCCCTTTAACGAGGTACGCCTGCTGGCGCACATGGTTCACAATTCTCTGCCAGTCGTATTTCACCTCGTTAAAGATTGAGGCGTCGGCTTCAAAGGTGATGATGGTGCCCTGGTCTTTCGACGAACCAATCTTCTTCACGGCGCTCAAGGGTTTTCCAATCTTGTACTCCTGCGCATGCTTCTCACCATCACGATGTACCTCGGCACGGGTGTACACCGAGAGTGCGTTCACGACCGAAACACCGACGCCGTGGAGACCGCCGGAAACTTTGTACCCAGAGGCATCGCCGCCGAACTTACCGCCCGCATGCAAGGTCGTCATGATGGTCTCAAGTGCAGAGACCTTCGTCTGCGGATGCTTGTCGACTGGAATACCGCGACCGTTATCAACGACACGCACGCGATTCCCCGGGAGGAGTGCTATTTCGATATCGTCAGCAAACCCACCCATCGCCTCGTCGCGTGAGTTGTCGAACACCTCCCAAATAAGGTGGTGGAGACCGTCAGGGCCAGTCGTCCCGATGTACAT
>CAYGFQ010000025.1:0-12586 GCA_964349285.1 uncultured Candidatus Saccharibacteria bacterium | reverse complement strand
GAACCTCCACGCCTTGCGGCACATCCACCTCAAGGATGCTTGTCTACCAATTTCAACACCTGGGCAGGTGTGTGCGTACTATACCCGCGACGCGGGGCATTTTCAATCTTACGCAGCCGGGGCTTCCTCCTTCTTCTCTTCTGCAGGTGTTGCCTCTGCTTCGTCTGCAACCGCTACTGCCTCACCTTCTTCGGAGACTGCTGCCTCCTCCGTTACGACTTCCGGCGCTGGGACCTCTTCTTTCTCGACGAAATCGTCGGTCGAGACGTTCATCATGCGCATGTTGCGGAGCTGGCGGCGTACCTCACGAGCAACCTTGTCGCGAATGAAGTAGAGCTTTGCGCGGCGAACCTTGGAACGCTTCACTATCTCAATCTTCTCGATAAACGGAGCGTAGAGCGGGAAAATCCTCTCAACACCGATTCCAGAGAGGGTTGCACGAACCGTGAAGGAGGCGCCTGCCTCCTGACCGTGCTTTACCGCAAGCACGAGACCCTCGAATACCTGGGTGCGGGTCTTGCCCTTCTCGACGATCTTCTGGTGGACACGAACGGTATCGCCCGGCTTGATGCCGAGCTTCTGGCGTTCCTCCACCTTGACCGGAGTTATGACTTCCATGACGTCGTGCACTCTACCACAGCGCCTAGACCGAGGCAATGAGCGCCTCGTTCCCGGCGAACTTAGCGAGTCCTGCTTTGAGGTCTTTGGGGAAGGGGGCGATGAGTGTAAGGATTTCTCCTGCAGGGGTCGGGAGCTCGAGGCGGTAGGCATGAAGCCCAAGACGGGAGAAATCGAGGTCACACTCTTGCTTGGGGGCATAGAGTGGGTCGCAAACGATGGGATGATGTATCGCCTTCAAGTGAACGCGAATTTGATGCGTTCTTCCGGTGAGCGGCATAATTTTGAGGAGCGAGTGGGTGCCGTTATCAGCAAGCACCTCGTACTTGGTGATAGCTTCTCGGAGAATGCCCTTCGCTTTCGGCTGTGCAGAGCGGAGTCGGAAATCTTTTCGTGAGCGACCAATAGCAAAGTCGATGGTGCCTTTCTTCTCACTCAGCAGACCATACACAAAGGCGAGGTAGGTTTTCTTCGCTGCACGGTTCTGGAACGCTTCCTTAATAAAGGAATGTGCCTCAGGTGTCTTTGCAAGAACGAGCACACCGGAGGTTTCGCGGTCGAGGCGGTGTACAACGCCAGGGCGAGCGATCTCCGTCCCGTCCGGAAGCCGCTGCATCTCACCCACCTCCTTGCTCGCTGGGTAGCGCGCTGCGAACCAATCGCTCGCAGTTTCGCTCGTGTTCTTCCCGTCTGGGTGCGTCATGACACCGACGGGCTTGTCGACTGCGACGAGGGTGTCGTCTTCATAGATAATCTTGAGGTCCATACGCCTACCTTACCTTAGTAACGGATATCGAACGAATCGAAGGCTCCCGCCCCCTCTTTCCACACCTCCTCAACACGAACAACGTGCGCAAAGAACGGACCCTTCTTAAGGTGCGCGAGAAAACGCTCGAGCTGCTCTTTCTCCCCCTCAGCAACAACACGCACGGTGCCATCGGGGAGGTTTTCGACCTCCCCGACAAGACCAAGCAGGTGTGCCCTCCCTTTCGCAAAGAGCCGGTAGGTCACCATCTGCACGCGGCCATGGACGAGTGCCTCAAGTCGCTCCATCTTTCAAAAATACCTTATTTCGGCTATCGTTCTAAGGACGCGCGCTTAGCTCAGTTGGTAGAGCAACTCGTTTACACCGAGTGGGTCGGGGGTTCGAGTCCCTCAGCGCGCACCAGCAGCGGCCTTCTTTGTCTCTTCTTCAGTAAGGTAGGGACGGAGCGTCTTCTCATACTCATGCTGTGCCTTGAGAAGAATCTCAAGAATACCGGTCTTATCGTCGCCAGTGAACGGTCGGTTGCCGAGCACCCTGCCATACCTCTCGAGCACTTCGAAAATTTCTTGCGGGAGACGTTCCTTGAAGACCGTCAGTGCTTCCGGCCACTTAGGCCAGTACCCCTTCGGAGCAACCGCACTGAAGAGCGTCTTTTTCCTGAGCTCTGCACGAACCACTTTCAACATCTCTATCTTCTCCTGAAGCTCGGTCCGAATGGCTGCAGCTTTCTCAGGATCAACGGGCTCTTCTTCTACTTTTATAGCCTCTTCTCCCGTCTTCGCCTTTGCTGACCTCTTCTTCGGAGCTCTCTTTTTCTTCGCTCGCACCTCCTCAGGAATGATGCCTTTCTCCTTAACCTCCTGGACGGCTTTCTCAAGTTCCTCGATGCCTTCGATACGCTCGCGGACCGGCTGGTAGGTCTCGCTGATCTCGGCAAGTTGCTTGCGCGAGTCTGCGATTGATCCGTATGTGCTGAGCGCAACGATCGATGTGAAGCTCACCGTGTTATACGTCTTCCTGAAATCTTCAAGTCGCTGCTGGAGCGCGTAGAGCTGGAGGTCGAGCTGCTCGTACTTATTACGAAGGCCCATGGTGTCGAGGGCGGTGGTCGCGTGCTGGAAGCTCGGCGGAACCTTATCTCTAGATGCATTGTCCCAGGTGCGGAGGGCCTCAAGCTCCTGGCGGATGTGGTCATGGAGCGTCTTGAACTTCGTTGCTGCAGCGTCGATGATTTTGTTCATCCGCTTCTTGAGGCTTGCGAGAGTCTCGAGGTACTTCCGGTTGAACTCCGGCGTGCTGGGCTGCTCGTCTTTGAGGAGAGCCTCTTCTTGCTCAAGCAGCGAGAGCTCCGAGTCCTTTGGCGGGTAGACGTCGAGAGGGTTTTCTCCAAACTTCTCATTCAAGGTGCGTACGACCTCGTTCAATTCGTACTGGAGTTCGTCAAAAAGGCCAGCACTCCTCGGCATGACATCTTTTGCCATTTGCACGAGTTTCTCGTGCGCGATCATCATGTCTTTGTGGAAAGCGTAGTTCCTGAAACGGAGAACGGTATTCGCGGAAAGCGAGTTGAGCTGCTGCTCAAGCTGCGTGAGTTCTAGGTCATAGAGGGTCGACGGGTCGCCCTTGCGCTCCTTAAGCGCTTTTTGGTACTCCTCCGTTTCCTTCTGAAGCTTGAGAGCGTCTTCAGCGAACCGGTGATGCATGTTCGGATCATCGTCCGCTGCGGCGATGAGTGCGCGTAGCGACTCCGCCGGACGCGAGTAGAGCGTTCCGTAGGTATAGTGGATGTTTTCGCGAGCTGCATGGAGATGACCTTCGGCGTGAAGCTTCGCACTGACTGCGAGCTTGTCGATAAAAAGGCCGATCTCTTCTCCTACGATTTTCACACGTAGACCAACCGAAACCGCTGCGCGTCCGAGAAAATCGAGAGGATTTTCTGCGCTTCCTGCTTCAGGCTTCTTCTGTCGTGGTTGGCGGTCGATCTTCATATGCCAAGAAGTATAGCTTACCTAGAGGCTTATATTGTGAAAGCATTATATCGTATGTGAACAATATGTCAAGTTCTCTTCTCTTTGTGCCCAGAAGAGGATTCGAACCTCCAACCCTTGCGGGATACGATTCTGAGTCGTACGCGTATACCAGTTCCGCCACCTGGGCAGTGAAATGCTTGTGCCCCCACCAGGAATCGAACCTAGATCGACGGCTTAGAAGTCCGCAGCTTTATCCATTAAGCTATGGGGGCCTAGAAACAGTACCGACCTTAGAGCGACGGGTCAATGAAGCGGTACTCACTTCGATAGCGCTCGGCCTCTTCGAGTCTCGCTTCAAACGCTCCGTGCACCTGCATAAGTTTCTTGGTATCGAGCGGTGTTTCAGCAACCGCTGATGCTGCAGACTCCTGATTCAGGACATCAAAGAAGAACACGGTGCTCCAGGCAATGCTTACGACAATCCCGATGAGGAAGAGTGCGGTGAGGATGAGCCAGTCGCGAGCTGGACGTATGTTCGTCCCGTACCGAAGATTCCGGAGAATGGTTTGTATGACTGAGGTGTACTTGGGGAATTTCATGGCGTTTCAGTTTCGCGCGCTCCGATGACGAGCGTGAGGGCGGCACTCCACACTTCCCCATCTGGTGTGTCGAGAGTGAGTGCAGAGACCGAGCTTGCGTATGGTCCGTACTCTATCGTCCCGAGCGTCCGCATCACCTCATCAAAAGAACCCTGAACCTTAAGAGCAACGGCGATTCGCTCACCAGCAAGCGCGTCGGAGACAGAAGCAACTGAGACAGTGGCACCAAACTCTTCTCCCGAGCGCTCAAGCCCTTCGAGGAACGGAACAATTTCAGCAACGGGGAGGAATCGACCCTCGACAAACGACTCATCTGCAGCAAGAGCAGCAAGCTCACTTCGTGCACGCGCAGTACGTGAATACTCATCTCCGCGTGCTGTCACCTCAGCGGCAAGTGTTGCGGCCTCCTGAGAAGCACTCGAGACTTCGTAATGCCACCACACGAATGCGACAGCAGCGAGGAGCATGCCGAGTGTAACGATGCCAAAATGAAGAAAGGATTCGCGGTTCATGGTTGTAGTGACCCCATGAGGGTAATAGTAAACGGAATCTCACGCTCGCTTGCATAGGAACCAAGCGGGAGCTCGGCACTTGCAACAAAGGCAAGCGACTCAAGTGCAACGTGGTAACTGCGAAGCGCGTCTCGAGTCGAAGCTACTCCAGAGACGGTCACCTTCCCTTCTTTCCCCGGGGCAATCGGAGCGGCGAAGGTGAAACGCGTCACAGCAACTCCCGGACGAGGAAGCGCGAGCACGGCCCGCAATACTGCACTTGCTGAAGGAGCAGAGACGAGTTCAAGAGCGCGTGCAGCGTTTCCATTCAAGGTCGTGAAGCGCTTGGCAACACTCGCTTCTCCATCTCGCTCGCTCGCCTCTTGAATACCGGCAAGGTGAGCGCGGTAGAGGCCTGCCTGCTCATTCGCATAGAAATAGGACGGGGCAAGAAGTATGCCGTGCACCACAATGAGAACAGAGAGCGCAAACACCGTAAGCGTCGCTAGGCGAAGGAAATAATCCCTGCGGAACGCGCGGATGCGATCAGAAGAGAGGAGATTCGTGAGTTCAGACATCATAATCTCGAAGGGCGAGGCCTATCGCCGTACCGTAGGCAAGCGCTGCTGTGGTATCCAGAGGCATGTGCCCTGTGTCGTTTTTTGCAAAGTTCGTGAACACATCTCCAACAGCAACAGGCACTTTAAGAGAGTCTTCAAGGTACTCAGGAAGGCCACGAACGCTCGCGTTTCCACCAACGAGGAGAACACGCTTGATGGGAGTATGTGCTGTGTCTGCATGCGTCTGCCAGTAGTTAAACCGACGAACAATCTCGTCACGAATCACCGAGACCGTCGAGAGCATCGCGGCAAGATATTCTTCGTTTCCTGCTGAAGGATCAATGCCCCGCTCTATCTTGATGTGACGTGCTTCTTCTTCCGTTGCGCCAAAGTATTTATGAATAGCGAGTGTGAGCGCGTGTCCACCCACTTCAAGAGTGGTCACAAAGCGCGGAAGACGACCTGTTGCAACGAGAAGCTTCGTCGTGGACTTGCCAATATCGACAATAAGTACGGTGTCCTCGCTTTCATTGGTAAAGAGTGCCCGGGGAAGCGCAAATGTTTCGCTCTCAGCAGCACGCACATCGACTCTCGCCTCTTCAAGAGCGCTCACTGATTCTTCGACCACACGACGCGCATACCCAACGCCAACTACACGAATTGATTCTCCTTCCGGAGCGAGCGGTGAGAAATCAAACGCAACGTCGGCAGAAGGAAGCGGCACGTATTCATCCAGGTGTTGTTCAATGGAGGTGCGTTGCGTCGCCTTCGTTCCTTTCGGGACGAGGGCTTCGAAGAGGTAGCCGCGGGCCTCCGGAAGTGCAATGTTTGCGCGAGTAAAACGATGTTTCTTCGCGAGCGATTCAATGGCTGATACGACCGCTTTACGATCTGCAATCTCACCACTTGAGATAACTCCTGCAGCAAGCGGCACTTCGGCTGCGGAGCGCAACTCAAGACCGTGCGGGCTTTCAACAAGGCACGCTACCTTAATACCGCTTGCAGAGATATCAATCCCCGCAGTTGGAAGCGCGAGATAATCTGGCGGACGTAATTCCGAGCGAAAGAACTGAGCCAACGCCTGCATACGAATAGTATACAGCGTCTAGGTGGAGAACATCAGTGCGCGCCGGTTCCAGGAGGAACCTGTCGATCAGGAACCATGAATGCAAACGAGTCTCCTTCTCCAAGCGCAAAGAGCATCCCATTTGATTCGAGTCCTTTGATAGTTCGCGGCTCGAGGTTTGTTACAAAAGAGAGCTGCTTCCCTACCAATGCCTCAGGGTCAGGTACATACGCTGCTATTCCAGAGACAATTTGTCGAGGCGCTTCCTCGCCAAGGTCGACCATGAAGCGGATGAGTTTCTCCGTGTCGGGTACTCGCTCGGCCGAGAGTATGGTCCCGACCTTCACTTCAATCTTTGCAAAGTCGTCGATGCTAATCATGGGAACGTGACAAATAGCTCGTAAGTATGAGGGCGGCGGCGGATGCGTCTACTGCCTCACGAGACTTCCCGCGGGTGCCATCCATTTCCCGACGCGCTTCCTGCGACGTCAGTGCTTCAAGTTCGTAGAAGACCGGGAGTCCGGTCGTTTTTGTAATCTCATCTCCGAAAGCATGCGCGGCCTTCGCGACAGGATTCTCCTCCCCTGCAAAATTAAGAGACTCTCCGATAACAACCGCACCTATATTTTCACGTGCCAGGAGGGCGCACACATCGGCAAGAAGCTTAGGATCATTCGGGAGGACCGTATGAGGAAAGCCCATAGCCCCGCTCTCATCTGAAAGCGCGAGTCCTACTCGTTTAGTGCCAAAATCGATGCCGAGGTAACGCATGCGCCAATCCTACCATCCGAGAGAAAAGACGTGCGTGTTATAATCCTCTTATGAACTTCTTTATGAATGACCCGGTCGTCGGCCCCTTGGCCGCTACCCTGGGGCTCGGCGGTTTTGCCTTCTCCCTCCTCTTTATAGTAATCACCCTCTGGACCCTCCTCTGGAAGGCGCTCGCACTCTGGAACGCTGCCCGCAATCGCCAGAAGATTTGGTTCATTGTCTTTTTGTTCATCCACACGCTCGGTATCCTTGAGATTGTCTATCTCAAATGGTTTGCCAAAGACAGCAACAGTGAGGGCACAGGTGCACTTTTCCCGTTTCTTGCTAAGGTCAGGATGCCGGCGATGCCCTCATCACCGGCAGCCAAGAAATAAACCTTGGAGGAGTGGCAGAGTGGTCTATCGCACCTGTCTTGAAAACAGGAGTGTCGCAAGGCACCGTGGGTTCGAATCCCACCTCCTCCGCCCGAAGTATTAAGTATCGGTAGATCCAAATACATGCGCATATTTTTAAACAATGTCGGCAGCTTGCTTAAAGGAATAAAGCGAATTTATTCACCTCTCTTGGAGTATTCGAGACAACATCTTCTTGAACTACTTATCCTAGCAATTACCGTTGTTGGTATATGGATCTCGTGGCAATCGCTAGGTCTGCAACAGCAAGGGGAGTTTCCATTTTTTCACTACAATTACCATGACGGGGTCTTTCAGGTTGATGGCGGTTCGCGCGTAGAGGTAACGAAAGTCGAGTGGCTACTCCCGTCTAAGTCTTTTGTTCAGGGGGATCAATGGGAGTTTCGAAGAGTCGGTGGGCACCCTACTATCTTAGGTTTCTTCGAGATACGTAACTATCTCGCCTCAGAAATGTCTGACGGACACACATCCTATACAGCCACCCAGAATGCAGTCTTGTGCAATCTATACCTTCTTGGAGATGTGGGTATCCCTGCGCTTGTGTCAGTGACTTACGACAAAAATAACTCTCAGGGACTTACGAATAGTGATTTTGTATTGATTACCCGTTTAGATACTTCTATACCTGAGGTAATTGTCCAGCCTGAAGGCAGACATGTAGAGCATGAGGAGATAGAAGCACTGTTTAATGAGTTTAAACCTTGGTACACAAGCACTATCGATACAATGAAAGACTCTCAGAATCGTTCTTGTGGCGTAATAATGAACCAACCCATCGAAGGTTACTCCGACCCGGACACCTCGCGATCGTTTGAAGAAAGTCGCTAGAATACTCTATACGTTATCTTATCCATCTGATACTTAACCTGAGTAGCCCGCACCCGTTACGCCCAGACGTCGTCGTCTTTTTCAATAAGTCGCTTGTAAATCGGTTTCAATCGCTTTGTCCGAAACACTCGGAGTGGGGTGATGTATCGATACGCGGACTCTTTTTCACTGTCGGTAAAGGGGTGCCCCTCCTCGTCTACACGCTTTAAGAGTGCGCGAAAAGATTTCCGCAGATAGTTGTACCGCTTCACCCAAGCCTCGCACGCGCGGGTAACGGCCTCATATTCTTCCGGCTCGTCTTTGCGCGTATAGCGCTCTACGTTCCCAAGGAGGAAGTGAAGCTTTTCGGTGATGGTCGGCCTGAAAAGGTAGTGCAGCGCTTTCGTGAAGTCTTGCAAATCATACTCTTCTGGAAGCAGGACTCCGTTTAGCACTTCGGTAAGCGTATTCGCTTCCTCAACAATGCGTGCAGGATCCCACTGTGGAATGGGTTCACCGCGACGTTCAATCAACACCGGTGCACTTACAACGAGCTCTGGTGCCTTGTCGGTTGCATCCATCGGAGCTTCCGGCTTATGTGCCATGAAGGAACTATAGCACTCGGGCATGCACGGGGGTGCTATTATTTCTGCATGCCTGATGCTCCGATCTTTGAATGGGAGGGACGTGAGTACGTCTTTGAGGAGAAGAGTGCCGACTGGTACTGGGCGCTCGGTATTATCGCGACCGCCGTTGCAGTTGCTGCAATTCTCTTTGGAAACGTCCTTCTCGCGCTTGTCGTCATTGCCGGTACCGGCACGATAGCTCTTGCAGCTGCAAAAAGTTCCCGCGTCCACCGCTTCGCTATTCACGATACTGGAGTGGTTATCGACGAGACTCTCTACCCCTATGAGGCCATGCTGCACTTCTCAGTCCTTGAATATGCGGACGAATCCCTTCCTCCCTCCCTGTCTATAAAGACGAAGCGCTTCCTTGCCCCACACCTTCTCATCCCAATTGTTGGGCACGACCCGATTGAGATTTACGAATACATCTCAAACCACCTTCCCGAGGGACGACACGAGCATTCCTTCATCGATGGCGTCGCAAGCCTCTTCCGCTTATAAGGCTTGCGAAGCGGGGCCCAAAAAGATAGAGTCAGACGACGCTCTCGTCGTTCAATGGATAGGACGCTAGCTTGCGGAGCTGGTAATGTAGGTTCGATTCCTACCGAGAGCACTACCAAGTGCGCCGTGCTTAGGTAAAAAGTGACAACTGCGAGCCACACAGCGAGGTGGTATAGTCGCCGTACGCTCTCGTCGTTCAATGGATAGGACATCTCCCTCCGAAGGAGGAAATGTAGGTTCGATTCCTACCGAGAGCACTTAGATAAGAAAGAACCGGCTTCCGCCGGTTTTTTCTTACTTCCCTGCTGCTGCTTTCATCGCCTTAGCGAGGCGAGACTTCTTTCTCGCGGCAGTGTTTTTCTTGATGATGCCACGCTTTGCTGCCTTATCTATTGCCTGGTAGGCCTTTGAGAGGGTTTCGGCATTCAAGTCCTTCCGAGCGTCCTTCGTCGTTGAGGTGAGGCTTCGTTTACGGCGAACGTTGAAAGCGCGCTTCCGGAGGGAGGCGCGGTGGGCTTTCTTAGCTGACTGAGTGATTGCCATGCGCCGAATCCTACGCTACCGAAGGATATTTCGCAAGAAGGCGAGGAAGTCCCCCGTGCTAGGATGTCGTCATGATACGGGAGGTACGCGGAACGGTCCTACGAACAGAAGGTGCGGGCGTTGTTGTCGACGTTATGGGCTTCGGCGTCCTCGTCCATGTCGTCTCCCCCGAGGCATTCCTCCAAGGAGACACTGTCGCCCTGAAGACACATCTATCCCTGAAACAAGATGGGGTTGATCTCTATGGCTTCCCTGAGGTGGAAGACCTGCACTTTTTCGAGCTCACGCTCTCAGTATCGGGGGTGGGTCCAAAGACTGCGCTTGCTCTTCTTCGTCGTGCTCCACGAGAGAATATTGAGGCGGCAATTGGTAAGCGCGACCTCATCTACCTCACTAAGGTCGCTGGTCTTGGAAAGAAAGCTGCTGAGAAACTCGTTGTTGAAATAGGAGAGAAGATTGGAAACACGGGCGGCGGAACTGCTGACGACGCAGAAGTATTCGATACGCTCGTTGCACTTGGGTATACCGAGCGTGAGGCTCGTGCGGCGCTCACGCGCATTCCAGCCTCAATCGAGGGGAAGGAGGAGCGTCTGAAAGCTGCGCTCTCCGCCGCAAGCTAGCATGGGTGGACTAAAACACTTCATTGAGTCGCTCCTTCCTCGAAACGTTTATCGAGCGCTCGTTGCACCCTATCACCTCTTGCTTACCTTCTTGTCTGCTTTTCTTGCAGGCTTCCCTGCCCGAAAGCTCAAGGTAATTGCTGTTACTGGTACCAAAGGAAAATCCTCCGTCGTTGAGATGATTGCCCACATTCTCAAGGAAGCAGGACATACTGTTGCAGTCTCAAGCACTATCCGCTTCTCAAGCGGGGCAGAATCGAAGGCGAACCTCTTCAAAATGACGCTACCTGGTCGTGGCTTCATTCAGTCCCTACTTCGCGATGCCGTTCAGAAAAACTGCGACTTCGCTGTCATTGAAGTGACGAGTGAGGCGGCGCTTCAGTACCGCCACCTCTTCCTTTCCTTGGACGCACTCGTATTCACAAACCTACAAAAAGAGCACCTGGAATCGCATGGTGGAATAGAGAACTACTTCCAAGCGAAGCTGCGCATTGGTCGAGCGCTTGCTCGCTCTCCAAAGCGACCACGTGCAATCGTTGCTAATGCAGATGATGAATATGGGAAGCGTTTTCTTACCCTTCCCGTCGAGTCGAAGCTCCCTTTCTCTTTACGGGATGCAACTGAAATACGCGCAGAGGGTACTGGCATGTCTTTCTCGGTTGAGGGTGTTCCCTTCTCTATTCCCCACCCAGGTTCTTTTAGTGTTTTGAATGCGCTTGCAGCACTACACACGGCACGGTTCTTTGGTGTACCACTTGCAACGAGTGCAAAAGCACTTGCGAGTCTTACCTTGATTCGCGGTCGAGCCGAGCGTGTTGAAGCAGGACAAGCATTTATGGCAGTGGTCGACTATGCGCATACGCCCGATTCCTTGCGTGCGCTCTATGAGGCATATCCGAAGGTGCGGAAGATTTGTGTTCTTGGAAACACGGGTGGCGGTCGGGATACCTGGAAGCGTCCAGAGATGGGTCGTATCGCAGATGAATACTGTGACGAAGTGATTCTTACGAATGAAGACCCGTATGACGAGGACCCCCAGGCAATTGTCGATGCCATGGCGAAGGGTATGCAGCGCGCTCCGAAGATACTCCTCGACCGGCGGGAAGCCATTCACACGGCACTCACGCTTGCACGAGCAGGAGACGCTGTCCTTATAACGGGCAAGGGCACCGATCCCTACATAATGGAAGCGAACGGTGCGAAGACGCCTTGGGATGATGCAACCGTGGTGCGCGAAGAGCTTTCGAAGCTTACAGGCTAGGCTATGATAAGAGGTATATGATGCAAGACTTCCTCTTTTTCCTGGGAATCGTGCTCGCCATTTTCGCTGTGTGGGTTGGTTCGGGTGGTCCTGACCGTCCCATCTCATTTGCTGGTCCCTTTTTGACTCCCATTTCTTCTCCAACCGAAGGAGCTAACCCCTATGGCGACCCGAATGCCTTCTCCCCCATTGGCTCAGATGGAAATACGGGTTCTGCATACCGCGGCAAGGTCTCCCTCTCTCGTGATGTATCAGGAGCAATGAGTGCTGATCCAAAGAACGAATACGTTGTTATTCGACTCTCCGGTGCTGCAACCGAGGGTGTTTCGCTCGTTGGCTGGAAACTTGCAAGTTCAGCAAGCAATAATCAGGCGACACTCCCGAACGCCTCTGAACTTCCAAGCTCTGGTCGCGTGAGTGCGACGGGCCCCGTCACCCTCTCTCCTGGCGAAGAAGCAATTGTCGTCACTGGCCGCTCACCGGTAGGAGTTTCCTTCAAGGAGAACCGCTGCACCGGGTACTTCGAGGAGCGACAAAACTTCTCACCCACACTCTCACTTGCTTGCCCGACACCAGGAGAGGAGTTCTCAAACTACTACGATGACAGCGATGACGACGAGTGTGAGTTCTATGTACGCGGCATGCCTCGCTGCGAAACAGAGACCAAGGTACCCGACAACCTCTCTTCATCGTGTGAAGAGTTCATCGACGAGTATCTGAACTACAACGGATGCGTTGCTGCTCACAAGAATGAGAACGGTTTCTATACCGGCACCTGGCGCCTCTTCCTCGGGAAGAGTGATGAGCTCTGGCGAAAGAGCCGTGAGACGATTCTCCTTATCGATCCTGCGGGGCAAACGGTTGATGCGCTTTCGTACTAGAAAAGCGCTGCCCTCGATGGTAGGTTGTACCTAACCGCCCATAGCTCAGTTGGTAGAGCAGCTCCCTTTTAAGGAGACGGTCCCAGGTTCGAG
>CAYGFQ010000024.1:2322-12953 GCA_964349285.1 uncultured Candidatus Saccharibacteria bacterium | reverse complement strand
ATCCATTCTGGGAGCGGAACGGCTACCCAGTCTGGTTGGTACGCTCTTACCTATGTAGGTGCTGCCACCGTCCCGACAGCAACCCTTTCTGCCTCTCCTTCGACCATAAGTCAGGGGAGCTCCTCAGCGCTCACCTGGAGTTCGACGAACGCCACCTCCTGCACCGGTACTGGCTTCTCGACCGGGAATGCAACTTCGGGAACCGTGTCAGTCTCTCCGTCTTCGACCACAACGTATAGCGTTACCTGCACCGGCACCGGAGGAACCTCGCCACAAGCATCAAAGCAAGTGATCGTTACTTCAACGGTCACTGCACCCGTGACGACTGTCTCCACCTCACCAAGCAGCATTCAGACAGGGGAAAGCGTTACGGTTACGTGGAGCAGCACCAATGCTTCCTATTGTTCGAGCTCTCAGTTCGATACTCAAGGAGCAACGAGCGGCTCCGTTACACTTACGCCCTCGAGCACAACGACCTACACCGTGACCTGTACGGGAGCAACGGGCACGGGAAGTGGTACGTGGCAGTATCAGCGAAGCGACACGACTGATCTTGCGTGCCCTTGGACCGATCCGAATCGGCCGTATTCGAATATGCCGTCGTGCTCTTCGGGAGATCCGCAGGGAGATCCTTGTAACAATCCTCCAGACAAGAACTGTAAGGTGAACTCTGGACAGTGCAATGCCATTAACACTGATGTATATAGCTGCGTTGTCTCAGGTCCACCACCAAGCGACTCAGAAAGCGTTCAGGTTTCAGTTGGTGGCCCGGTTACTGCACTTCTCTCTTCAACGAAGACAACCGTGCAGGCTGGCGAAACGGCAACACTGACCTGGTCTTCAACGGGTGCTGAGTACTGCACGGGACAGCAGTGGCCCTTTGATGAAAACGCACCAGTTGGTGATCTGTTTGTGACCGGAAATGCGACAAGCGGCTCGGATGTCGTGAAGCCAGCGGAAGATACCGAGTACGGTGTCTTCTGTTACGGTCCTGATTTTGGCGGCACTGGTGGTGGTAGCAGTAGCTGCTCTCCGCAAAGCGCGACCTACAATCCAGTTTGTAATGCAGATGCCGAGAGGAAAGACATCACTTGTCCTGACGGCTACAAGGTACAGATAACCGCAGGTAGATCCTGTAACACGACTGGCAACTTTACTGGGTATCAGAACTCTACTGAAAATGCGACCTGTGTAGCATGTGAGGGAGGGAGCGGTGGTGGTGGAGGTGGCGGCAACGACTATGCAAGCGACACGCTCACCATCACCGTGAATGAGCCGCAGTGCTCCGATAATGAAGATAACGACTTTGATGGAGATGCGGACGAAGCTGATGACGGGTGTACCCCTGGTGACCCGAACGACAATGATGAAAGTGATGACTCGGTGACTGCAAACCTCGACTGTACAAGCCCGAACAGCTGTTCGATAGCAGTTGGGAGCACCGCGATTCTCACATGGTCTTCAGTGAACGCGACGACGTGTGTAAACACGGCAGGGGAGGGAGCTGGTGGTTTTTCAACCGGCGGCGCTCCTTCGGGCACTGATACAACGACCGCTATTGCAGATAACGCGACGTATCAGATTCAGTGTACGGGCCCTGACGGAAGCGATATTGACTCAGCAGATATCTTGGTCCGCGTACCTGTCGTCGACATCTGGGCGGATGCGTATCGCGTCGCAACCGGAAACGACACCACCGTGCACTGGACCTCCGAGAACGCGCTCACCTGCGAGGTTTCTGGTCCTGGTCTCTCCTCGGCTCTCCTGAACGGTGAAGACAACGTCACTATCTCCAAGCAACAGGAATATGAGATTGACTGCGAAGGGGCGACGAAATCGATCATCATTAACCCAACGTTCAACCTCGAGGAGTTCTAGTTCGCAGGAAGCGGGACGTCGACCATAAGGACCTCGGGTGTACCCCAGAGCGTCTCGCCGATCACGCTACCACGTGCGTTAACCGCATAGGCAGGAGAGCCGTTTGCTGCGACCAACACATACTGTCGATTCCGCAGAGCATGTGTCTTTGCGAGCTGTTGCAGACGGTCGTGGAGGAGGTGCGAGCCATGGAACCATGAGTTGTTTGCGAGATTCAAGAGAAGGTCAGTGTCGGTAGCAGCAAGTCTTGCGTAGAGGCGAGGTGATAAAAGTTCAGAGCACAAAAGCGCGCCAAAGCGGGTGCCTGCGTATTCTGTTGATGTAATCGACGAGCCGGCAACCGCTCTTCCTGCGATATAGGACCCGTAGCCATTTAGATTCTCCTTTCCTGCGGCAGCAATCGCTATGCGTATAAGTGGCGGCAGATACTCGCCGACGGGGACGAAGAATATCTTGTGCTGCGATCCAATGATGCCTTCCTGCGGCGTCTCATAGGTAAGCTCTGCATGTTCGTTGCCGTTTTCCTCACGAACGATGGAGGAACTTATAACAAGACCATTTCGTTCCGCAAAGAGTGTTTCGTAGAACCGATGCCGGGCTTCTTGGTCGAGGAAGGGAGCAAGTCCCAAACCCTCTGGCGTCACAATAACTTCCGCGCCACGCTTTGCTGCTTCTTGCAGGGGAGCAATGATGAGGTTTGGGAGAACGAACGGCCCGGGTGGTGCGTACGAGGAGATAAGACCAACGCGTACCGTGCTACCTTCGTGCTCTGTCGGTAGTGTGGCGTACGCAACGAGAAGAGACAGGAGTAGTACGCTTGCCCCGAGTAGCAACGGCAGACGCTTACGCTCGAGGAGCGTTGCCGACAGGAGTGCGAGGAATCCATGCAAGCCGTAATGACCTGCCTGCGCGAGTGGCAGAAAGAGTGCGCTTTCGGTAAGTACGTACCCGAGTCCTGCAACTGAGAAGTTAGGCGCAAGCATTGACTCAGGTGCCAGGAAGAAAAGTGCGAATGACCACATACGCAATTCCTCAAGTCCGATGTAGGCAAACGCAAACACGAATGGACGATACCAACGAGCTGGGATTCTGCGGATGAGCGGCGCAACAAGCGCAAGGGGGAGTGCCAGCGAGACGACCGTGAGACTGTAGACAATACCAACAAGGAAGAACTGAATGGGTCCCTCAGGTATCAGTATCCAGGTGAGCGGCAGGGTATCCCAAAACCACCACACACCACCCATGCTTGCGAGGACGCCAAACAGGAGGCCGTGGCCAAGAGCAACCTTCGAGGATGAAGAGCGAGTAGTGCTTGCAAAGTAGCCAAGTACTCCGAGGATGGGGAGGAACCACAGGGAGGGAATGACCATTCCAAGAAAGGCTGCTACACCTCCACCAAGCGCAAGCAGGGTGCCTAGATATGGTCGAAGCCGCGTCATGGCAACAGTATAAAGGTCTCAAGGGTGAAACCCACGTAATGCACAGCATCGATAACTTACTCACAACGCATCCGGCAAAGCGGTATACTAATTGCTATATGAGAACCTTACTTGTTGGATTCGCAGTTGCTTCCGCTCTTCTTATTCCTGTGCCTTCGTATGCATGGTCGGGTCTTGGCGACGCTGGTGCGGGCATGACCGTTGATTACAACCCGGGCGTTATTATCACGGCAACTCCACAAACCATTACAGCAGGCGAGTCTACGTATGTTACGTTTTCCGCGCCGCTTGCAATTGATAACGTAACGAGTTCTCCACAGCCAGATGTTGAAGGGAACTGTACGACGAACTTCTCGTATACGGCAATCCCAGCACCAGGTGCATATGAGGGACAGACGTGGGGAACGATGGGTGCAACAACTGACTACCCAACCGCAACTAAAACATATACTGCTACCTGCCGCCTCTTTCAATCTGAGTCCGCTTCTGGTGTGACTTATCGAACGGAAACGAGAAGTGTGACGGTGACCGTGAATCCTGCTCCAGCTATCGACCTTACTGCCGCCGCTGTTTCTCCGACTAATGTCACCGGCGGCTATTCAACGACCCTCTCCTCGGTCATATCGAATGTGGGTGTCGGTGCAACCTCAGCAGGCTTCACAAACCTCTTCCAGATCGCTACTGATGCGAGCGGTACCGGCGCACAGGATATTGGAACGTACGTGCGCTCCACGGCACTCTCTGCTTCTTCAAACTTCACTGCAACACTCGCGTATACATTCCCTGCTGTGGTAAACCCAACGACGACCTATGTCCGCGCGTGTGCAGACAAGAGCTCGAGCGCAAATAACGGTGCCATTACTGAATCGAGTGAGAATAACAACTGTAGTCCGTGGGCAGCAGTCACCATCTCACCAAGTGGTATGCAGTGCTCCGATACTGCCGATAACGACAACGACGGTGATACCGACACGCAGGATAGCGATTGTTCAGACGGTAGCGACTCAACTGAAGGCGTCCAGGGTCCTACCGCAACACTCTCTGCGAACCCCACGAACGTCGCAGTTGATGGCTCTTCAACTCTCACCTGGACCTGTACAAATAGTACGTCGGCAAGCATAACGCCGTTTGGGACCGTTACCCCAACAGCAAGCGGTTCGCGCTCGACCGGGGCGCTTTCAGCAGACGCCACCTTTGGACTCACCTGTACCGGTTCTGGCGGTAGCGTAACAGACTATGAGACGGTCACCGTACGTACTCCGGTCGTCGACATTTGGGCAGATGCGTATCGTGTCGCAACGAACGGCGAGACAATCGTGCACTGGACCTCCGAGAACGCGCTCGCCTGCAGCGTCTCTGGTCCCGGCCTCTCCTCAGCCCTCTTGAACGGCGAGCAGAGTGTGACGATAACCAAGCAGCAGGAGTACGAGATTGACTGCGAAGGGGCGACAAAGGCCATAACCATCAATCCGGCCTTTAACCTGCAGGAATTCTAGGGGAGCAAAGGAAACCGCCCTGTCCTTGATGGACGGGGCGGTTTCTGCTAGAGTGCCTGGGTCATGAAAACCGATATCCACCCGGCAAACTACCGGACCGTTGCCTTCGTCGATCTCTCCTCTGGTGAGACCTTTCTCATTGGCTCGACCATAGAGACCTCTGAGACCGTCACCGTTGACGGCAAGGAGTACCCGAAGGTCATGGTTGAAATCTCCTCGAAGTCGCATCCGTTCTACACGGGTGAGGAGCGCACCCTCGACAAGACTGGTCGCGTCGAGCAGTTCAAGAAGCGCGCTGCCAAGAAGAAGGCGTAGATACCGTATACGAGCGCCCCGCATGTGCGGGGCGCTCGTGCGCTATCATATACCTCCATGGAGTACTCTTCCGAATTTAAAAAGAACTTCTCAACTGCCTATCTGGCGGAGGAGTACGAACGTCTTGAGGAAGAGTTTCGTACTGCTACCGAGGCTGCTGGTGCTGACGAGGACCTCCTTGCCCTTGCAGAAGAGGATACTCGCCGTATACGTGCACGTCAGCAAGAGATTCTCGCTGATATAGAGCGGATTCTAGCGAAGGAGAAGGAGGAAGAGTCAAAGCCCAAAGCCATTGTGCTTGAATTTCGTGCAGGCGCAGGAGGGGATGAGGCAACACTTTTTGCCGCAGAATTGAAGGATATGTACCTCAAGTATGCTGAAGGAAAGGGGTGGCGGGTTCGCATTATCGATGAGCTCACGCTTGAGATTGAGGGGGCGCTTGCGTATGACGCCCTTCGCTACGAAACCGGGGTGCACCGAGTGCAGCGCGTTCCTGTTACGGAGAAATCCGGCCGCATCCATACTTCAACGGCATCGGTTGCAGCGCTTCCTATTCGCACCAAACCAAAGTTCGAGATCAATCCTGCAGATATTGAAAGGGAGTTGTCTCGCTCGGGCGGGGCAGGGGGTCAGAACGTGAACAAGGTGGAGTCAGCTGTACGTCTCATCCACAAACCAACGGGTATCGATGTTCGCTCTTCCTCGGAACGGAGTCAGATTGGAAACCGCGAGAAGGCAATGCAGATTCTCTCTGCAAAACTCGAGAACCTTCACGAGGAGGAGGAGGCGAGGCGCCATGCCGCTGAACGGAAGGGGCAGATTGGAACAGGGGATCGCTCCGAGAAGATTCGGACCTATAACTTCCTTCAGGACCGCGTTACCGATCATCGAATCAAGGAGTCCTGGCATAACCTCCCAAAGATTCTTATGGGTGGCCTCGACCCCATCATGGAAGCCCTCCAGGCGAAGGCCGCCGAAGGGGGTATTGGGGCCTCAGAAGAGGAATAACGTTGCCAAATACGCCCTCCTAGCCTATACTCCCCCTCATGACTACCGATACCACGGTTGGGCTTGGCGTTGACCGTCTCTTTGAGGCGGGCGCTCATTTTGCCCACCTCAAGCGCCGCCGCCACCCCTCGATGAGGAGCTTCATCGCAGGTGCGAAGGCTCGCGTCGAGATTTTCGACCTCGTGAAGACTGATGCACAGCTCGCTAAGGCAAAGGCCGCTATGGAAGCGCTCGCCAAGGATGGCAAGACCGTCCTCTTTGTTGGTGGCAAGCGTGAAGTTTCTGACGCTGTCCGCAAGGCCGCTACGCGCGTTGGACAGCCTTATGTCGCTGGTCGCTGGCTCGGTGGTACCATCTCGAACTTCGTTGAGATTAAGAAGCGTATCGACCGCCTCGCTGACCTTCTTGAGAAGCGCGAGTCTGGAGAGCTTGCAAAGCTCTACACGAAGCTTGAGCGTGTTTTCATCGACCGTGAAATTGAGCGTTTGTCCGAGCGCCTTGATGGCATCACCGCCCTCGCACGCCGTCCCGATGCTTTTGTCATTGTCGACACCAAGCACGAGGCACACGCAACCCGCGAAGCTCGCAAAGCAGGTATTCCAGTCATCGGCATCATGAACTCCGATTGTGATCTTGCTGATGCAACCTTCCCGGTTGTTATGAACGATGCGTCCCGGACAGCCGTGGGCCTCGTTCTTGAGGAGCTCGCCTCAGCCTACGAGCAGGGTCGCAAGGCCTAAGGTTCCCGGGCTTCTTATTCTCGTGCGCTATACTTAACCCGTCATTTGTCATGGATATTTCAACCGATATCGTCAAAGAGCTTCGTGATCGCACCGGCATCTCGGTGATGCAGTGCCGCAAAGCCCTTGAAGAGGCGGGAGGCGATGTCGCAAAGGCCGAGGTCATTCTTCGTAAGAAGAGTGGTGCAGCTGCGGACAAGAAAGCAGACCGCGAGCTTGGTGCTGGTGCTATTGGCACCTATGTTCATGACGGCGCTATTGGTGCCATGGTCCTCCTTTCCTCGGAGACCGACTTCGTTTCCAAGAACGAAGAGTTCACCGCCCTTGCTCGTGAGCTTGCAATGCATATCGCTGCTGCAAACCCGACGTACCTTTCATCGAGTGAGGTTCCGGAAGACGCAAAGGCGGCAGCACTTGCTGTGTTTGAGAAAGAAGTTGAAGGGAAGCCTGCAGAAATGCGCGAGAAGATTCTTGAGGGTAAGCTTGCAAGCTACTTCAAGGACCAGGTTCTTCTCGAGCAGGCTTACATCAAGGATGATTCGAAGGCAATTCGTGACCTCCTTGCAGAGGCAACGCAGAAGTTTGGTGAGCGTGTTGAGATAAGCCGCTTCGCGCGCTTCTCAGCCCGCGGCTAGCTTATGGTGCTCGCGATCGCTCTCCTTGCTGCAGTCGCGCTCCTCTCCGGGTTTCTCTTTCTGACCGCACGCGAGGCACGTACTGGGTCACGGGCTTTCCCGGCATTCCGTTCCTCGCTTGATGCAAAGGTGGTGTCCTTCACGCACGCCTTTGATAAGGTAGACGTGAGTGCCACGGCGCTTGGATTCACTCGTGCGCTCGGAAAGCGTGTCGTTCACGACATTGCCCATGTCTCACTTGCTGGAGTCGAAGCACTTCAAGCAGCACTCCACCGGTTCGTCGAGCGCCTCAAGGCTCGCGAACAGGTGGGGGCACCACGTCCGTTTGTGGAGTATGTGTCGAAAGTGAAGCGGGTCTTGCGAGTGAACCGTGAGGAGGGAAAGAATTCAGACGTGCAGTAAGGAAAGAGTAAGCCGCCTTAGCTCAGTTGGTAGAGCAACTCACTTGTAATGAGTAGGTCCGGAGTTCGAATCTCCGAGGCGGCTCCAAAAGTAATACCTAGTGTTAGGTAAGAGATGGTATGAAGAGCGTGGTGAAAGACTCTCTAGGTTCTGTTTTCGAAAGGATTAACCTTATTGGTCGGTCGTTGTCGCACTTTCAAACATTGCCTTGGGGAAGAGCTTCTCGAACTCTTCAAGGGAGGTAAAGCCATAACGAGGCTTGCCCTGAATGACGAAGGCAGGGAATTCTTCTTTGACTTTCTCAACGGCAATAAGCGTCTTCAGAGCTCCAAGATCAAGGTGATAGTCGAAGGAGTAGACGCGAAGGGCAGGGTACGTCTGGCGTAGGTAGGAAAGGGCGTAGCCAGCACGGTCGCAGTCGGCACAGTCACCAGCGTTTGAATAGAAATAGAGGGCGATAGTCGGGTTTATGTCGCAGGTCTCAGCAAGGCGCTTGGTGAGAAGGTAATCACGTATCTGAAGGAGTGTGTAGCGCTCCTTGAGGCGAAGTACCTCAGGATCCGTTGCACCAAGACGCTCTTCTGCGAAGATGAGGCGATCACCAAGGCTCCCAAGCTCTCCGGAGAGAATGTTGTCGTCAGGGAGACCCTCGCACGGTGCCTCTTCAAGAAGTGCGAACTGTGTTTCGATGGAAAGGGTATCGGTCGCAAGCTGATCCTCAATAGCACGCAGTTCCTTCACACGCTCGTCGTTCAAATAGTTTATGGCGTAGAGAATCGTTCCGACGATAACGACGGTAATAGCGAGTGCAACGAGAGCATTTTTTGCGTAGAAGGGCATAGGATTAGCGCCAGGAGCGTCGGGTATTTGTAGCGACATCTGCAAGTGAGCCGATGAGCCAGAGCGGAGCAATCAAACCGTACACAAAGAGGTAGCCAATGACGCCGATACCCAAGGACCCCGGTGTGTCTGAGATGCGCTTTCCGAGAAGGATAAAAAGGATACTTCCAACAATCGCGACAACAGCAACGAGGGAGAAGAGGGTGAGTGGCATATAGAACCACTCGACGGAGGAGAGGCGGGGAATCATCGTGGTGATGGTGTATTCAAAGGGAACACCAACAGCGCGCAGGTAGGTTGCGATGCCGTTTGAGATGGCCTGGTACAAGATGAGACCAAACATGATGATGCCTCCGGCAATAGCGAAGAAGCCAAGAGGCAGAACGATAGTGCCCAAGGCGCCATAGCGTGGGTTTCCGACGAGGTCGCGGTAGTCGTAGAGCATGTTCTTCAGGAAGCCTGTTGTCCAACGGATACGCTGCTTCACGAGCGAAGGAACTGAACGAGGCGTCTTCGTATACACCCGAGCAGTATGTGCGCTATCAATCGTCATGCCGTCCTTCTGGATGCGCAGTGCCATTTCCATATCCTCCGTGTTGTGTCCGCGACGGAAGCCGCCAAGACGAACCAAGACGTCCTTACGATAGAGGGAGAATGGTCCCGGGGTCACATAGATACCGTTTACGGCAGCAAGGATATGGCGAAGGGCGATGCCCATGATGTACTCAGCATTCTGCATGCGCTCAAGGATGTTCTTCGGCTCGTGTACCGACATAGCTGCAGTGACGGCTCCTACGTTCTGGTCATCGAAGCAGCCAATCATCTCGCGAAGTGCGTTTTGCTCCACAAACGAATCTGCATCAAGGCAGCCAACCAGTTCAGCGCCTTTCGCAGCTGCAATGCCTGCGTTCAAGGCAGTGTGCTTACCGCCATTCTTTTGGTGAATGACCGTGACCTGAGGATGAGTCGCGAAACGGTCCATGATTGCTGCCGTGTCGTCAGTCGAACCGTCGTCGACGAGAATCACTTGGAGTTTTTCAGCAGGGTAATCAAGTGCAAGAAGAGAGTTCGCTGTTGCCTCGACGGTGCGTCCCTCGTTGTAGCAGGGGACCACAACAGCCACCTGAGGTGTGCGGGTGCTCGTCGTGCGCTCGCGCATGAGGCGAGCAGGGCTTGAAAGGAAGGTTACGAGCAAGAAGGCCTCGAAATAAATGGCCGCAAACAAAAACGGATACGCTAGAAGTTCCGGACTCATATCTGCCGTACGTACTTGAAACTATAGCAAATTCAGGCTGTTTTTTCTATGAGAGCGCCTGTATACTGCCCCTATCCCTATGAATGGGCGCCTGCATCCTATTTCGGTCGCTATACGCGAAATTGCGGACATCTTCGGCCGCATGGGCTTTTCTATAGAGTACGGTCCTGAACTTGAGGACGAGTGGCATAACTTCACCGCCCTCAACATCCCAGAGGATCATCCTGCTCGTGATATGCAGGACACGTTCTGGACTAAGGAGAGCACGCCACGTACGCCACGTACTCATACAACGGCAGTCTCCATTCGTTGTCTTGAGGAAATGGCACGAACGGGGAAGACCTCGTATCGCGCCATTGCTCCTGCGAAAGTATTCCGCAACGAGCGGACTGATATGACACACGAAGCACAGTTCTATCAGCTTGATGGATTCGCTGTTGGTCCCGATGTCTCACTCGCAAACCTCAAAGGCACCTTTGATCAGTTCTATCGTGAATACTTCGGCAAGGACGCACAGATTCGTCTTCGCCCAAGCTACTTCGCTTTCACCGAGCCTTCAGTCGAGGTTGATGTGTGGTTTGCACCTCCCGGCAAGGAAGGGCGGTGGCTTGAAGTGTGTGGCG
>CAYGFQ010000024.1:0-2312 GCA_964349285.1 uncultured Candidatus Saccharibacteria bacterium | reverse complement strand
CCCGAATGTGATTCGGAATGCTGGCCTTGATCCTGAAAAGATTCAGGGCTTTGCGTTTGGTGGCGGACTCGAGCGTCTCATCATGGTGAAGTACGGTGTGCCAGACGTACGCCTTTTCCATGGTGGCGACATTCGATTCGTGCACGGCTTTGAAGAAAAAGAGGTATGAAAGTCTCCCGCACGTGGCTCCAGATGTATTTCGATGAGACGCTCCCGAGCGCACTCGACATTGCTGATGCGCTTACTTTCCATGCCTTTGAGATAGAAGAGATTGCAGGCGACCTGCTCGATGTGAAGGTACTTCCCGACCGTGCGTGCTATGCGCTCTCACACCGTGGTATTGCGATGGAACTTTCAGCTATCCTGGATATTCCTCTTAAGAAAGACCCGCTTCGAGAGCCTGCACCCACCTTTGCAGCGACTGAGGCACTTGTTGTTACAGGTGACCCTGAATACGTCGTGCGGCACACTGGGGCCTTGGTACGCGGCGTGCGGGTTGGGCCGTCACCCTCCTGGCTCGTTGAGGCGCTGGAAGCAGTTGGTCAGCGCTCCATCAATAACGTCGTCGACGTTATGAATTACGTCATGCTCGATATCGGGCAACCATCAGGCGGCTTTGATCTTGCAAAGCTCGCTGCTGACGATGTCGTTCGAATCGATATTCGACGAGCGAAGCAGGGGGAGAAGATAACGGTGCTCACCGGTGAGACGTATGAGCTTCCCGAGCATTCTTTTGTGTTTACCGACAAGGACGGACAACTCCTTGATATTGCGGGCATCAAGGGAGGTCTTTCTTCCGGCGTTACGGAATCGACGACCGACCTCTTTATCTCTGCCGGCAATTACGATGGCACCTTAATCCGAAGAACGGCGCAAGCTCTGAAACTGTTCACCGATGCAAGCTCTCGTTTCCAGAATCGTCCTTCACCAGAACTCACGGTGTACGGCATGCACGCTATCCTCTCACTCCTTACCGACGTCGCCGGTGGGGAAGTGGTAGGTGTCGTCGACTACTATCCTGCTCGCGAGGAGCGTCGCTTGGTTTCTGTTTCGACAGCATTCATTAATCACCGACTGGGCGCTGCCTTCACGGATAAAGAAATAGAAGGCGCGCTTGGGCGACTTGGTCTTTCGTATACGAGCGAAAGCGGGACACTCATCGTCACTCCTCCGTTTGAACGGCGTGACCTCGTGATTCCAGAAGATATCGTCGAGGAAGTTGGAAGAATTCTCGGGTATGACCAGGTTCCCGCAACGCCGCTTCCGCAAGAAGAGAAGCCGCACCAGGAGCGGTACCGTGGTATCGAGATGGTAAAAGACTTCCTCGTTGAGCGTGGCTTCACAGAAATCTCAACACCTTCCTTCGCTGTTACCGGTGAGATACCGCTCGCAAATCCATTGCAGGAAGATAAGCCATACCTGCGTGCCAACCTCTCGGGGAATATGGAAGAAGCACTCGCAAAGGCTGCGACACTTGCACCTCGTGTTTTAGGGCCAGTGAAAGAGGTGCGACTCTTTGAGGTGGGGAACATCTTTGAGAAAGATGGCGAGCGTCTCTCACTATCGCTTGGGTACCGTGCGGTCGAAGGGAAGCGACAACCTGTTTTGGCAGAGGTTGCTCAAGAACTTGCTGGGATGCTTGGTATGGGGACTCCTCCAGGTGATGAGGTTGTTGAGCTTCCACTTGGGGAGGCAGACCTCGAGAAGTTTGGTGAGGCGTACGAGCCGAAAGCCGCACCGCTCACACGCTTCCGTACCTTCTCTACCTTCCCCTTTGCTCTACGCGACGTTGCAGTATGGACACCAGTAGGAACGGAAGCGAGCGAGGTGGTGAATGTGATTACGCACGAGGCAGGCGAGCTCCTTGCTCGTATCGATCTCTTCGACCGATTTGAGAAGGAGGGGAAGCTTTCCTACGCATTTCGCCTTGTCTTTGAAAGCTTTGATAAGACGCTTTCTGAGGCTGATTTGACCCCTCGCATGGAGAGCATTACCCGTGCCTTGAATGCTCGGGAGGGGTGGCAGGTTCGGTAGCGAACGAGGGCTACAAAACGGCCTCGCTGCGGCCTCTTTTCCTTGTTTTCGACCAGGCACTCTAGAGGCTTTCGTGGTATACTTTTGCTAACACGAACATGGCCGCTAAAGCAGGAAAAGACGTCAAAAGCCGCGCTCCTAAAGGGAGCGCGGGAGGTTATGACGCCTCCTCAATTACAGTCCTTGAAGGACTCGATCCGGTCCGCAAGCGTCCGGGCATGTACATCGGGACGACTGGCCCTGACGGTCTCCACCACCTCATTTGGGAGGTGTTCGAC
>CAYGFQ010000023.1:9524-13201 GCA_964349285.1 uncultured Candidatus Saccharibacteria bacterium | reverse complement strand
TTGCCGCCAAGAAAGTACCACTGCCCTGATTTCTCGCCTTTGACGAGCAATACTTCGCGTACGGTCTTTCCTTCCTCATTCGTGCGATCACGAAATACCGATGCACCAACAATTGCCTCGTGTGGCGCTCCTTCAACATCGACCATCAATTTCTTTTCATTTTCCATAGAGGTGCGGGATACGAGAATCGAACTCGTGCCTAGTGCTTGGGAAGCACTCGTTCTACCACTAAACCAATCCCGCTTAGAGACCGAAATAGCCAAGGAGGCGGCGCCACCAGGAAAGTTCCTGAAGGCCATCCCCCTCCGCTGGCGGTACCACGATAATAACCTCCTCGCCGGGGCGTGCAACACCATAGGTCTCGCGTAGAGAAGCCTCCCGACCACGCTCGGTTTTAAGATCAACCAGGTTTGCTGACAGTGTCGCTTCCCGAGCTTCAAGAGAAGCGAGTTCGGCTTTTGTGTCCGCAGCCGCGTGTCGTGCAATCTCCTCTTTCTTGAAAATATCGAATACCAGGTAGAGGAGCCACAGGAGAACGATAGCGAGCACAACGGCTACCGCATACTCTCGGACATTTACCTTGGCTCTCCGACGGCGCATCCTTCCGATTATACCTCTATCGATCCGTATCCTGGACCATCTTCATGAATACATCCTCCGGGATGTCCATGCGCTTGCCGAACTTGGCACGGTGCTTCTTACCCTTCTTCTGCTTCTCAAGGAGTTTCTTCTTGCGGGTCACGTCGCCACCATAGAGGTAGCCCGTAACGTCCTTACGGAGCGCTGAGAGCGAGCGTGAGGAAACAATTCTCCCGAGTGCCTGTGCTTGGATTTTGGTTACCTGGAGCTGGCGCGGCAATATCTTGTGGAGCTTCTCCACCATGCGCTCTCCCTCTTCCTGCACCCGACGTCTTGAAATAATGCGGGCAAACGCAGGCACCTCCTCATCTGCAACGAGAATATCAAGACGAACCACATCTGCGACACGCTCGTCAAGGAATTCGTACGAAAGCGATGCGTAGCCTGACGAGGCATTCTTCACTCGGTCAAAGAAGCCGCGCATAAGCTCACGAAGAGGCATCTCGGCAATGATTTCCATACGTCCATCTACATAGGCTTCGGTCGCCTTCACGTCTGCTTCGTGGTCATAGAAAAGCTGCAAGAGACCCGAGAGAGATTCTGGGGGTGTAATCAGGGTTACTTTCACCCACGGCTCAGCAACCTCTGCTATGTCTCCAAAGGCCGGGAACTTCGAGGGCGTATACACGGTCTCCTTCTTCCCCTTCGTGTCCGTAACGATATACGCAATAGTTGGAATCGTGACGACAAGCGAGAGGTCATGTTCACGTCGCAAACGCTCCGTCACAATCTCAAGGTGGAGCATGCCGAGGAATCCGCACCTAAATCCGCGACCAAGAACTCCTGAAGACTCTTCTTCAAACGAGAGCGAGGAGTCGGTGAGGCGCAGTCGCTCGAGTGCTTGCTTCAAGTCTGAGAGATCATCCTGACTCTCTGGATACACCGAGGCCCATACGACCGGTCGTGGACGAGCAAATCCTTCAAGCGCCGGCAACACACCGCCGTTCTTCCCCATCGTATCGCCGACTGCAACCACACCCGGTTCCTTGATACCTGTAACGACGTACCCTATCTCTCCTGCAGAAAGCCGCTCCACCGGCTTCTCGTCTGGAGTGAAGATACCTGTCTCAAGAGAAACAAAGCGTTTATCGACGGCACGAAGAATGAGATCACTCCCTTTGGTGAGCATGCCATCAAACACGCGAACGAAGACCGTAACACCACGATGTGTTGAGTATGAGAAGTCGAACACGAGTGCTCGGGGCTCATCCTTCTCACTGACACGAGGCGCGGGCACACGATGCACAATCTCTTCCAAAAGTTCCTCAACGCCTTCACCGGTTCTGCCTGAGACGGCGAGTACCGTGTCTGGAGACACAGAAAGGAGTTTGGCGAGCTCTTCACGAACCTCCTGCGGTCGTGAAGCCGGAGCATCTATCTTCGAGATAGCCGGAATAATGACACACCCGGCAGAGCGAGCCATGGAAAGAGTGGTGAGAGTCTGCGCTTGTACACCTTGCGTTGAGTCAACGAGCAAGATAACACCCTCTACTGCTGAGAGTGCACGCGAGACTTCATATGCAAAGTCGATGTGCCCGGGGGTATCGATAAGATTCAAAATATACTGCTTCCCATCCTTCCCCTGATAGTGCATGCGAGCTGGCTGCATCTTGATGGTAATGCCACGCTCACGCTCGAGATCCATCTTGTCGAGCACCTGGTCACGCATCTTCCGGGCTTCAATGGTCCCGGTTCGCTCAAGCATACGGTCGGCAAGCGTGGACTTGCCGTGGTCGATGTGCGCGATGATAGAAAAGTTACGTATCTGCTCGGTCATTGGTGGCGGCTAGCTCATGCGGCGGCAGCGCCTTAAGGGACGTTAGTCGCTTAAGAGCCTCATAGACCTCCTCGAACTCTTTGTTCGCGAGGAGCCGCAGCACGATACCGGATACCGTAAGACCCACCATACCAGCGACGAGGCCCTGCGTGAAGACCGCAGCCAAGGTCGTCAAAGGAGCGATATTTCCCATGAGCACGAGGACATTATACGCAAACGCACCGCCAACGATGCCTGCTGCCCCGCCTTCAAGTAAGGGGCGTACCAGGGAGCGGGAAACCCCAGGCGCAACCGAGCCCAAGGTAGCAAGTGCAACCCCGCCCATGACGAGCTGTCCTAGCGTCGCACCAAGTGCAATGAAGACCACTTCTGAGCCTGGTACATCCTCAATGCGGAACAGTGCTTCGATGAAGTACCGAAGCAGAGGGATCTCCTGCGAGAAGGCCAAGAGAAGCGCAGCAGAGCCTGCCGACACAATGACGCCCGCTGCTTGAATCATGAGCGGATTCCACGAGCGACCAGAAGCATAGAAGGCACGGGAAGCAAGGAGAACGAAACACTGCGCAGCAAGCCCAACTACAAGCACCGAAACGAGTGCTGCTGTGAGACGTGTCGCATCCCAATCGAAAGCACCTGAACCAAGCAAGGTGCGAACAATATGTGCACGAAGCACAATCATGAGCACGGAAGCGACTGCCGACCAGAAGAGGAGATGGCGCGCAGCTGTGAGCAAGGTTTGCCGGAATGCTTCGGAACGCTTCCCTTTTGCTTCCTCCGCAAGAACGGGGAACGCAGCAGTTGCATAGGAAGCACCAATTAAGGCAAGCGGTACCGCCTCAAGATTACCAGCGAGCGTAAAAACCGAAACGCTTCCCTCACCAACACGTGCAGCAAGCGACGTCAGAAGGAGTGTCGTTACCGCTCCAAGCCCAAGCGCGAGAGAACGCGGTACCGAATCGCGAACAATAGACCACATAAGTTTCATTGAAGGCACCACCGGGTGCGGGAAAACACCAGCAACCATAACAACCGGTATATGGATGAGGAGATGTACGACAGCACCAAGCACGACACCAATACCAACACCAACAAGTCCATAGACCGGGTAGAAGAAGATAGCACCGGCAATAATGCCGAGGTTGTAAAAAACAGGCGAGAGCGCGAAAAGAACAAAGCGCCGATGCACCTGCGTCACGCTCGTTAGTATGCCTGAAAGACCTAAGAGAAGCGGTTGCAAGAGAAGGAGCCGGCCAAGGAAGAC
>CAYGFQ010000023.1:0-9514 GCA_964349285.1 uncultured Candidatus Saccharibacteria bacterium | reverse complement strand
GCTCGACTTCCCGCCATGAGGTCCGGAAAGAGGAAGCCGAGGAGATTCGGCATCCAGGCATAGAGAACGAGCGAGGCGAGTCCTCCTGCAATAAGAAGGAAGGAAGCTGAGTGAGAAAGGAGGCGTCGTATCTCCTTCTTATTCCCTCCCGCGATACGTGGAATGAGCACATAAGCAGACACGAGGGATGCAACAATAGCGAACACCAAATCAGGAACACGAAACGCTGCGTAGTAGAGGTCGAGTGTCGCTCCTGCACCGAATGTGTGCGCGAAGATGCGGTCACGCACCAAAGCAAGGATTTGCGACCCGAGCGTAAGCGCAGCCAAGAGATACGCGGCCTGATGGAGGCCGCGTATCGATGCACCGAGCGTTCGTAGTATTCCCTGTACCATTGTCTAGTTAGCCCCCGCAGGCTCTGCTACCGGTGGCTGTGGTATACCAAGCGACCGGACTCGCTCTGTCGGGAACGGATTCCTGCCTGCTTCAAGTGCAGAAAGATCTGCAGCAACTGCAGCGGCATTCTCGGGAGACATTGCGGCGACCGTGCGCATCTCCGCGAGCGCTTCAGCAATACGTCCCTGATTTGCGTGGGTTGCCGCAAGGAAGAAGCGGGCGTTTGCATACTGGGGGTTCAGTTCAACAGCACGCGAGAACGCCGTTACAGCACCCTTCGCATCTCCCGTACCAAGTCGTAGGAGTCCGACAGAGAACAGGACGGACGGTTCGTTTGGTGCAAGGTAGGCAGCTGCTTCAGCAGCCTCGAGTGCTTCGCGTGCCTCGCCCATCTGGACCTTCAACTGAGAGAGAAGGAGAATCGCCGGGATGTAGTCGCGCTTCGTCGATATGGAAGCCAAGAGGCGCTCCTCGGCAAGAGTCGTATTCCCTTCAAGGATCTCAAGCTGCGCGATGATGTATGGCGTCACCGGGCTCGTTGGATTCAAGGCAGCTGCGCGTTCATACGCTGCTTTCGCCTGCTCGTACGCACCTTCAATGCGCAACGAAGCGACGCTTTGGTAAACGTTTCCAAGCACAGTCCAGTTCTGATAATCGTTTGGCTGAATACGTGCAGCTTCAGCACCTGCGGCAATAGCGGCAGAGAGTGCGCCCTGGAACTCTTGCTGCGCGACGTTTGCAGGAAGAGTGGTATCGGCAGCAATTGCGCGCATGCGCTCAATACCAATTGCAGCAGCAAGACGATACGAGCGATCGGTTGGTGCAAGCTCGATTGCGTGGCTAATTGCAGCGGCAGCAGTATCAGTTTCTCCGCTTGAGAGCGCCTGCAGTGCGGCAGCATACGAGACATTCGCAAGGTGTCGTTCAACGACGACATAGGCTGCAGCGACTGAAGCGAGAACCAACAGGGTTAAGCCAAAGACAATGGCAAATCCAAGGCGCGGACTCTTTGAGAAGATAAGTCCCCATTCAAGTCGATCCTTGCCATAGCGAAGTGAGGACACAAAGAGGCCAAGGAAAAGGAAACCAACCGCAAGCACGATAGGTCCTGGAACGGTGAAGAATGCGAGTGCGAGTGCGAAGGCGCTTCCCACAAAAGAAGCAATCGAGACGAACTTCAAGAATGATTCCTTCGGCAAACGGAAGAGAAGTGTTCGCAACCCAACGAAGAGAAAGACGCTCAGAAACGCGAGCCAGGCAATCACACCGACAGCACCCGTGGTAACGAAGGACGTCGGAATAAAGCCGATACCTGACTGGAAGTCGACATTCCAGAAGATGGTGTCATTCAAACCACGATCTCGGAAGGCAAGCCACTGCTCACCAAAGGTACCGGGGCCCGAGCCAAAGAGCGGCGAGGAGGCGTACGTATGACTTCCGATGTCGAAGGTCGACTGCCAGGAAGGACGCACATCAAGAACATTAATACTAGTGAGACTTGAGAGCGCATTTGCAACCGTTGAGCCACCAAGAAGAAGGAAGACGCTCAAGAGGAGCACAATAATAGGAGCGACCAGGTTTCCTGAACCTGCAGGTGCCGATTCTTCGACGCTATCGGGAGAAGGTGTTGAAACCCCTGCAAGCTCCTCATCCTCAGCAGGAGCACGTCGACGAAGCATCGTCTCTATAAAGAGGCCGAGCGCCATAATACCCACGAGTACAACGTTGATCGGTGAGTTAATAATCGCAAGGAGGAAGAGCGCTAGTGCAATACCCACCCAGATAGCAATTCTCGGGAGGAGCTTAAATGAGAAGAAGCGCAGTGCTATGAGCGCTAGTGCAATACCGAGCGCAGAGAGCATACCAATATCCGAGAACGTTCCGACGAGATTCTCGACCGGAGAGACTGATCCGGGGAACAACTTCGCCGAGATGATGAAACCAAGCTGCACGAGAAGTGCGATACCAAAACCAGCGCCGAGTGCTACGAATACGCGTAGGAAATCTTTACTTCGTCGTATCACGAGCGCTGAAAGTGTCGCAAGCATGGCGAGCACTAAGATGAAACCTAGTGTGTCGGCCTCAAACTCAGTACCAAACAACGCGAAGACTGGATTCGTCCCTGAGAAAAGTGCCGAAAGAAGATAGGCAAGTGGTACGAGCCAGAGCGCGCCAAGGAGCGTAAGCGGCGGCACTACAATGCTTCCCTTCACGAGTCGAGCAATGACAAACGCAATGAAGGTAAGGAGCACGCCAAGAAAGAGCACGGAGGCCTTCGTACCAAGCAGGGAAACAGGACTCCCGGGAATGAAACCAACGAGCGACACGAACACGCTCACAGTGAGTATCCATGCGCTTGCCGCGTCGAAGGAAAAGCGTCGGGAAGCCTGGGGTACAGATTCATTCATGACAAGGGGAAACTAGTGCTGTCTTCTAATGGATTCCAGTATAGCAAGAAGAGGTATGTGGGGTCCTAAATGGCGGGGATAGAAACCCACACAACCCGCCGTGAGGCGGGTTGTGTGATGTTGGTGAACCGATCCGGTAAGCCGAATTCTGTCAGACGCCAAAAGCGTCGTACGGCCATCTATCTGGGATCACTGTTACCAGTGACCTCAAGCGGCGCTCCCCGAAGGGCACGGCCTTGCACAAAGGTAAGGATTTTGCCGTTTCATTCCTGCCTTTCGACAGAACTCATCCTAAAAGGATGTCGTTGGCTTTCGCCTCGGACGTTTCTGTTCGCACCTCGCGCCTTACGGCGGACGGGCGTTACCCGCTACCCTGCTGCAGCTTGCGCTGCCTGTGTTCGGACTTTCCTCTGCTCGCAAAAGCGAACAGCGGCCGTATGGATCGGTCCGGCAGTATTATACCACGAAACCTAGCGGATGGTAACGGAGGAGCCAACATCCCACCCCTGACGTTCCGCTTCGCCAACAGCAGTTTCAAGGACGTAGCGTACAGGCTCAGGAGGATAGAAAACCTGTGGGTACGTCTCCGGAGCGAGATTTCGTTCGATACCAAGAATCGTTCCTTCAGGTGAGAGCCAGATAACATCAATTGAGACGAGCATGTCTTTCATCCAGAAACCGTAGTTCCCTTCCGTCTCAAACACAAAGAGCATGCCGTATCCTTCGGGAACGGTCGCACGATCTGAAAGACCTTGCGCACGTGCTTCCGGGGTATCAGCAATTTCTACTTCGATTCCCGAGACTTCTTCAATGGGTGGAAGCTCAAGTGGAGGCTCCGGGCGCGACATGAAGAAAACGAGCGCAATAGCGGCAAGCACAGCCGGTAGGGCCGCAAGTGCTTTCCAGTTGCGTGAAGAGAACGCCATCATCAGCCGATAAGTGCCATCTCAAGGGCAGCGAGAGCAGCCTCTCGCCCTTTGTTGGTCGTACCAACGGAGCGAACCTTCGCCTGCTCGAGAGTATTGGTAGTAATAACACCAAAGGAGATAGGAACGTTGTGCGTGAGCGTGAGGCTCATAATCCCGTCTGCTGCGGCAGAGGCAATGTAGCGATCATGGTCAGTCTCGCCCTTGATAACACAGCCAATTGCAATAATCGCGTTTGGCTTCCTCTTCTTGATGAGCGAAAGACAGCCATACGGAATCTCAAAGCTTCCTGGAACCCGGACTACCTCGACGTTCTCATTCTTCACTCCCCACTCGGCAAGCGTTGCCTTTGCTCCTTCGAGCATAGGCTCCGTGATGTCTTCGTTGAATGCGGAAACGACAATACCAACCTTGAGCTTTGAGGCGTCTTTCGTGACTCGCTCCTTCTCGTATTCGCCGCGTTGCATGTCTATGACTCTATCACGCCTTACGGGCGGAAAGGAGGTAACGCGCAAGAAGGTCTGTCTCGATATTAACGAGGTCTCCAGTAGCGAGTGCCCCGAGGTTAGTGTGCAAAAGTGTGAGCGGAATTAAAGCGAGTGTGACTTTCGTACCAACGCGCTTTGCAACAGTGAGCGAAACACCATTCACCGCAAGAGACCCTCGTGGAGCAACAAAACGCACGAGGCTCTTGGGAATGTCGATGGTCACGAGTTTTGAGTTCCCTTCTTTTGTTACCTTCGTGACTTTCGCCGTTCCATCGACATGCCCCTGGACCAGATGACCATCAAGCAACGTCTGTAGCGTGAGCGAGCGCTCAAGATTCACCTGCGTTCCTGGCTTCCAGGTTTTCGCTGTCGTCTTGCGTAGAGTCTCTGGCATGTACTCAACAAGAAAGGTTCCTTTCCCTCCCGAGACGACCGTCGAGCAGATACCATCCACCATAACACTTTGTCCTTTGGTGAGTTTCCACGATGAAGGTTTTTCAAGCGTGACATCTCTCACGCTCCCCTGTGTCGCAAGCTTCTTCACCTTCCCCGTTCGTTCGGTAATGCCAGTAAACATGTTATTGCATATCACGACATTCACGTATCGTGCGTGCTTGCTCTGCATCACGTTGCATGGCTGCTCGTAACTCCTCTTCTGAAGCAAACTCTTGACTCTCGCGGAGTTTCTCACTGAGCGAGACCTGTATCTCTTTGCCATAGAGATCACCTGAGAAGTCGAAAAGGTGCGCTTCAAGGATGCCGCGAACAGGATCAGCAAAGGCAACTGCTTGATACGTCTTACCTTCAAGCGTGACGCACGCTGCATAAATACCGGAAACGGTTGCATCCGGAAGTGGAATATTCGCAGTTGGGTAACCAAGCTTATATGCTCTGGCGCTCCCTCCGGTCACAATGCCCACGTAGTTCATATAAAGAGTATACCGTTTTTGGCGGAGGCGGAGAGATTCGAACTCTCGAGACCCTTTCGAGCCTGCCACCTTTCCAAGGTGGTGCACTAGACCACTATGCGACGCCTCCGTGGGGCTTTTATACCATAGATAACGAGAGAGCGGCGCCCAGGGGACGCCGCTCAACCAATGCTTTCGCTAGCCTGCTGCTAGCCTTGCGGGCCGTGCTTACGCCGGTTTGAACGGCGGCCGAAACGCAAGGGACCACTGACTGCGAAAGTGCACTGGTACCCGGTGTCAGTCCGGGGTTCGGGATTTTGTTTTGGTGTCGGCGGTTCGAACCCCATGAAGCGCCCCGGCTTCACCTCGTGCAAGGTGATGCTGTAACGCCGCGCGGGAAATTCGTAACCGCAAAGGGTAAGTGTTCCTGACATTTTAATAGGGCCTCCCTGCCCTCCTGCGTCTGACACCCTTTGCCAAACGCATTAACGGAGAGGGTACTCCTCCTTACCTCTTCATGCAATATCCAGGCTGTGCCTAACCTTGGGATCCGAGGAGTCGTTTGATGCGGTCTTCGACGGGTGGGTGCGTGGAGAAGAGGCGGTTCATAAACTGTCCGGCCTTCGCACCAAACGGGTTTCCAATAAACAAATGCGCTGTTGCGTGACTTGCATCTTTCATAGGGTGCGCGTAGCTACCAATCTTCCCGAGCGCTGAAGCAAGTCCATCCGGGTAGCGAGTAAGCAGAGCTCCCGAAGCGTCTGCGAGATATTCGCGTCTTCGTGAAATGGCGAGCTGTATAAGTTGTGCCGCAATAGGAGCAAGAATCGCAGCGACGAGTGCGAGAATCGCGAGTACGGCTCCTGCTTTACTATCGTTATCACGGTTACCACCAAACATAGACATGCGCAGGAAGATGTCCGCGATAATAGCGATGAAGCCTGCAAGCACCACCGCCACCGTCATGACAAGCATGTCGCGATTCTTCACGTGTGAGAGCTCGTGTGCAATCACTCCCTCAAGCTCAGCACGGCTCATCATAGAAAGAAGTCCGGTCGTTGCTGCAACAACGGCATGTTTCTCGTCGCGTCCCGTTGCAAACGCATTTGGTGCTGGGTCGTCGATGACATAGAGCTTGGGCATCGGGAGTCCTGCCGTTATCGCAAGGTTTTCGGTAACGGTATACAGGTCAAAAAACTCCTCACGCGATGCAGGTTTTGCATGCGTCATCGAGAGCACAAGCTTGTCAGAGAACCAGAAGCTCCCAACATTCATGAAAAGCGCAATACCAACCGCTATATAGAGGAGTGACGGGTCATCATAGTACGCAGATACCACCCACCCAACGGCGATAACGAGCAGGAAGAACCCGAGCATGAGTGCCCAGGTCCGTACAAGATTACTTGAACGCTCCTTATAGAGGTCAGCCATTGGCTAGAACGCGACCTTCACCGGCTGTCGTGCTGCACCCTCCCCTTCCTCAAGCTCGAAGAACTCGCGCTTCTTAAAATTGAAGACGCCGCCAACGATATTTCCCGGGAACTGCTCAAGACCCGTATTGAGTGCCATTACGGTGCCGTTGTAGAAGCGGCGTGCTGCCTGGATTTTGTTCTCAGTATCAGAGAGTTCGCGCTGAAGTTCGAGGAAGTTCGCATTTGCCTTTAGGTCTGGGTACGCTTCCGCAACAGCAAAGAGCGACTTCAGTGCTCCCGTGAGCATGTTCTCAGCAGCGGCATGCTCGCCAACCGTTCCTGCCTGCATAGCTTCCGAACGTGCTTTTGTCACGTTCTCAAAAGCAGTTCGCTCATGGGTAGCATAGCCTTTGACCGTCTCAACAAGATTCGGGATGAGGTCGTAGCGACGCTTCATCTGCACCTCGATATCCGACCACGCCTCCTTCGCACGATTCACGAGTGCGATGAAGCCGTTATATGCAAAGACGAGCCAGAGCACGAGGAGAACAACAATACCGAGAAGGATGTAGAGAATGGTCATGATGGGTGGTTAGTACCCCTTCAGTATACCAAATCTCATCCTTGCAAAAAGCATCCGTCTGGCTAGAGTGGCCGCAGGAGGTGCCCTATGGCCATGGTTCTATTCGTTGCGGCACTCGTAGGGGCGATAGCGTTTGCGGATGTGGTCAATTTGAACCCACTCTTCACACTCGCGCTCATTCTCTTGGTCGCAACTATCGGACTCGGCGTCGTTCTTGCATGCGAATGCACGGCACGCCGTCCCGGAGACCGCGATACCTCATAAGAGGTCGCGGTCTTCACTTTTGACTAAACACCGTTTCTGTCGTATAACCCACTGGTAAGCCGGTTGTTGGAGCTGGCTACAGATGGAAGGGGCACGCAGGTGTTCAAGTTCATTAATTGGTTTGCGGGCATGGCACTTCTCCTCGCGGGGGTGCATATGGCGACGGCTATCCTCCTGGAGGCGCCGTTTTTCAAGGCCGCGAAAGCGGCTGAAGCTCTCTTCATCGTGGCTGCGGTGATTAAGACCCTCTACTTCGTCGTGGAGGGCCGGAAGCAGCAGACGCCTATCGGCGCAATCATCTCCCTCGCCTTGCTGGCCTTCGGCGTCTGGTACGTCGGTGACCAGCGCGGCTACTGGGTGCTTGATTACGAGGCGAGATCAACACTCGTCCTCGGAACGCTCCTCGCGTGCGTTCTTGCCGCCAAGCTGTTCTCGCTGCTCATCAACGTGGTGATCGGTATGGACTTCGGCGCCGCTTCGGGCGGACGTCGCTAACTCGCCAACCAATCCAACGAAACGGCGCGCCCCGCAAGGGACGCGCCGGTTCATTTTGTACGAGAACGTTAGAACTCCATCCCGCCCATACCAGGAGCACCTCCCTGAGGAGCTTCTTTGGGTTCTGGAAGATCAGCAACCGCAGCTTCCGTCGTAAGGAGAATAGCTGCAGCAGAGACGGCGTTCTCAACCGCGCCACGAGTAACCTTCACCGGGTCGATGATGCCTTCCGCAAGCATGTCGTCGACTATCTCATCTGCAACAGCGTCGTAGCCAGCGACTGCCTTCCCTGCCTGCACTTTCTCAACGATGCTACCAGCATCATCCTTGCCGCAGTTAAGAGCAATCTGACGAAGCGGTTGCTCAAGTGAGCGCACCACGATGTCGTAGCCAACCTGTTCGTCTTCTGTACGATTCTTGTCCGCAGTGCCAGCGAGCTTCTTTGCAACCTTCGCAAGCGCCGTACCACCACCAGCGACAATCCCCTCGTCCATGGCAGCCTTCGTTGCCTTCACTGCGTCATCAATCTTATCTTTCAAATACTTCATCTCGGTCTCAGTTGCAGCACCGACACGAATGACCGCAACACCACCGGAAAGCTTAGCGATGCGCTCTTCGAACTTCTCTTTATCGAACTTAGACGACGACTGTTCCATGAGTGCCTGAAGCTGCGAGACACGAGCGGCGATATCTGCCTTCTTGCCTTTGCCTCCAACAAACACGGTAGTGTCCTTCCCGGCAACAACACGAGACGCCTTACCAAGCATCGAGAGCGTGGCGCTCTCAAAAGTGAGGCCCGTGTCGGCAGAAATAACCTGACCACCAACAACAGCAGCGATATCAGCAAGCATTTCTTTCTTCCGGTCGCCATAGCCTGGTGCTTTCACCGCAAGCACGCTGAACGTACCGCGGAGACGATTCACAATGAAGGTTGCAAGTGCGTCACCTTCAATATCGTCAGCGACGATGACGAGCTCTTTGCGTCCGGACTGTGCAATCTTTTCCAAGAGCGGGAGTACTTCCTGCACGCTCGAGATCTTCTTGTCGGTAATGAGAATGGATGCATCTTTCATCTCTGCCTCCATACGCTCCGGGTTCGTGACCAGGTACGGAGAAGCGTACCCCTTATCAATCTGGAGACCTTCCACTACTTCATAGGAAAGCTCAGTGCCCTGCGACTCCTCGACCGTGACAACACCATTCTTCCCGACCTTCTCGACGGTCTCGGCAATAATGGTTCCGAGATTTTCGTTCTCTGCAGAAATGGTTGCAACCTGCTTCACATCAGATTTACCAGCAACTGGCTTTGCCATCTTCTTCAACTCTGCAACCGCAGCATCGCGGGCTGCTTCCATACCGGCGCGAATGGCCATGGCGTTGCCACCCTTCACCACGCGTGCAAGGCCTTCATCAATCATGGCCTCAAGAAGCACGACGGACGTCGTGGTACCATCACCGGCCGTGTCATTGGTCTTCGTCGCGACTTCCTTCACAATTTCTGCACCCATGTTCTCGAACTTGTCCTTGAACGAAATTTCTTTGGCGATAGAGACGCCATCGTTCGTGATGCGCGGACCGCCATACGACTTCTCGATGACGACATTGCGTCCTTTCGGACCGAGCGTGATTTTCAC
>CAYGFQ010000022.1:4442-13632 GCA_964349285.1 uncultured Candidatus Saccharibacteria bacterium | reverse complement strand
GTTATCTATTGAAGTCCATGCAGAGGTGAGGTCATCTGCGGCAAGGAGTCGTTCAATGATGGAAACCTGGTCAGCCTTATCCATCGCGCGAATGGCTTCTGCAACCGCTGCCTGGTCGAGTGCAATCGACTGCTCCTTGTCGGTTATCTCTATTGAAAGCTGGTCAAGGCGTAGGTTCGCGCCCTTAATCTTGTTCTGAATATCTCGTATCTGCGCAGAGGTCTTTGAGCGAGAGACGTCAATTGTCTGAATAGCCGACTGCAGCGTCTGCCGCTCTCCGGCAAGCGAATTCAACTCTCGTTGGTAGCCAGCGATCTCCTCATCTATCTTCGCTCGCTCGCGATTAATCTCCTCTATTCGGTTCTTGATTTCATCAACTGACTCAGCATGGGTGCTCACCGGGAGCGCTGTTGCTATAGCAGCACACAGGCCGAAGACCAGGGCCAAAAGAGCTACTCTTCGTACGAGAACTATCATCTACGACAGTATACCAAGAGCTGTGCGGACGCGGGAGAGGGCTTCCTGAGGCCCCAGTATCGAAACGAGGGTAAAGGGGTCAGGAGAACGCTCCGCTCCAGAAAGGCGTAGCGCAATGGCCAGAGCACGGCTCCCCTGCCCCCTTTTCCTTTGGCTTCCTCTGCTTCGGCAAGGGGCATAAGTGCCTCTTTAGCCTCCTCTGCGGAAACGTCCTCCCCAAGGGCTTCTAGAGGCTTTTGGAGGCTTTCAAGGGCCTCTTTGGTGAGTCCTTGGCGGTCGTTTGGCTCCTTAGCGAGGAGGGTTTCCCGACTGATTTCAGGTGCTTTAAAAAGGCAGGCAAGTTCGCTTGAAAGCATGGCCTTTGCCTCATCAAACGTTCTTGCGCGGTCCTTCATAAGCGGTACGGCTTTGAGGAGTTTCCCCGAGTCTGCAACATCGAAAGTACCAAGGCGTACATAGTCCTCGTCGGAGAGCTTGCGCATCCACTCGCGGTTTATGAACAGCAATTTCTCATCATCGAATTGCGCTCCACCTTTCTGGAGGCGAGAAAGATCGAATGCTTCCATAAGCTCTTCGCGTGAAAGGATTTCTTGATCCCCTTCTGGGTGCCAACCAAGAAGTGCGAGGAAGTTCACGAGAGCCTCGGGAAGATACCCTTCATTGCGATACTCAAGGATGTCTTTTGCACCATCGCGCTTTGAAAGTTTCTTCTTCCCTCCCTCTCCGAGAATGACCGGCATGGTTGCAATCGCAGGCGGTGTAATTTCAAGCGCTTCATACAATGAAAGGAATTTCGGTGTCGAAGAGATGAACTCTTCTCCGCGCATGATGTGGGTGACGCCCATTGTGAGGTCATCAACAATGTGCGCGAAGTTATAGGTTGGGTAGCCGTCACCTTTCAAAAGGATGAAGTCGTCGAGTGCTTCTTCACCTGCAGAGAGTGTGCCGCGAACGACATCTTCCCATTCGTAGCGTTTAATAACCGGCACCTTGAAGCGAAGGGGCTTCGTACCATCCCAGGGTTCTGTCGTCTCGGGTCGATGTTCGCGATAGAGGAAGGGGCGCTTCTCTGCTTCAGCTTGCTTACGAAATGTCTCAACCTCTTCTTCGGTAAAGGGGTCGGTATAAGCAAGACCCTTGTCGACGAGTAGCTGCGCGTAGTGTCGATAACTTTCAAGTCGCTCGGACTGCAGATAGGGTGCGTGCGGACCTCCTTTATCAGGACCCTCGTCCCACGCAATACCGAGCCAACGCAGTGACTCCATGATGTGCTCAATCGAGCCTTCGACCTCACGTTCTTTATCCGTATCTTCAATACGCAAGATAAAGGTACCGCCGTGTTTCTTCGCAAAGAGCCAGGCATAGAGCGCCGTACGCACGCCGCCGACGTGCATGAATCCGGTAGGACTTGGGGCGAATCGAGTGACTACCTTCATAGGATGTAGGTACGAACGGAGACCGGCTTCCCTGCCGCGCGCATCTTGTCGATGGCGTCTTGAGTCCCGTTACTGCCGTTTACTTGGAAAGCCATAAGCTCGTCGGATAACTCTACTATGCGGTTGTTACAGGACAAGTAATCGGTCTCCGTAATCTCGTTTGCCGGAATATCCGCTTCCTCTTCAAGAGCGACTGGTCGCGTAGTTTTGAGCTTTTCAAGAGTTGTGAGGAGTTTCTCCACCCGTTCGCTTGCCCCCTCTTGCTCCCCTTTCGTTGCCCATCCAGACAGGCGTTCCCTATACTGAGCAAGAGTTGTTGGAAGTATGACCGTGAGGCGGGTTGCCGAAGGATCAAGCGTGAGCATCTCATCAATGGCGTAGTAATCGACACCAAGTGCACTTCCTACAACCAGACTGTCTCCTTCCTCAAAAAGAGAATGTATCGCCTTCCTCACATCAGCCTCGACATCAGGCGATGTTTCCTTCCAGGTGCCGCTCACGGCAATCTTCTTTCCAGCCATGCTACTTCTCGTGCGAGAGCCCAATGGAGATAAGCTCCTCTGCAATGATGTTTGCAGCATCTGCGTTTGCAAACTCACTGCTCTTCTCTGCCATCTGTGCTCGAAGTGCTTTGTCTTCCAGCAGACGACGAACTTCAGAAACAAGAACGTGCGGAGAAAGGTTCCCTTCCTCAATGACGATAGCAGCTCCCGTTGAGGCATACGCATACGCGTTGGTGCGCTGGTCGTGGCTCACCGATTCGGGTATAGGGACCAGAATTGCAGGTTTCTTCCAAAGAGAAATCTCTGCAACGGTTGTCATACCAGCACGCGAGAGGATAAGGTCTGCTGCCCCGGCACTTCGGCGCAAAGAAAGAACCGAAAGGTACGGAAAAGGATGATAGCGATTGGGATGAGCGCTCTTCTCAAGCACAATGCGTGCCATGGCTTCAACACCCTTGATATTGTCGCGACCGGTTTGGTGTATGACGTTTGCAAGGTCAAGTAATTCAGGAAGTGAGCCGAGCACCATGTCATTAATGCGCTGTGCTCCTGAAGAACCACCGAGAATGAGCAAGGTAGGGACACCAGGATCAAGGTGCAACTCTTCTTTTGCTCCTTCAGACTCAGTCTGAGTGACGCCTCGGCGAATTGGAATACCCGTGCGCGCTATCTTGTCCTGTACCTTTTTCGAGAAGAATGGACGGACAGCATCAAAGGTCACGGCGATACGGAAGGCGAATTTCGATGCAAGCAGGTTTGCGCGTCCGGGCTTTGCGTCTGATTCATGAATCATGACCGGTATGCCAAGTGTGTGTGCTGCAAGTACGGCCGGCACACTTGCGTAACCACCTTTGGAGAACACGACGTCTGGATAAATGCGGAAGAGATTGAAAAGCGCACAGAGATACCCCGTACCCGTCACGAAGATATCGAAGAAGTTCATGAGGGAGAAGTAGCGGCGTACCTTCCCTGCCGGGCACGGAATGAACTGAATCTCGTTCTCAAACAGTGCTTCTTGATCAAACGCAGAAGGAGCGAGGTAGTAGAGCTTCGGCATGAGTAGCCGGCGCTCACGCGAAAGGCTACGAATCGCTTCTGCGACTGCGATATTAGGATAGAAATGACCCCCTGTGCCGCTTCCGGTAAATACGACTTTCATTTCCAGGATTTTACCATGCAAGGGGCATCAGTCCTGCGTTCCCTCTTAGTATTCACCAAGCCAGGAGCCAACGAGAACACCAATCAAGATAGCGACTCCCCCAACAAGCACGGCACGGATGATGCTCCGAATGGGAGGAATGTGTGAGAGTCGCGCTGCAACGGCACCGAGAATAGAGAGTGCGATAAGAGACACTGCAATTGAGGCGACGAACGCCTGGCTGACGGGAAGCAAGACATAGGGCAAAAGTGGGATGAAGCCTGAGATGAAGTAGGAGGTGAACATAACGAATGCAGCGAGGCGCCCCTGCCCTGAGCGCTCTTCTTTTCCTGCTTCATATTCTTCAGCTGACGACTCTGAGAGGAAGCTCCCTGCTGCCATTGATATGGCTTCGACGAAGATAAGAACGACACCCGTCAGAAATATCTGACCTTGTGACACACCGGCAATAGCGATGCCGGAGAGAAGTCCGACCGTCGATACAAGACTATCCTCAACGCCAAAGACGAAGTTTCTGAAGTAAGAGACGTTCGCGTGTTTCTGCAGCATGTAGTGAGTATGGTACCACTAGCGGGACTTCTGCTTTCGATGTGCAGCGACATTCAAGATGATGCCCACTGAAGCGAGGGCTGCAAGCAAAGCAGTTCCGCCATGCGAGACGAATGGGAGTGGAAGCCCCGTCAGAGGAAGGACGGCAAGCATCGCTCCAATGTTTAAGAATGCCGATAACGTAATGATGAGTGTGAGCCCTGCGGCCGCAAGGGATCCGAACATAGTCGATGCATCGGCAGCTATCGAAAAGCCTCGTGCGGCGAATGCAGAGAAGAGGAGAATAATTAAAGTCGCACCCACAAACCCAAACTCCTCTCCAAAGACTGCAAAGACCGAGTCCCCTACCGGCTCCGGGAGATAGTTAAATTTTTGTGCACTTTGCCCGAATCCTCTGCCGATAACACCGCCTGAACCGATGGCTATCAAGGACTGCTGAATCTGATACCCGCTTGCCAGCGGATCACGAGAGGGATCGAAGTACGTTGTGATGCGCTCCATGAGGTACGGACGTGCAAAGAGAAGTCCTGCAAGCAAGACAACACCAAGAAGACCAATGATAAAAATATCGCGCCACGGTGCGCCTGCGAGGATGTAGAGGACGACTGCGGCAACACCAATGACTAAGGTCGTTGACGTGTTTGGCTGGAGCAGCAGCAGGAGCGAAGGTATACCGACGATAAGAAGAAACGGCACCAGTCCTTTTGAGAAGTCAGCGAGCTTTCCTTTATTCTTTGCAAGATAGAACGCGAGCATGAGCACAACACCTATCTTGAGGAATTCACCTGGCTGTATGGTCGTAAAGCCGAGGTTAATCCAGCGAGTTGCACCATTCAAGTTCATGCCTATTCCCGGAACGAAGACGAGCGCAGTCGCAAGGAGCGTTAGAACGTAAATCCACGGAGCTGCGTGTGCCAGGAGCGCTTGCGGTGAGAAGCGCAGGATAAGGAGTGCAATAAGTCCCGGGATAAGACCAAGCGCAAGCTGAGTGAATGCGAGACGACCGAGCCCTGCATCAGGGCGTGCCAGAAGACCAAGTGCGGCTGAGGCAAAGGTCGCAATACCTCCAACAATGAGGATGACGACGATGAGAAAGAAAACGCGATCGCCTGAGACTGACTTGTGCATGCTCCGCTTATTTTAGCAGAGCGATGGCGAGACCGAACACACTCGCGATGATAGTGATAATCCAATAACGCATCGTGACCTTATACGGCGGCCAGCCAACTGCTTCGAAATGGTGGTGGATAGGTGCAATACGGAAGAGCTTCTTCTTAAAGAGCTTTTTCCACAGGACCTGGAGTACGCTTGTTCCAACGGTTGCAGCAAGCGGAAGTGCTATGAAGGGCAAGACGCCTACACCGACTCCTTCACCAAGAATGTCAGTCGAGAAAGCCGTCACGGAAAGCGCTAGGGTGAGCGCCATGGTTCCGGTCTCAGAAAGGTAAAAACGTGCAGGTGGCACGTTAAACCAAAGGAAGGCAAAGAGTGCTCCCGAGACACAGGCAGCAAAAGCAGAGAGGGCGACTTGCTCCTGCGCAAAGGCGATACCCGCGTAGGCCATGAAGATGATGGCGAACACGCCGCCAGCAAGGCCGTCGATGCCATCAATGACTCCTGATGCGTAGAGCGCGAGCGTAACTATGACGAAGAACGGTATGAAAAGAAGTCCGAGCTCAAAAGGGCCAAAGAATGGAATGCCAACGGCGCTTATGCCAAGCTTCGTATAGAACCACCAGCCAGCAAAGGCACCCATGAAGGCAACGACGATGAGACGCCAGGAAAGCGAAAGACCCCCCTTCCCTTGCGTTACTTCGAGGATGTCATCAAAGAGACCAACAAAACCACCTACCATAAGAGCGACTAAGGGGAGCCAGGTTTGCCCGCGATTCACGAAGTCGAGGAGCGAGAAGACGCCATTGAATGCGTATGCAAGTATGACGAGTCCCGAAGCAACAAGAAAGACGGATGCCCAGACGAGAATACCGCCCATGCGAGGCGCACGGACTTCATGTTCTCGATGGAGTTCATCAAAGAGCGGTGTGCCCTTATCGTCTCCCATCCCGTTCCCCTTCCCCGCTTTCTTCTTCCATGCTCGGCGCTTATACAGTTCTCCAGCAAGTATGGGTGCGAGCACGATGCCTGCGGCGAAGGCAAGAACGAACGGAATCAAAACTCGTGCAGCGTCGAGAATCATGGAAGTGGCATGGAAGCGAACTGTGCTGCGGTCGCACGAACGAGGCGATCAACATCGGTGAAGCGCCCTTCACGTGTGGAGCCAAGAACTACAATGGCAATCGGATGGTTGAGACCAACATCAAAGACGATAGCGAGGTTTCCTCCTGCAAGATCGGTGAAGCCGGTCTTTGAAAGGCGAAGACCTGGGACGTGGGAGACATCCGGGTTCGTATTCTTCAGAGTGTAGGAGCGACCATCAAGAGAGTTTGCCGTTACTGATGGCTCAAGCGTTGCGCGGGCAATACCGGGAACGCGCTTCAAGAACTCAGCAGAGAGAAGCGCCATATCGCGTGCCGAGCCATAGCCACCTGAAATAATGGAACTCTCATCAAGTCCCGTACCGTTCAGGGTATAGGTTTGTGAAAGGCCAGCTGCTGTTGCCGCAGAGGCAAGAAGACTTGCGCCGTTTCCTCCGCGTTCTTTCTCAACTGCACGCGCAATAGCTTCTGCCGCATCGTTTGAGGAAGCGACCAAGGCAAGCTTCGCGAGTTCTTCAAAGGAGAACTGCTCCCCTTCCGAGAAACCATTGTCTCCGTCTGCAGAGAGTGCTGCTGCAGTCATTTCAATGGGTGCGTTTTGTGGCATGACGCCCGCTGCAGCATAGAGCGTAAGAAGTTTCGTGAGTGACGCAAGCGGGAGCTGCGCTTCTGCGTTCTTCTCGTAGAGCACATCACCGGTCGTAAGGTCGTAGACGATTGCTGCTTCAGCGCGAAGAATGACACGGTCAAAAGCGCTTGGAAGTTCTGGAGGTGGCTCCACAACGGCGACTTCTGGTCGCGAGACGAACAAGAATGCTCCTCCGACAATAGCGACACCAAGGAGCAATACGAGTCCAGTAATCGCGATGCCCGCGACACCTCGTTTCTGGAGTGTTTCCATAATGTGTCCGGGAGTAATCATGATTCTGTTTGTGGTTGCTTGGCTTCACGGGAAGCAAGAGCCCCTGCGAACTCTTCATAGCGTGGAAGCGCTGTGCGATCCGATATGCCAAGGTGTGCGAGTGCGTCGATCGTTGTTTTGTAGCGGGCACGACGTCGATCTTCAGAATCTTCTGTGCGCTCGATGAGACCGCGGAGCATGAGAGAACGGAGTGCTGCAGAAGAGTTTACGCCACGCACCCAATCAATCTCGCTTCTCGTTGCGCTTCCCTTATACAGCACAATGGCGAGCGTCTCGAGGCTTGCTTTACCAAGGTCGCGAGAAAGCTCTGCTTCTCGAAGCTTCTTCACAAACTCTGCTGCCTCGGGAGCTGTCCGGAGTTCTACGTCCTCATCTGTCTCAACGAGTGAGAGACCGCGAGGGGCGAGGTCCGTCTTCAAGGCCTCAACTGCTTTCTCGAGCATATCCTTGGATACGCCAATCAAAGACGCGAGGCGCTTCTTAGGAATAGGCTCCCCTGCGGCAAAAAGGAGCGCTTCGAGGAGTGCTGGTGGGGAAAGCTGCATGGATACGCTACAGGATACCTCTTCCCGCTTCGTTCTTCAAAGCGGCGCAGGGTATACTAGCCTCTAAAGCGATGACTATTCTCGAAAGCATCATCCTCGGCGTTGTCGAAGGTCTCACGGAATTCCTTCCTGTCTCCTCGACTGGCCACCTCATTCTCGCAAGCGACCTTCTTGGCATCCCCTCATCTGAGTTCCTGAAGAGCTTTGAGATAGCGATACAGTTGGGTGCGATTCTTGCAGTCGTAGCGCTCTACTGGAAATCCTTCCTGGACGTCGAAGTCTTGAAACGAGTTGCCGTTGCCTTCATCCCAACTGGCATCATTGGTCTTGCGCTCTATAGCTTTGCGAAGGCCTATCTTCTCGATAACACGCAGGTCGTCTTGTGGGCACTTCTTCTTGGTGGTGTTGCGCTCATCGTCTTTGAACTCCTGCATAAGGAGAAAGAAGATGCCAGACAGGACGTGAAGAGTATTAGCTACTTCCAGTCCTTTGGTATTGGTGTGTGTCAGGCACTCGCTATCATTCCGGGAGTTTCTCGCTCAGCAGCGACCATTCTCGGTGGTCTTTTCCTTGGAGTTGGTCGAGTCGCTATCGTTGAGTTCTCCTTTCTCCTTGCGGTTCCGGTTATGTTCGCCGCAACTGGCCTCGACCTCTATAAGAGTGCCGGAGCGTTTCGTCCAGATGATTTTGGCGTCCTCGCGATTGGCTTTGTTGTTTCTTTTGTCGTTGCGATTCTTTCCATACGTTTTCTCCTGAAGTATGTGCGTGACCACACCTTCATTCCGTTTGGTATGTATCGAATTGTGCTCGCGGTGATTTTCTTCTTTTTTGTTCTTACCTAGTTGAAAATCACAAACGCAAGACAAATAAGTCCAAAACCTGCAGCCCACACTACGGCCGCAGAAGCTAAATCTTTACTGCGTCCAATTGCTTCATCATGTTCTGGATGAATCTTCGTAAGAGCCACCTCAATCGCTGAATTCTGAAGTTCAGCAACGACTACAAAGAACCAACAGAATACGAGAAGGAGAAGCTCGGTTAGGGAAAGATTGAATAAGAAGTAGACAACCGGTAATCCGATAAGAGCCATCGCATTTTCAATGCGAATAGCTTGGTCGTGAAGAAACGCATATTTCAATCCTCTAAGTGGGTGCGAAAGCCGTGTAATCCAATATTTTATACCCTAGTACCGTGGCGTCTCCGTCGAGAGATTCTTAATCTGTATGTCTCCGTACGTCTCGTGCTGAGCAACGTCGATAGCTCCCTGCTTCACGAGCTCAAGCATGGCAAGGAACGAGACGATAACTTCCACTCGTTCTTTGGCATCCCCCGAGAATTCCTTAAAAGAAAGCGGGAACGCCGTCTGTACCCTATTCAAAAGGC
>CAYGFQ010000022.1:0-4432 GCA_964349285.1 uncultured Candidatus Saccharibacteria bacterium | reverse complement strand
CAATGGTGACCATAGGTCGGACACGTGTTTCTGGGAGCTCCTGCTCCTTTTCCATCGCAGCCAAAGCCTCACGAAGTGCGGCTTCGATATTCGCGAGCGTCATATCCTTCGAAGGAGCAAACACTACTTCCGGTGTGCGCTCCCCCGCGGAAACCATCACCTGTCTCCCGAAGATACGTGAGAGCTCACGGGATGCTTCACGTGCTTTCTCGTATGCCTCAAGCCGACGCTTCAAATCATCTATGTCCTGCTCCTCGTCTCCCGAGAGTTCAAGATCCGGTATGAGCGACTTGGACTTAATAAGAAGCAGCGTTGCAGCTGTTTGTATGAAATCTGCAGCGTCCTCTATAGGAAACTCCCCTTTCCCGCGTACGTAGGCAATGAAGTCATCCGTGACCTGCGAGAGTGAGATATCGTTAACGAGAAGCTTTCGATTCTCAATGAGGTCGAGAAGAACGCTCAACGGCCCTTCGTACGCTTCCGTGCGGATGTTGAACTGCGACGAGAGCGAGGTAGCCGGTTCCATCTCTATTAAACGGGACGCTTCACGCGAATGAGGCCCGAGCATGGCACCACCTCGACACCGCGTGCCTCGAACTTATCAAGGAGAAGGTTCATTCCGATTGAATCGGAGCTCATATGGCCTGCGATGACGAGGTTGATGTGGTACTTCTGGGCTTCCTTGCGATGCTCTTCGGATGCGTGCATGGAAATGACGGTACCCACTCCCGCGTGTGCGAGCTTCTCGTAGCTTGCGTGGCTCCCTTCTGTGCCGCCAGTAATTTCAAGTGGCGCTATCTTGCCGGCCTGGTTCTTCTCGCTTCCAGCAAACAAGACAGGCCCGGCCTTCAACTTCATTGCAGCCTGATACTCCGGGATTTCCTTCAGGACGGCCATCACTTCACCTACCGTCTCTGCACCTTTCTTGAGGAAGAGTTGTTCGAGGAACGAGAACACCATGTTGTCCGCCATCGTGTGGGTCGTCATGAACGGGATGCCAAGGAGACGTGCGGCATCGACCGCCTGTGTATGATTGCGAGGACTAATTTTCCGAGCGACCTCGTCGATACGCTCTCGCATGATGCCTTCAGCAACATTGATGGGCACGCCGTAGCGAGCCATATTCTCTGCCTGCATCTCCATAACTTCGTGGAGCGCTGCATAGCCGGTCGCATGCGGATGATGAGCGACCAAGGCGTCGATACCTTCGCCACGGTCATTGAGAATGCCAGCGACGGCGACTTCGCTTGCATCGATGTCGATGCCGGCGAGGATTTTCTTCACTTCGGTTTTGGGGTCGCCAAAGAGAACACCGGAATCTATGTAGGGGTCCCAGAGGTCCTCTTGATCGTATTCGGCCTTCCGCGCATCCGAAAGTGCGTCGTACTCTTTCTTTCTGCGAGCCAAGGTCTTCTCGACTCCTTGGCGTCCGCGCGGGTCAGCATCGATGCCGGCTTCGACTGCGACCTCGTACATCTCCTTGAGTGTCATCATACGTGTATTCGTTAATCTTCCTTAACCTCGGAAAGAAGCGCATCAATGCGGTTCATATCGCGCGGGAACATGCAGGCCTGGCGGATGTTTTTGATGTCGAGTATCTGCATGGTCATGCGCTCGGCACCGAAGGCGAACCCACCTTCAGGCGGGACACCGTAGCGGAACGCCTCGAGAAACATCTCGATCTTCTTGGGGTCCATACCCCACTTCTCCACGTGCTCCATGAGCTGGTCGTAGTCATTCACGCGGCGGCCACCAGAGAGCCATTCAACGCCTCGACATAAAAGATCCATGCCCTCGTTAAACTCAGGGGTGTCAGGGTTCGGGAAGACATAGAAGGGTTTTTGGCGCGTTGGATAGCCGTAGACGAAGACGAAATCGGAACCACTCTCTTCCTTCACAATTTCGCAGAGCATGCGTTCATCTTCCGGATTTAGATCCTTCTCGCCGCGCACGTCGCGCCCCGTCTTCGCAAATATCTTCTCCTGCGCTTCGGTAAGTGAGACGGTCGGAGTTTTCTCAATCATAATTGGCAAGGTCGTCCCGAGGAGTGTGAGCTCAGGAGCGCACTTCTCGCTCACCTGCTTCAAGACGAAGCGCACCGTCTCTTCCGCCATGTCCCGCACGTCTGTCCATGACTCAATGAACGCCATCTCGGCGTCGAGCGAGACGACTTCAGTGAGGTGGCGGGTCGTCGCGGAAGGCTCGGCACGGAAGACTTTGTTAACGGAAAACACGCGTTCGAACGCGGTCATAACTATCTGCTTGTAGAGCTGTGGCGACTGCGAGAGGTACGCTTTCTTATCGAAATACTGCACCTCGAAGACCTCTGCCCCGCCCTCAGCTACTGCTGGTGCGATAGCTGGAGCCTGGAACTCGAAGAAGTCATTCTGCTTCATAAACTCACGGAACGAATCGATGATGATTGCCTGGACCTTGAAAATAGCTCGAATCTTGGGATGCCGGAGCGTGAGCGCGCGATGGTCGAGCTCGGTCGTGAGATCAAGATTGAATCCTTCGAGCGACATATCGAACGGAAGCTCACGAGCTTTGGCGAGTATCTCGATACTCTTAATCTCAAGCTCGATGTCGCCGTTCTGCTTCCCCTGCTGGACGTTCTTCTCCGGACGCTTGTTGACGATGCCTGCGACCCGGACAACGTATTCGTTTCGAAGTTCCTTCGCGGTATCCATAGCCTCACTTCCTGGAAGCACGACGCCCTGAACGTAGCCTGAGCGATCTCGGAAATCAAAGAAAACCATCTTGCCCTGGTCGCGACGGACATCTACCCATCCGCTTATGGAGACGGTCTCTCCCGCATGCTTCCCGAGCTCACCGATAAGTGTGCGTCCTTTCATACCTGCCTACACTATCACGAGGCGACGCCGATTGCCTTGCGGACCGCTTGCATCTTGGCCTCACTCACTTTACGAGCTTTTTCGCCACCACTGCGAAGCACCTCTGCTACCTGCGCATCAGTAATTGAAGCGCGCTTCTCACGCATAGGGGCGAGATAGGCATCAAGATCCTCGACGAGTGCCTCCTTGAGGTCTTTGTACTTCCCTTTCTTCTCCTCGTAGAGAGATGAAAGCTCATCCTCTCCCTTCACGAGCTTATGAATGGCATACACATTCTCGGGACGCTCTCCTGATGAGTCCGTAACAATACCCATGACGGCTTTTGCGAGTTCATCACGTGAGGCGAAAAGCGGAATGGTATTTCCGTAACTCTTACTCATCTTCTTCCCGTCAGTGCCCGGGATAATCCCCACGCTCGGGAGAATTACTTCCTTGGGTTCTTTGAAGAGCGTCTCGTAGGTGTTGTTGAACTTTGCCGCTACCTCGCGTGCGTATTCCAAGTGCTGGCGTTGGTCCTCCCCAACTGGAACGACATCCGTGTCGTAGAGAAGGATATCCGCTGCCATAAGCATGGGATAGGTAAAGAGACCCGCGTTTGCCTCAAGACCTTTAGCGACCTTGTCTTTATAGGCATGTCCCTGCATCAAGAACGGAACGGTAACGAGACAGTCGAATATCCAGGTGAGTTCCGTATGCGCGGGAACATCAGATTGTTTGAAGATAACGGCTTTCTCCGGATCTACACCTGCTGCGAGGTAGTCGCGCACTACTTCCTTGGTGTTCTTGCGAAGAGCTTCTGGGTCACGAAGTGAGGTCAGTGCGTGGTAGTCGACAACCATGAGGTAGCTCTCGTACTCACTGTACGTGTCGACATACGGTTTCAGTGCACCGAAGTAGTTCCCAATATGGAGATCTCCCGAGGGCTGGAGCCCGGTGAGTAAGGTCTTCTTGCCTGCCATGCGAGAAATTATAACAGATAGCTACGCCATTCTTTATCTTCAGAAGAATTGACTTATCGTCATTTTATGGCATTCTGTTTGCATTCCCGCACCGAGCGGGTATTTGTTTGGGGGCCACACTATGGTCAGTCGTAAAAGCGCTTTTCTCTACTGCGGCGCGTTCGTTGCAATCACCTTCATCGCTTTCATCGGCTTCTTCCAGCCGCTGGGACATAGCATGGTGAGGAGTTACAACGTCGAGAACGCCCAGAGCCAGAACTAGCCGCCACCGACAACCTTCCCTGACATAAACTGCCGCGTATCCTGAAAGGGGTATGCGGCAGAGCTATTTAGCAGGGATCACCGGTTTCTTCTTCGATGCTGCTGCAGCGATGATAACGAGGCTCACAAGAACATACACACCACCTACCCACTTGAAGACGGATTCAGCGTAAGGAGAAATGAGGTTTCCGGAGCCGGGATTTTGGTAGAAGAAAAAGAGAAGTGCTGCAAGCGGAATGAACCAAATCGCGAATTTCTTCCAAGCCCCCCAAGCTCTTGGTATGAATACGAGGAAAAGAAACACAATTGCCAGTGCACCCATTCCGTAGAGAAGCGCATCCCCCACTCTTTCATAGG
>CAYGFQ010000021.1:12299-13645 GCA_964349285.1 uncultured Candidatus Saccharibacteria bacterium | reverse complement strand
CCACCCGTAGCTCAGTTGGTTAGAGCATCGAGCTTATACCTCGAGGGTCCTTGGTTCGAGTCCAAGCGGGTGGACAAGAAAAAGCCGGAAGCGACATGCGCTCCCGGCCTTCGAGTAGGGTTCTGCTGCTTTCCTATTCGTCCTCAATGACGACCTTCGTGCCGACCGCCGGATTCCCGAGCATTGCCCGAGCTTTTGATCCGACGACGACCACATAGTGCACCGGCTTTCCGTTCAGCTTGAGGCTGCCCGTTGTGAGCGTTTGCTCGCCGGTTTTGCCGGCGAAGATACCGTCCACATGCCGGAGTCGCGCGAGATTGCTCCCAACGCGAAACGCGCGTTCCTCGCCTAAGGGCGGGATCCACGACTCGTCTGACCTGGTCGAAACCAGGTAGAGGTTGTCATGGTTGTCCCAATCCGCGACGAAGATGCCAGGCTCAGGCGTGAATACCGGCAGAGCTTTCGGTTCGAACGTGAGGTTCTCAAACGTCCTCGCCCCGAGCCGGTCCGCGAGCGCCGGAATCATGACCTCGAGCGACCGGAACGGCGTTTCAGCGCCTGACCGATCAACTACGAGATATGATTCTCGCACCCGGTCCCGGAGGAAGAAGAAGTTGAAATCCGCGTTCGGGCCTACGACCCATACCCCGTTGTCGAGAAGGAGCGCGTAGATCTCCTCCCCACTCCGCTTGCGGCTAGCGCCGCGGAGTGTCTCCCCGTTCTCGGTCCCATGGCGTGGGGCCGCGTTCACGAGGATGCCGATTTTCTCTCCGTCCCGTAGGGGGCCGAAGTGATCAATCGTCGACAACGCATGCGCTGCAGCGATGAAGCCGCAGTGCAAGGTTTCCATGCTGGCGGTGGCAAAGAACGGCACAAAGACGTCGTGAGGGTAGAAGCAGCGGCTCGCGGCAATCAAGGAGCGCCCTTCATCGGAGCCTCCGCAATCGGTAGCGAGCACAAGCAGATACCTGGTCATTCCGCATTCTCCCTTTTCTAGTGGCGGAAATTGGAAAGGCCCCTTCGGTGGAAGGGGCCTTTCTGTTCGCGAAACTTTGGTTTACACACCCAGCGAGGCCACTTCCACCGTAAGCATGGCCATCATCATCGTCTTGCTGGTCGTCGCGTGTGTCATGGATACTGCGGAGCCTACCATAGTGAAATGGGGAAGGCTAGCTCGTGCTCACCTTGGTATCAGGGTGGTGTTCGTTATAGACGCGCAACACCTCCTCGAGCATAAATCGATTGTTGTTGTGTACCCGATTGGTACGCTCTACATACTCTTTAAAACGTGGGCGCAATGCCTCAAATAGTTTCTCGAAATAGGGATTTTGAATGCGCTTATCACC
>CAYGFQ010000021.1:0-12289 GCA_964349285.1 uncultured Candidatus Saccharibacteria bacterium | reverse complement strand
CACCGAAGAGGTAGCTTGCCGTAAACGAGAAAAAGGGTTCAGAGAGATCGTTAGCCACCGCCTGTTCGTCCCGACCTTCCCTTCCCCCTTTCATGACGAGGAACTTATAGTCGTTAAGAATGATGAGCGAGAAGAGGTGCTCGGGTGACATGGAAACATCTTTCTTTGACCAGCGTGCGTGTTTTTGTTTTCCGTCGACGACAAACGAGGCATAGAAGTCGAAGTCTCCGGTTTGCAGTACATCGATCATAGCTCCGAGCATGTTATGCACTTCGTCTGCTTCAGAGAGCTCGTAATCGATAAGCTCTGGAGCTAGCTCTGGGTGGAGTCCTGCGTCTGTAACTTTAAGCTGGTCCGTCCTTTTCGAGCGCATTCGTTCTCCTACGGCATGGAGAAGCTCTGTTCGGTCTACGTGCTTTTGATCGCCAAGTAAACTATGCAGATTACGTAGCAAACTAAACTGCAGTTCAAAGTCCCCTTGCGAGAACATGAAGGAGTACCAGAGGACGTCGGTACATTCTTTTACTGAAAGCTCTTTCCGTTCCTGGCTCTCGAAGGCACCTTCCTCTTTTTTGGGAGAAATATGCTGTTGCAGTTTCTCGAGAAAGCCTCTCATGCGGAGTTAGTCGGTGATGACCTTCCCTTCTTGGAACTCTTCTTTAGCTTTTGGCGTAATGCCGTTTGCGATAAGGAGGGTCTCAAACTCAGCCCGTTCAATGGTCTCTACTTCAATAAGCTTGTCAGCGATTGCATCGAGAGCGCCTCGGTGGGTCGTGAGTACCTGCTCTGCACGATTGCGTGCTTCGTCGATGATGCGTGAGACTTCTGCGTCTATCTTTGCAGCGATGTCCTGGGAATAGCGCTCACCCCCTTCAACGGTGTGATCACTTGCAAAGGCAACGGGCCCGAGCTTATCGCTCATGCCGTAGCGAGCGACCATGTTACGCGCAAGTGCGGTCAAGACCGATAGGTCATTTGAAGGACCCGTGGTGATATCACCAAAGATCATCCCTTCAGCAACATAGCCACCAAGCGTGGTTGCGATGTCATCGAGGAACTCTTTCTTCGACTGCATCTTCCGATCCTCAAACGGAAGCTTCAGGGTGTACCCGCCTGCACGACCGCGACTGATAATAGAAATCTTGTGAACGGGATCGGCGTTGGGAAGCACGGAGGAGACCAGTGCGTGACCGGCTTCATGATATGCCGTCACCTTCTTCTCTTTCTTTGAGAGAAGATGGCTCTTACGCTCGGGACCGAGCATAACCTTTTCAATAGAGCGGATGAGGTCATACTGCGTCACTTCCTTACGGTTCTCGCGTGCAGCAAGAATCGCACCCTCGTTCATGAGTGAGTAGAGCTCAGCGCCGGAGAAGCCTGGGGTGCGCTCCGCAATGACCGAGAGATCTACATCAGGACCAAGCGGCTTCTTGCGAGCATGAATGCCAAGAATCTCTTCGCGATCTTTGCGATCTGGGAGGTCGATAGTGACGCGACGGTCAAAGCGACCAGGACGAAGAAGTGCTGGATCAAGCACATCAGGGCGGTTCGTTGCCGCCATGACAATCACTTTCTCCGTTGGCTCAAAGCCATCCATCTCAACGAGAATCTGGTTCAAGGTCTGTTCGCGCTCATCATTGCCGCCACCACTACCAACACCACGCACGCGACCAACGGCGTCGATTTCATCGACGAAGATAATGGCGGGAGCGGAACGCTTCGCGAGATTAAAGAGGTCACGGACGCGCGAAGCACCAACACCCACAAACATTTCGACGAATTCAGAGCCAGAGATAGAGAAGAACGGCACCCCGGCTTCGCCAGCAACTGCGCGTGCGAGCAAGGTCTTACCAGTACCCGGAGCACCCATGAGAAGAATGCCCTTCGGGATACGAGCACCAATGTCGAGGAATTTCTTCGGGTTTTTCAGAAAGTCCACAATCTCAGCGAGCTCCTCCTTCGCTTCCTTTGCACCTGCGACATCTGCGAAAACCACGCGCTGTGCGGAGTCGGTTGGGTCAATCATGCGTGCCTTCGACTGTCCGAAGGTGAATGCTTGCATGCCAGCACCCTTAACCTGGCGCGCGAGGAACCAGAAGAGGATGAGTATAAATACAATCGGGAGAATGATTGGCACCAAGGTCGCAAACCAAAAACGGAAACCTGACTCCCCTTCTATTGAGAAGGCAGCCTTCGAGAGTTCTTCAGGCGTTGTGCCGTATGCCGCGAGCGTATCAGGGAGTCCTTGATCAGGGTCCTTCATCGAGGTGCGCTCCGTGCCGTCAGCATAGGTGAGCGTGAGGTCGTTTCCAGACACAACAATCTTCGTCACAAGACCTGCCTGCACATCACCGGCAACCTGCGAGAGCGCTATCTTCTCACGCTCACCACTTCCGTCAACGATGAGCGAGTAGATGCTCGTCACAATAAGGAGAATGAGAATGACCGAAAGTACATTCCCCATGAAGCCCTGTCCCTTCGGCAAAAGACCACCGGGGCCCCGCTTGCGGGGTCCTGCTTTCCGGACCTTTTTCGCCACAGGTGGGACCTGTGGTGTTTTCTTTGGTTGAGGAGCCATACGTAGGAAACACTATACAATATGCGTACCGTATACGAAAATGATTGAGGCATGACGCCAACTCCCCTACTCATAGAAAACAAGAAGGCCAAGATGCGCTTCTCCTTGGTGGAAGCGTTTTCGGCAGGTCTTGAGCTTTCTGGAAGCGAAGTGAAGTCTCTACGCGGGAAACACGGCTCCTTGGATGGAGCTCGCGTCGTCGTGCGTGGTGGCGAAGCGTATGTAACCGGGATGACGATACCGCCCTACCAGGTTGCAAATGCACCAAAAGGCTACGACCCTGAGCGCCCACGACGCCTCCTTCTTACGAAGGAAGAAATCGCACAGATAGCAGACGCGGAGACAAAGAAGGGCTTGACAACAGTGCCACTTGAGGTGTATAATAATAGGTACGTGAAGATGCGCGTCGCTATTGTACGCGGCAAAGGAAAAACCGACCGGCGCGAAGAGTTGAAGAAGCGAGAGGCGGACCGCGAATCGGCGCGAGTCCTCAAAAGAAGGTAACGGAAAGTCCCGGAAAGCGCGTTTTGGTACAATGCTCTTTCCGGGGGTGACCGGCTTTGACGGTCTGATCTTTGCAAGACGTGCGACGCGATGGAAGTTTGCTGACCATCTAAATCTCGCAAACACCTAAACTTGCCAAGAACACCTTTGCAAGCGCAACTGTCTCTCCGTACTTTACGGCTGATCAGTTCGCGTTCGCTTACGCGCGCGCATAACTGCGTCTTCGCCTAAGCGACATCCAGTCGGCTCAGTTCTCGTAGTGTCCGACTTGGGTGGAATCACCTATGAGATCGACACGTCGTCCTCCCGAGCGACGGTCTAAATAAGGGATCCGGCAGGAGTGGTTTCGCTTCGATTCCTCGCACCCTGCCTTAGCGTCTAATCGAAGCTATGCGTCGTAGACTCGCTTTCATTGACGGATTCGGACGGGAGTTCAACTCTCCCCACCTCCACCCGTTGAGAATTACCAACAGAGAACAAAAGCCCTGAAAGGGCTTTTGTTGTTTCTCTTTTTACTGCCACGACCGAGATGCTTGGAGCTTCGCTAAGGTAGGAAACGTTGGTACCGCAAGTGCGTCATCTTCTGCAGCAAAGGTCTTTCCATTCTCGCGCTTCACGCGAAGCATGGTGCTTTTGGGGAAGAGTTCCATGAGTGAACGAATTTCCTTCGGGTTGTCGTTTATGAAAACCCAGCTCTCTTCATTCCCCGGGAATGAGTACTCAACCGTGTGCTTGCCCGTTTGTGTGTAGATGCACTCATCAAAATAACCCTCAATCCCAAGCCTTCGCACCTTCTCTTCTTGAAAGCCTGCGTTCCCAAACGTAAGGAGTGCAACATGTGCCCCTGAATCCTTAAGGCTCTCAAGAAACGCGATGCTGTCTTCGTACAAAAATGCGGGGAGTCGCTCAAGCGCTCCTTCAAGCGCACGTCGAAGCTCGGCCTCATCTGCCCCACTTACTTCTTGCAGGAGTTTCGCGTGACGCGCAAAGTCGTAATCATACTGATCGGCAATCGCAGCGACCGTCGCTTCATACGTTGTTCGAAACTGCTCCTTCGTTACGCCAAAAGGAGCAACACTCTCTTCCATCGCTTCCTTGAACTTCGTTGTATCAAGGAGCGTGTAATCGAGGTCAAGGATGACTGTCATACGCCAAACAAAGTGTTGAGACGCTCACGTACCCGTGCAAGGTCATCATTCACGAGATACCCGTCGTAAATGCCATCGCGCATATGGGCTCCACTCTCTGCAAGGTAGTGAATACCTTTCTCCACACGCTCCTCAACGTCTGCAACCGCGACAACGGGATCTGCTCCTTTACTTATGTCGTCACGGATACGACCAGAAAGCCGAGTAAGCGCTGTTGAGAAAGAATCTGGAATGAGAAAGATGGATATGTACGAAAGATTCGCGTACTCCGGCTTATTTTGGCGTATTGCGTGGTATGCGAGTGCGTCTCCCTCGACGAAGTAGCGCTTCTCCCCGGCAAGCGCCTTTTCAATAGTAGCGGTACGTATCGCCCTCCCCTCTCCATACGTTTCCTTTGCATACGCGAACTCACCGTTTTCCTTTGCAGCTTCAAATGCTTCGCGTGTCATGAACTCATAGTCATAACCATCGCGCTCGCCAGGACGAGGAGCGCGCGTCGTCACGCGTGGCAGACGCTCAAATCCCATATCTCGAAACATAGCTCCTATGGTGCTCTTTCCTCCTCCAGCAATTGACGAAAGGACAACAAAGCGTGCTTCCTTCGCCTTTACCTCAAGACGTGCGGCAGTCGCACGTTCAAGTGCGTAGGCGAGATGCTCCCCTGCCTCACTCTGTGCTCCTATTTTCGTGAGGGCATCTGCAAGCGTCGCATCCCACGATGCACCAAGCTCCCGGGCGCGCTCTGCCGAAACATGCGATCCATTCTTTGGCTCGTCTTCCATACGAGAGAGACTATAGCACGGGGCCTTCTCCCGAGAGAGTACCAATGAGTACGAGCTTTTCCTCGCGACGCAGTCGCTTGAGCTCTGCCTCCCGTGCGCGCGCGGCACTCAGACTCACGAGTGTTTCTGAGTACCGGAGCACGACGGGTCGACGAATCTTCGTGTAGTGCGCACCACGCTTTGCGGTGTTGTGTTCGTGTACCCGACGTGCAAGATCACTTGTCGAGCCTACATACAAGGTCGTGTCGGCGCACTCGAGTATATAGACGTAGTGCTTCACTCCCCTATTCTAACCTCTCGTATCTTTCGAAAGATCGAGCACTTCGTCTATGCGGATTTGGGCAACGAACTCCGGCACATGGGAGACCAGCACCATTGCTCCTTCGTAGCTATCGAGTGCCTGTGCAATGACCGGCAAATGCCTGAAGTTTATATGGTTGGTCGGCTCATCAAGAATAAGGAGTCCTGGGCGCTCAAGTACCAAGCGCGCAAAGGCGACCAATCCTTTCTGTCCTTCTGAAAGCACGCCAATCTTCTTACCCATAACAGCGCTTGAGAGGAGGAACCCCGCTGCCGTTGCCCGTAGTTTCTCTTCATCCCTCGTATCCATCGCATTTTTCAATGACTCGAAAACAGTCTCTTCGAAGTTCAATGTTGAGAAATCCTGACGGTAGTAACCGACACGAATACCACGAGCAATTGCGGCTCCCTCTGCAGTGCCTGCGGCAAGGGACTCGAGCAACGTACTTTTCCCGATGCCATTTGGTCCTTTGAGGAGCAGGTGGTTGTTCTTCTTAAGCACAATGTTTGCTGTATGGCTCTTGGGTTTATGCGTCTTCGGATTCATGGTTGTAAACGAAGAGATTTCAAGAATCGTTCCCATGACGTCTGACTGCGCAGGAATCGTGAAGGGACGAATGGTTTTATCTTCCTTACGCACATCGACTTTCTCCTCTTCCATTTCTTCAATCTCGTCGCGCATCTTCTTAGCAACCAAGCGCATCTTGCCTCCTTTTTGCGCAAAGAAGTTCGCCTTGTCTTTATTATCTTGAATCTTCTTCGCAAGCTGCGCGTTCTTTCGATTCTCTCGTTCAATACGAGCAGAGATTTCCTTCAAGAGGTCGTAGTAGTTGCCGACATACTGCTCAATCTTCTGGGTATGCACATCGAGATAAAGCACACCATCGGTAAAGGAGTTCAGGAAGTCTGCATCGTGCGAAATGACGAGACAACTTTTCTCGTACGCTTTCAGGAAAGCGGTCAAATGCTCAATGCCTGCCGTATCAAGATTATTCGTCGGCTCATCAAGGAGCAGCAGGTCGGGGTCTTGAATAAGAGCAGAAGCAAGAAGCAGACGTGCCTGCTGTCCACCAGAGAACGATTTCACGAGCCGCTCTTTCGGCGCAACGAGGTTCACTACCTCAAGCACTGTGTCTATCTTGGGGTCAATGTCATACACCTTCTCTGTAAAGCGCGCCTCAAAGAACGCACGGACCGTGAGTTCGCGCTCAGAGGGAGTGATGGCCTGTCGAGCAATAGCCACGGAGATGCCGGGCGCTTTGTGTATTTTCCCGCCTTCGCTCGCAAGTGCTCCCGTGATGAGATTAAAAATAGTCGACTTACCCGCACCGTTCTGACCCATGACGGTCACCTTCATTCCTCGCTTCACGGAGAAACTAACGGTATCGAGAATCGGATGATTGTACCCATAGCCGAAGGAGACTTCGTCAAAGCGCAGGACCGCGTCTCGCGGTCCCGTTGATTGAGCTGCATGCTTAGGGAGTGTTGCCACGCCCTACCCTACCGTATATCTGCGGTGAAAGACAGACTATGCTCCAACAAGCGCAGACACCCGCTTCACAACATCTTCCGGAGAGAAATCGCTCTTAATCATATAGTCGACTGCACCAAGCGAAAGTCCCTTCTGTTTATCATCCTCACCCGCAAGGTTCGTAAGCATAACGACCGGGATATTCTTGGTCGCCTCGTCCTGCTTCAAACGTGCAAGTACATCAAAGCCGCTTACTTTGGGCATCATCACATCGAGAATGATGACCGCGGGTTTCTGCTCCATCTTTCCTATAACGAGCAATGCCTCATCACCATCTTTGGCGACGATAATTTCATGGCCTGCAAGTTTAAATGCGCGCTCGTAAAGGCGAATCATCAGGGGATCATCCTCGGCAATGAAAAACGTCATCATGTCGCTATACGATACCAGGCCCCTTAGAAAACAGAAACTTAGGCGCTCGGGAGCTTGAAATAGAACGTACTTCCCTTCTTCACCTCGCTTCGCTCAAGACCGATAGCGCCGCCCATACCGGTGATAATGAGCTTTGATATATAGAGGCCAAGGCCGGTCGATTGCGACACGTCGCGGGCGAGCATATCTTCACCTGCTTGCTGGAACTTGCGGAAGAGTCGGCTCTGGTTGTGCTCGGAAATACCGGTGCCCGTATCCGTGACTCGCACGATAACCGAGTCCCCTTCTTGCTCTGCCGTTAGCGTAACGCCTCCTTGCTCCGTGAACTTAACAGCGTTTCCGACAAGATTCACAAGAACCTGCTCAGCACGATCAGCGTCACCAATAGCCTGCGGGAGATTCGGTGAAAGTGTCGCATTCAGCGTGAGCCCCTTCTCAAGCGCCATCTCCGAAAGGCTTCGAGTGACTTTCTGTATGACAGCACCAAGATCGAACGGTTCCTGCTTCATCGTTATCTTCCCCTGCTCAAGACGTGAGACTTCGAGGAAGTCATTCACAATGGCAATGAGGCGCTTGCTCGACGCATCAATATCCTCGAGCATCTCCCGCATTTCTCCCTCCGGGAGCTTCTCCTTATATTGGTTTAGGAGCATCCCCGTGTTGCCGCGAATAGCCGTCAACGGTGTGCGAAGCTCGTGCGAGGCAATAGAAAAGAATTCTTCACGACTACGCTCCACGACCTTCGCCTCGGTGATATCTTCAACGATAAGCACGTAGCCAATCACTTCAGAAATGTCGTCGTTCGGGTTCTCATCCTCAGCAAAGACCGGGGTTGCGAAGAAGCGAAGGAACTTCTTACCATAGGAAAACTCCTTCCGTTCCTTTGGAGCTTTCTCTGCAACCGACTCCCGACACAGTGCAACTACATCAAACGCTTCTGCATTCGGGAAGCGAGCAAGCTCCTTTGCAAGATCTCCAGTTGCCACGGGTTCCTTGGTAAAGGCAAGAATAGTTGCAAGTGCGGGGTTCTTAAGAAGAATCCTATCCTCAAGATCTGCGATGACGAAGCCAAACGAAAGACTATTAATCGAGGCGAGGAGACGCGCTTTCTCATCAGCAAGTTCCTGAGTCCTCTGCACGACCATCTCCTCAGCACGCTCTTTCCCATGCTTCACGTCTTCAAGAAGAACAACAATCTCTCGACGACTCTCGGAAAGCCAGGAGAGCATCTGATTTATTTTCTCGGCAAGCTTCCCGATATCGTCCATGACACCGCCTTCAACGCGTATCGAAAGATCCTGATCACGGTTAATCTGCTCCACGTCTTTAGTAAGCGCTACGAATCGGGCGATAACGAGACGCTCAAGCAGCCACACCATCACGATGCCAAAAAGAAGGATAGCGAGCCCGCCAATTGCCATAAAGAGAAGGAACGTTATCTGACCCTGCGCATAGATAGGTCGAGGAGTGTCGACGCGGAGTATAAGGATAGGATTCCCATCAATATCAAGGAGTGGTACGTAGCCGTGTAGTGAATCACCTGACTCTGGAACAACATACTCAGACGCGCCCGCCGCAAGAGCTTCCTTCGCTTCCACAACGTCTTCAGGAAGAGTGCCCGCATAGGGGAACACCTGTACCGAAAGGTGCGTGATTGAAGCAATGTCACTTATCTTCTTCTCATCAAGATAGCGTGCAAACGTTATCGAGCCGGGAATAGGACCAAGCCCTTCACTAGTTCGAAGTGGAAGTGAGACCACAATGAGTGGACCGTCACTGGTCATCACGATGCCGCGGGTCGCAGCATCAAGCTCTGCGTGGCGCACAAGGTCGGTGCGTCCGGCGAAGTAGCTTGCAACCGTTGAGGACGCAACTTCTTCTCGCGTTTCAATATCAGCGACCTTGAGGTAGAAGATGTTCCCTTCGGTATCGGTAAACATCGCGACATTGATATCGAGATTCGCCATGCCGCTTGCGTAGATAGTCTCCTCAACCCACTCCTCGTTCCTATCTCGACCGTACTCATAGGCTTCATCCCACGCCGCCCAATCAGAGAGTTTAATCATCTGCTGATTCTCGAACTCCTCGATGGCATCATTTGCGCGCCGCAAATCCTGAACCATCCCTTCGCGTTCAATCGCAAGGTAACTCTTCAAAAGCACCTCCGTTGATATGAGATAGATGAGAGCTGAGAGAAGAACAATCGAGACACCGATGGTGAGGAGTATCTTCGACCTAACGGAGAGTACATACCCGGTACGCATACCTAAAGACGCTTCTCGTGCTCCTCAATAAGTTTCGCAATCTTCTCGACTACTTCCTGGGGCTCGTAGTCAATCTTCATCATATAGAGCGCAGCCCCCAGCTCTTTGAACTTCTGTTCAAGGTCATCCACGAGAGCATTCGTGAGAATAGCAACCGGCACACCGTCAAAGCGATGCTCTTCACGTAGCTTCCGCAGAACATCAAGGCCGCTCGCCTTTGCAAGCTGCACATCAAGCACAATTGCGGCAGGAGGCGTCTCCATAATCTCAAGCTCACGAAGCGCCTCTTCCCCATCGCTTGCAGTTACGGGTCCAAAGCCAGCTGCACGAAACGCACGCTCGTAAATCTTCCGGATGTATTTGTCGTCTTCAGCGAAGAAAATCTTCTTCATAGGATATGAAGAAGTGTAGCACCCTAGCGACTGCGGAAGGTAAGGACGCGGTAGATATAGTAAAGAACAATACAGGCGACAATGCCGTTTGAAACGGGGTTCAGATAGTCCTCAACAAGCGCATACTCACTCCGAAGCACGTAGCCAAGGCTCGCAAGTGCAAGCGTCCAGACGAGACTCCCCACTCCCGTGAAAAGGAGGAAGGACGGGAGTGGCATACGCGCGATTCCTGCCGGGACTGAAATCAAGGTGCGCACCGTCGGGACGAGACGCCCAACCAAAACGGCAAGGGTGCCGTACCGTGCAAACCACGCCTGCGCGTCATCAATATCTTGTCCCGTAAGGGTGAGCGCACGACCGTAGCGTGCGGAAAGACGCTTCACTCGGTCGATACCAAACAAACGTGCTAGGTAGTACCACGGCAAGGCACCAACAACGGCACCAAGCGTAGCAACCACAACAACGGCAATAATATTGAGGCTTCCACTAGCGGCCGCGAACCCCGCAAGCGGAATGACGAGCTCCGAAGGGATAGGCGGAAAGAGGTTCTCGAGCACCATAAGGAAGAAAATGCCGAGGTAGCCTCCGCTTTCTATGACCGAAAGTATCCAGTCGAACATGCGGGCAAGTATAGCAGTGTCGCCTCCTTCGTGGTGGCATAGACATAGCGCCGAGGGAGAGGGTATAGTGCCCCCATGCTTTCGAACAAGCGCACTACGACCTGGTCTGGCTTTACGAGCTAGCGCCGCTCTCCTCCCCATTTATCCCGCCGACTCTCTCGGCTTCATCATCTTATATGCATCAGCTCTCAGAAAAATCGATTCGCAAACTTCTTATTGCACTCGCGGTCTATATCACCTCGCTCATTGCAGCGAACCTCATGGGCTTCAAGCTCATGCCCTTTCTCTTCGACTCACACCTCTCCGCAGGTGTCTTCATGTTCCCGGTTGTCTTCCTGATGACCGACGTTGTAGGTGAAGTGTACGGGAAACGTGTCGCGAAGTTCTTCGTCTTCGCTGGTATCGTCTCTACTCTTCTGTGGATTGGCTACAGTCTCGTCTCGCTTGCAATGCCGTGGGCCGAGAAAGGACTCTGGGTCAAAGACAGCTATGAGACCATGCTTGGCGTCTCTATTCGTATCGCCATCGCTTCAGTCGTCGCCTTCGCCGTTGCTGAGTACCAGGACGTGCTCTCATTCTTCTTCTTCAGAGCAAAGCTTGGGGAGAAACTGTTCTGGCTTCGCTCCACACTCTCCAACCTCTGGTCGCAGCTCCTTGATACCGTGCTCTTTATGACTATCGCCTTCTACGGCGTCTACGACACCTCTGTCCTCGTGACACTCATTATCACGTGGTGGCTCTATAAGGTTGCGATGGGCTTCCTCTATACCCCACTCGCCTATCTTGGTGTGAGGTTCCTCAAAGACGATGAACGTACAACCAGTTAAAACTCGGATCTTCACCGAAGGAGAGAGTCTCCGCGACTTTGTTCGTGCCCATATCCCGCGCGTCAAAGACGGGTCGGTCATTATCGTAACGTCGAAAATCGTTGCACTCGCTGAGCGCCGAACCGCTCCACGAGAGAACGTCACCACGAAAGAAACGCTCATTCGAAAGGAGAGCGACTTCGCCTTCCCCACGAAGTGGGTCTGGCTCACTTTGAAAGACGGGCTCATTGTCGCCTCTGCAGGGGTAGATGAATCGAACTCGAAGGAAGGCAAGTTCATTCTCCTCCCGAAAGATAGCTATCGCTCAGCAGCAAAGCTCCGTAGTGAGCTCATGAAAACCTACAAGGTGAAGCGTCTTGGTGTTGTGATTACCGACAGCCGCACCATTCCCCTTCGTGCAGGCGTTATCGCCCTTGCGATTGGGTACGCAGGTATCAAAGGTCTTCGTGACTATCGTGGGAAGAAAGATCTCTTTGGGAGAACGTTTAAGTTTGAGCGCGTTGGTGTGGTCGACAGTCTTGCAACAGCAGCAGCACTCGCGATGGGTGAAGGCGCTGAGGGATGCCCGCTTGCCCTCATCGAGGAAGCACCCGTCGACTTCACCGAACGGGTGAACCGCTTTGAACTTCGGATAGCGCTTGAAGATGACATGTATCTTCCCTTCTTGAAGGAAATCCCGAAGAAGCTCCTGAAACGCTCGCGCACCAAGCGCTAGCGCGTTGCCGTACGTCCGTCTTCGTGTTAGAGTCCTCTCACCTGTGGCCGCCTACACCGAAAAGACCCGCATCAATCGCGAAATACGCGCAAAGGAGCTCCGCGTCATAGGAGCCGAGGGCGAGAACCTGGGGGTCCTCTCACTCGAGCAGGCCCTCGAAGCCGCAAAAGCAGCCAATCTCGACCTCATCGAGATATCGCCCAATGCGGTCCCGCCCGTTGCTAAAGTGGCTGATTATGGTAAATTCGAGTACGAG
>CAYGFQ010000020.1:0-13952 GCA_964349285.1 uncultured Candidatus Saccharibacteria bacterium | reverse complement strand
TTGTAGGACTTATCGGTGCTGGAATAAATCTTGCCCTCTGGGCATGCTTTTTCGTTGCCCAAGAGTATGAAGTGCGGATAGGGAAGTTACCAAAGCGTAAAGCATTCGGACGTTTTGGTTTGTCTGAGGATTTTCTTCATATCCAAGATTACTACACGACCTTCTGGGGCGATCTCATTGGACTTACGCTCATTAGTGCTGCTTTTGCCATGATGCTGGTCGACCTTACCTGGCAGCTTGGATTTCTCGTTACTGCAGGAGTCGTCGCACTTCTCAGTACCTTTTTCTTCCACAAGATAAATGCGCACAGGCGTCATCGGCCGAATTTCGCTTGCCCTACGCACAATGTTCTATCGTTGAGCGGCAAGCTGCATCTTATCTATTTCCTCATGCAAGCTTTCGTTATTCCCTATGCTGTCTTAGCTGTTGCTTTCGGAACCGCAACGAAACTCGCGACACTCACCTTTCTTGCGGGTGCGTTGTTCTACTTCGTTACTTTTCTAGTTGATGTGATGACGGGTCGTTTCAAACGGCTTGCTTGAAATCTCGGACATCGTCTCAAACAGCTAGCCAGGGTATAGTGCCTTCATGGAACTACTGAAGAAGTCGGAGCGCCTCGTGTTCTGGGGAGTTCTAGCTGCACTCGTCCTCCTCAGTCTCTACTTCTATGTTGCAGAGCATAAGTACAGTCCCGAGCAGGCGCGCCAGTATATACAAGACCCAGGAGCAGCCTATTGGGAAACGCCGAAGACACCGTTCCTTACGACCGAGGAAGCAATCATTATCGTACCGCCTGACAGAAGGGAGGAGATACTTCCCGTAAGGCGGGTGCTCTTTGAATACGTCGAGGTGAAAGAAAGTTGCGGCGTGCACTATGAAGGAGAGTGCGTAAACATACGCTCAGGCCCCGGAGTGGATTTCCCCGTGGTGGCACAGATGCGTAACAACGTCGTTCTTAAAGTCGACGGCAAAGTCGAGCGCGACGGAAGTCCCTGGTTCAAGATTATCTTTGACGAATGGCTTCGCTACCCTGAGCGCATAACGACAGATTGGTTTATTTCTGGAGCGTACGTAGACGTTGTGCTCGATGAAGGAGACAAGACCATCTGGGATCACGGAACAGCAAGTACGACAAAGCGCATCATCGTCGACCGGAGTGAGCAGAAGCTCACTGCCTACGAGAACGGCACGATGTTCATGGAAATCCCTATCTCAACCGGTCTTGAGCTTACGCCAACGCCGCGCGGGACCTTCAGTGTCTTCAAGAAAACTCCGAGCCGCTACATGCAAGGGCCACTGCCAGGTATCGCTGGTCAGTACTACGATCTTCCGGGTGTTCCTTGGAATCTCTATTTCTCCCACGAAGGAGCGGTTATACACGGTGCGTACTGGCATGAGAGCTTTGGGAGTCCGTATTCGCATGGTTGCGTGAATTTGCCACCAGACAAAGCAAAAGAACTCTACGCATGGGCTGAGCTTGGTACGCTCGTCATCGTGGAAGACTAGACACGCTATTGCAATTCGTGTTCTTATGCGGTACTCTGTAGCAACTTTGACGTACCTTTCTCTCATCACGGCCCTCATGCTCTCGCTCGGCACCGTCGGACTCGTGCCGCAGGCTTCTGTTGCCGCGAATGTCGTTGAGCCAGCCCCAATAACCGTGCCAACGTATGCGCCAAAAGAGGTGCCGTTTTTCTCACAGTTCACAGATATAAGCTCACCCAAGTGGCAGAAGGTTGGATGCGGTATCGCAAGCCTTGCGATGATTATTGAATACTACGAGCCGGGCTCAGCGTCTGTTGATACCTTGCTTGCCGAAGGGATAGAGCTTGGTGCGTACTCTGATGCAGGTTGGACGTATAAAGGTCTTATCGATGTTTCGGGGAAGTACGGCTTTACAGGAGAGAGTCATGACCTTGCGGGAAGCGCGAGTGCGTACGCCGATTTCAAAGAGGATGTTGCAAAGGGCCCGGTTATCGCTTCCGTGTACTACACCTTCACGCCGGGACATCCTATCCCGCACCTCGTTGTCGTGAATAAAATAGAAGGAGATACCGTCTACTACAACGATCCGGCAGAGCAAGCAGGTGGCGGGACCATTTCAGTCGATGCATTCACCAAAGCCTGGAAGAAACGGTACATAGAGATATATCCGGCAGGATAGTTCTCCTTTGATCTCCGTATGTCGACGAGACACCAGCGTTTCTCCTCCAATTGACGAAGAAATAAGAGACGGTAGGGCTATCCCCAGAGGTTCAAACATCCACTCCAGTCACCATATTCAGAGCTATACTTTTAGGGATGGCCTTTACGTAAGGCCTCTGAAACAACTAATCACCTTCACGTAGATATGGCTAAGACGCTCGCAACAGTGTTCGGCATCATCTTCGTTCTGGTCGGCCTCTTGGGCTTTGTTCCAAATCCGCTTGTTGGTCCTGGCGCGCTTTTTGAAGCAGACGCATGGCACAACCTTGTGCACCTGCTCTTCGGCGTCATCTTGCTCGTCGTCGCCTACACGATGGCAGCAAAGGCCGGCATGTGGCTCAAGGTCCTCGGTGTTGTCTACCTCATCCTCGCAGTACTCGGCTTCTTCACCGTTGCTGAGAACGGCGAGCTGCTTGGTTTCGTCGCGGTCAACAGCGCAGACCACTGGCTCCACCTGGTACTTGGTATCGTTCTTCTTGTTGCTGCTTTCTGGGGCAAGAAGGGGGCGGCTCCGATGCCTCCAGCTCCTGGATCGATGTAGTTCGTCGGTTCGTTTGCAAAGGGCCCCTTCGGGGGCCTTTTGTTATACTTTTTATATGGAAAAGCAGGAAGCCATTTTCGCAGCCGGGTGCTTTTGGGGCATCGAGAAAGCCTTCCTTGATACACCGGGAGTTATCGACGCTGAGTCAGGCTATACCGGTGGGCACACCGAGCATCCTTCCTACGAGCAGGTATGTTCGGATACAACGGGACATGCAGAAGCGGTACATGTCACCTTTGATCCTGAGCAGGTTACGTTTGAGGCGCTCGTGCGTCGTTTCTTTAAGCTTCATGATCCGACGCAAGTGAATCGTCAGGGTCCGGATGTAGGAAGTCAGTATCGCTCCGGCATCTTCTATCTTTCCACCGAACAGCAGGAAGTAGCGGAGCGAGTGAAGCAAGAGCTTCAATCACAGGTTCATCCGAGGACTATTGCGACTGAGATAACGAAGGCAGGCCCGTTCTTTCGTGCTGAAGAGTATCATCAACGCTATTTCGAGAAACACCCGAATGCCGTCTGTCATATCTAAGCGCGCAGGAGCGCTCGCTTTCCTCACAGGAATAGTCCTCGGTGTGCTCCTGCTTGCGTTTGGGTTTGGGAGAGAAGTTGAGACACCCACACCGGAGCTGCTTGCTTCCTCTACGACAGAAGAGAAGACCGCAACACTTCTGTTCGTTGGTGATCTTATGTTCGATCGGTATGTCGGCAGCATGCTTGAAGTACAGGGAGTTGAGCACGTACTCGGAGGCGTCGCCACCTTTCTGCAAGAGGCTGACCTGACCGTAGGAAATCTTGAAGGTCCAGTGACGAGTAATGCACCGGTCTCGCGGGGAAGTACGGTGGGGGACCCGGTCAATATGCGCTTCACCTTTGCAACGACAATCCCGATGATGCTTGTAGACCATGGATTCGATCTCGTTTCGCTTGGGAATAATCACATGCTCGACTTTGGGAGTGAAGGAGCTACCGAGACGAAGCTTTTGCTTACGCGTGCTGGCATCTCTTTTGTTGGTGACCCGACCGGAACTGCGGATGACATCGTCCTTAAAGAAGTAAACGGAATCAAGATAGCGTTTCTCGGATACAACGACTTTTTTGGGAAAGATGCAGAGGAAACACGAGTGCTTATTCGAGACGCAAAGGCAGCAACGCACCCCGACCTCATTGTGGTTCTTGCGCACTGGGGTGAGGAATATCTTCCCGAACCTCCCGAGCGTGTACGTGAGCTTGGTCGGAGTTTCATTGATGCCGGTGCAGATCTTGTCATTGGTTCGCATCCGCATGTTGTGCAACCCTACGAAGACTATCGTGATGGTCGCATCTACTACTCCCTCGGAAACTTTGTCTTTGACCAGTACTGGGACGAGGAGGTTCGCTGTGGCAGAGCTGTTAGCGTGTCGCTTACAAAAGAGCAGGGAGAGGTGCGCGCTTCCTACACAGAAACTGCTATTGGTATGCGCACTGATGGTAGTACCGTGCTCGGGTGTGACTAGACGTCCTTCTTCTCGAAGTCGAGACAGACGGAGTTAATACAGTAGCGTTTGCCGCCCTGGTCTTTCGGTCCGTCCTCAAAAACGTGACCCAGGTGTCCGCCACACTTCTTGCAGTACACCTCCGTGCGTCGCATGCCGTAGCTATCATCGAAACGGGTGCCAACATTCTCAGCAACCATAGGATCAGTGAAGGAGGGCCACCCTGTTCCTGAATCAAACTTCGTTGCAGAGGAGAAGAGCTCAGCTCCACAGGCCTTACAGTGATAGACCCCTTGCTCCTTATTCTCGAGATATGTGCCCGAGAAGGGAGCTTCAGTCCCATGTTCGCGCAACACTTCATATTCTTCAGGAGTGAGTTCTCGGTGCCACTCCTCCTCGCTCTTGGTGATGGGTTCCATTACGCTTCATGGTACTATATCGAGCATTCATGAGTAAGAACGTCCTCCTGGCGATTCTCGTCGCCCTCGCACTCATTGGTCTTGTTGACTCCTGGTACCTTGCCCAGAGCGCTGCAACCAATACGGCGCTCGTGTGCGATATCGATGGTCTCGACGGCTGCAACACGGTTGCTAATAGCCCGTACTCTCGCGTCTTTGGGGTGCCGCTTGCAGACTTTGGACTCGCGTTCTATGGCATTCTCCTCCTCGCTTCCGTTGCCGGATTTCGCCTCTCCAGTCGCCGCTTTTTCCGTGGCCTTCTAGCGCTCGCCATCGTTGGTGCGCTTCTCTCAGTCTATTTCGTCTACGTGCAGTTCATGCTGATTGAAGCGGTCTGTATCTACTGCCTCGTTTCTGCTGCCACTTCCTGGCTCTCCCTTGGAGTCGCGACTATCCTCTATCGTCGTCAACCGAGTCTTTCCACACCGCCCTCGTGATATCATGGCGGCATATGAGGTATGCCGCTCTCCTCGCTCTCCTCTTTCTCTTGCCGTCTGTCGTGCTTGCAGCGACGGTGCGCGCAGATCAGCTGGTCGAAGTCATAGAATCTCCTGCGGATAACGCCTACCTTGCTGGTGGGGAAGTTCGTATTACGGTAGCCCTTCCCGAGGACCTTATCGCAGCTGCCGGAATGCTTCGTATCACCGCTCCTATTGGCGGGGATCTTTCAGCAGCAGGCGGGACGATAGAACTCGGCGCCCCTGTTTCAGGCGACGTGCGTGTTGCTGGTGGTCGTATTCTTATAAGCGATGCAGTAGCAGGGGACCTCGCTGCTTTTGGTGGGTATGTACGGGTCGCTGGAGAGCCGGGAGACGTGAATGTTGCTGGTGGCTCAGTCGAGCTTGTGGGTGGTGCACGTGGTCCCGTGAGCGCGTATGGAGGCATCGTTATGCTTCAGGGAGAGTTTGCAGATGATGTGCATGTGGTCGCTTCTGATCGCATTGTCATTGGAGAAGATACGATTATTCATGGCACTCTGGAGTACAACGCACCACAAGAGGCAGTCATTCCTGAGTCTGCAGAGTTGAGTGCTGTTGAATACGTCGGCTCCGCTTCCTTCCTCCCAACTGCAGAAGAAGCACAGGCCTTTGCACTTGCCGGGGTTGGCATCTTCCTCATTGTGCGTCTCATTGCTGTTGTGTTGGCTTCTGGGCTGCTCGCTGGTCTTTTCCCGGTGTTCTCTCGCAAGGTTGTAGATGAGGTGCTCGCACACTCTTTCTCTGGATTCATGCGTGCGCTTGTTATTGGTCTTGCGGTCATGTTCCTCACGCCGATTCTCGTAGTCCTCCTTCTCGCTTCCTTTGTCGGCATGGGACTCGCTGCTCTTATTGGCCTTGGTTATGTCTTCCTGCTGCTGCTTGCCTATTTCTTTGCCGCAATTGTCGCCGGAAGCGCACTTGCTCGTGCGACCTCCAAGCGCGAAAGTGTTCTCTGGCGGGATGGCGCACTCGGTATGCTTGTTCTCTACATTATCGGCATCGTACCGGTTGCTGGATTCTTGATTGGTCTCATCCTTTCCGCTGCCGCTTTGGGTGCCATCATTTCGATAGCCTATGCCTTCGCCTTCGGCAAAGAAGCCTCCTAGCAAAGAGCGTCTCGCGCGGGCTCGTAAGATTGTCGCTTACTTAAAGCGTACGTATCCTGACCCTGCAACTGAGCTTGCCTATAAAACTCCGTTTCAGTTAGTGGCGAGCGTTATTCTCTCAGCGCAGTGCACGGATAAGAACGTGAATCGCACCACAGCAACACTCTGGAAAAAATACAAGACCGTAGACGACTTCGCGAGAGCAAACCTTGCGACGTTCACGAAAGAAATCTCCTCCATCCCGTTTTATCGCAACAAAGCAAAAGCAATTCTTGGCGCGGCAAAGCAGATACGTGAGCGATTTAAAGGAAAGGTACCAAAGACCGAACGTGAACTCGTTTCTTTGCCCGGTATTGGCTACAAGACTGCGCATGTAGTCCTTGGTGAGCTCTATGATATCTGGGAAGGTATTGCAACTGATACGCACGTGCGACGCTTTGCGCTTCGTTTTGATTTGACCTCGCAGACTGATCTCACGAAGATATCGAAAGACCTCGAAGCGTTGATTCCGAAGAAAGATTGGAAGTACGTAAACAATGGCCTGGTGCTCTATGGTCGGTACTTGTGTAAAGCCACTCCGCACGATTGCAAAGACCATCCTCTGACAAGAATCTGGCCCCCAGCTATGCACAGGTGGCCAAAGGCAAAATAGTTGACACTCAAAAGAGGAGGAGTAAGCTGGGCCACAGTCCAGGGGAAAGTCGTTCTATCTTTTTGAGGTGTGCTTAATACGGTCCAACAAAGACGCGGAGAGTCAGTCGTGGGCGGGGTTGTCCTTCGGGACGACTATGCTTCACGACGTCACTGCAATACTAGGTTGTACCAGCACACTCGGAAGACGAACCCTAATACCCTGGGACGGGGGGAGAGCAGGCTGGTGAAGCTGGCGCACCGCAGCTACCATATGGCCAAGGCTACGATCACTGTTGGTCGTCCAAAAACCAGTCTGCATCCTTCTCTCGAGAGCACTACCGCAAGGTGGTGCTTCGTCTTTTTATAGGGGAACGGTAGGATAGAGGTAATGGATAAACGACCCGTAGCGGTCTTCGATATAGATGGGACCGTGTTCCGCTCTTCATTGTTTCTTGAGTTGTTGGAGCGTTTGGTCGAGCGCGGCATACTCCCACTCGATCTTAAGGAGGTGTATCACAATGAGCAAAAACTCTGGCTCGACCGACAGGGCGAATATGACGCATACGTTGAGAAAGCTGTCGAAGCATTCCTCGGAAGCGTGAAAGGCGTCTCTTTTGACGAGGTCTCAAGAGTCGCCACTGAGCTGGTCGGTGAAAAGAAGAATCGAGTCTATCGCTATACACGCGATCTCATCAAAAGTCTCCGGAAGAAGGGATACTTTCTTCTCGCCATCTCTCATTCACCTCGCTTTGTGCTTGATGAATTTTGTAAAGAACTCGGCTTCGACAAGATGTACGGTTTCTTTTATGAGACCGGTCCCTCGGGGAACTTCACGGGAGAAGTTGCTGATATTGAAGTGATACGCAACAAAGCGGCCATTCTCCAGCGAGCGGTTCGGAAGGAGAATCTCGCACTCGAAGGTTCGATTGGTGTCGGAGACACGGAAAGCGATATCCCGATGCTTGAGATGGTTGAGGAGCCTATCGCTTTCAACCCGAATCGGAAACTGCTTGAGCACGCGAGGAAGCGCGGCTGGAAAGTAGTTGTTGAGCGCAAGGATGTCACCTACGAGCTCTAAGATAGTGCGTTTCAGGAAGGTCGTTCTCGACCACCATACAAAGCACGGTCGCCATGCGCTTCCGTGGCGAGCAAGTCATGACCCATATCACGTTCTTGTCTCGGAAGTCATGCTTCAGCAGACACAGGTAGAGCGCGTGATTCCGTATTTCACAGCATGGCGCAAGCGGTTTCCCACCGTTCGTGCTCTTGCAAAAGCATCGCTTAACGATGTGCTCCGGTGTTGGCAGGGACTCGGCTACAACCGCAGAGCAAAGAACCTGCACGCCGCAGCGAAAGCGATTATGGAAGAGCACAAGGGTATATTCCCAAAGAGTGTTGCGGCACTTGAAGCGCTTCCCGGGATAGGTCCTTACACGGCCCGTGCTGTCGCAGCATTTGCTTACAACGAGGATGTTGTCTTCGTAGAGACGAACATTCGCACCGTTGTGACGCACCACTTCTTCCCATCAAAGCGGGTTGTCGATGATACCGAAATACGAAAGATTCTCGAGAAAGCGCTTCCCAAAGGTAAAGCGCGCCTGTGGTATTCAGCACTTATGGACTACGGCAGTTACTTGAAGCGTTCTGGTATCCGTATCAATGCACGAGCGAAGGGATATACGAAGCAGTCTAAGTTTCAAGGCTCCCCCCGAGAGGCACGTGGCATGATTTTGAAGGCTCTTACGAAAGGAAGTCGCACAGGAGCTTTCCTCATCGAACTTCTGGGCCCTGCAAGACGTGCGCAGTTACGAACGCAACTAGCAGTCCTTACGAAGGAGGGGATGCTCGAGCTCAAGAAAGGGAAGTTTAGACTTCCGACATAAGAAAAACCGGTAGCGAGTGCTACCGGTTTTCCATTTTAGAGCGCTTAGACTCCAATAAGCACTGGGATGACCATCGGGGCTTTGTTGGTCCTCGAGAAGAGGAAGCCTGCCATGGTATCTGTGAGTTGGTTTTTGACGTAGTCGAGATCGACTGGGTTCATGCCCTTCGTGGAATCCTCGACGGTCTTCTTGATGAGCAGTCGTGCCTGGTTTAGAAGATCCTGGGATTCTCGCAGGTACACGAAGCCGCGGGAAATGATGTCCGGAGACTTCCGCAGTTTACCGGTCTTCAAGTGCACCGTGGCGATGATGACGAACATACCGTCTTTCGCAAGCATCTGGCGGTCGCGGATGACCACCTCCTGCATATCAGCGATTGCAAAGCCGTCGACGATAAGCGGAGAGGAAGGCACCTTGTCCTTGTGAATTGCAAGGCGCTCGCCATCGACCATATCGATGACCATGCCGTTCTCGGCGATGATGATGTCTTCCTTGGGGAAGCCGGCCTGCTCAGCAGCGCGAGCATGGCAGCGAATCATCGAGTGGTAACCGTAGGCAGGCATGAAGAATTTCGCGCCGACCTGCTTGTTAATCCACACGAGTTCTCCCGTGTTTCCGTGTCCGGTTGAGTGGACGTCGGAGGAACGGTAGTGAATCAGGGTGACGTTGTTGCGGTAGAGGTTGTCCTTCAGTTTCTGGACGGCAACCTCGTTACCAGGAATCACCGATGAGGAGAGAACGATGGTGTCGCGCTCATTGAGGACGATATTCTTGTGCTGCTTGGTCGCAATACGCATGAGTGCTGCGAACTCCTCGCCCTGTGCACCTGTCGCAAGAACAACAATCTTATCCGGAGGATAGTCGCCGATTTCCTGTGCAGGAATGATGGTCTCTTTGGAAACCTTGAGAAGACCCGTCTTCTGGGCAATCTCGAGGTTCGTCTTAATTGAACGACCCTCCATTACGACCTTCTTGCCGAGCTTCTCGGCCGTCTGGATGATGTGAATCATACGCTCGAACTGCGAAGCGAAGGTACCAATGACAAGGCGGCCCTTCACGGTCTTCACAATATCCTCGAGGGTTTGATGGACCTTGCTCTCAGGAATAGAGAAGCCGTCTTTCTCTGCGTTCGTGGAGTCTGCGATAAAGAGAAGGTTCTTGTCCTTACCAATAGCTCCCCATTTCTTTTGCTCTGCCTCTGTGGCGACGCCGTCGACGTGGTCGAGCTTCAAGTCACCGGTTGCGACAATGTTGCCGAAAGGTGTCTCGATTGAGATACCCATCGAATCAGGAATAGAGTGCGTGACCGGGAAGAATTTCACGCGTGTGCCACCAATCGTGTGAGAGGAGCCTGGCTCAACAACCACGAGATTCGGTTTTGGCATTTCTGGATATTCTTCCTGACGCTTTGCAATCATGACCGCAGAAAGGTTCTGCGTGTAGATGGGAGGATTCCCGAACCGATTCATGAGGAAAGGGATGCCACCAATGTGGTCGAGGTGACCGTGCGTAATGAAGACAGCGCGGACTCGGTCCTGGTTCACCTCAAGATACTTGGTGTTCGGAAGAACATAGTCGACGCCCGGAGCAGCGTCTTCAGAGACGAACTGGAAGCCGACGTCACAGACGAAGATGTCGTTACCGACTTCGACGGCAAACATGTTGCGACCGACTTCTTCGACGCCTCCCAAGGGGACAACGCGAACAACGTTCGGGGCAACCGGATCAGGGAAGTAGTCTGCGGTGCGGCGCTGCGGAGCGCTTCCACCTTGTGGGCGGCGCATCGGGCGGCGCATATCGCGTTTGTTGCCGCCACCGGGGCGACCACCGCGACTGCCACCACGCGGATTGCGTGAAGGACCTCCTCGGCCACCTCCTGGTGCGGGAGCTGCGCCCTCGGGGCGCGGTGCTCCTCCCGGTGCTGGAGCTGGTGCTGGAGCTGGTGCGAAATTCATACTAGTAGTTGGTTTAGATGTAATTGATTACTGCATGCACGAGGCATGAGTCATAAGTCATTCCCGAAGGAATCACTGCTGACTCTTGACCCGTGAAGATGCGAACACTGGCCACACGAATTCCGTGTGTCGGTACCAGCTCGAGGCTCCTTGGAAACGATCTGAAGGAGACGCAACCTGCGTGAACTCAATACCACGAAGATCCTTCGGAACCGCATAGAGGAAGTCCGGTGCGTGTGTGAACGCCGCTGGGTACTCTTTCCCGACGAGCTCATCGATTTTCGCAAGATCTTCTGCAACCGTAGCCGGGTCACTTGCGGTACGAACGTCCTCAAGGAGGTCGTCGACGGTGCTATTCGTGTACATCGCTATGTTGAGACCAGGATCGTTTCGCTCTGATGAATGCCAGAAGGCGAAGAGATCACGATCTCGTCCGACGACCATGCCGAAGAGGAGGGCTTCATACCGGCGCGGACGAATGACGTTTTGTGCGAGGTCACCTGGTTCATAAAACTCAAGGGAGACGGGGACCCCAAGCTTGTTCCAATCGCTAGAGATTTGCTCGGCAATCGCCCGGAGCTCTGCGACATTCGATGTCTTCACCGTAACTGAAAGCTCAAGCTCATCGCCCGCATGTCGCCAGATGCGCGTCTCTTCGTTGTACTCCCAGCCAGCAGCTTCAAGAACACGAGCAGCTTCAGCGGTCGGGTTTTCCTCGACGCGCTCAGGGACAAAGGCTGCAATAGCGCTTCCGGGAGGAACCGGGCCCCAAAGCGGTGTTGCATAGCCACCAAGCACTTCTTCAGAGATACCCTCACGATCTATTGCAAGAGAGAGTGCGCGGCGCACCTCGGCTCGTGCGAAGAGGGGATTTTGGTTGTGGTTGAAGAAGACACCAAAGATACGGGAGTACGGAGCACGAAGAGCTTCAGGGTCAGGAACGCCATACGCACTCTCGACGCGGCCACTTTCATAGGCTCGTACCAAGTCCTCCTCCTGTGCGAAGAAGATGAAGGTGATGGTATCGAGGTACGGGCGGCCAAGCGGATACCGCTCCGAGGCGGTGAGCTCATACTCTTCAATGACGCCATCTTTATCACGCTTCACATCTCCCGGTTTAAACGGTCCCGCTCCAACCGGGCTGGTCATGTAGGGCGAGAAAGGGAACTCCTCGTTTGAGACATCTCGCCAAATATGTGCAGGAAGAATGCCCAATGTTGCATCTTCAAGGAAGAAGCCATACGCCTTCGGAAGTGTGAAGGCAACTGTTCGTGCGTCCAGAGTCTCTACCTGGATGTTTGCCCAGTCTGAAAGACGTGGAGACTTCAGTCCGGGATCCTGTGCCTTTCGAACCGTGAAAGCAATGTCTTCTGCCGTCACTGGACTGCCGTCTGAGAAGCGGGCATGCTCGCGCAGGCGGAAGGTATAGGTCTTCCCATCCTCGGAAATGTCGTAGCTTTCAGCGAGTACCGGTATGAGGGTCCCGTCTGCAGAGCGTCCCATAAGGCCAGCGTAGGTAAGAGCGACGAGGTCACGGTCAGTATCGGAAAGGGCAAGGAGAGGGTTAACGAAACGCGGACTCCCCAAGGCTCCTTCGACAAGATTCCCACCGTTCGAGGGTACTTCGACGAGGAAGGTGCGCTCGAGGGTGTAGATGCCGCAGAGCGCAAGTATAGCAACGAGTGCCGTCAGTGCTCCGGCGATGAGTTTGTCGCCGGGAGAGAGGGTTCGTACGTGCGCAAGAAGTCGTTCAAGGAACGCGATACGCGGTACAGAAATAGTGGGCAGCTTCGGGAGCCGCAAGTTCATGATCTTTGGGGGATCAGATCAAGAAGCCAAGGATGCCAGAAAGCACGAAGAGGATAGCGATCACAATGGTCGCCTGGAACAGGAACTTTTCTGCGCCTCTGCGCTTATAGAATGTCGATGCGAAATTGTCTCCTCCGAAGGCTCCTCCGAGGCTAGCGCCGCGATTTTGCAGCACGATGCCAACTATTAGGAGGAGGGAGAGGACGATCTGCGCATACGGCAGCATTGCCTTGAGAGTCTCCATCTGTGAAAGGGAGGATACCATGGCCCTAAAAGCAGGGCAACCTTGGCTGGGGAAACGAAAGTGCGCCCCACCGTAAGTAGGGCGCACTTGGCTTAGGGGTCGGGCGGACGCTCAGTCTTCGTATTCGTCCTCATCCTCGTCCCGCTCAGGCATAAAGGCTACCGTCAGGAAACCGCCGCCGATCGCGCCGAGGACAGCTGGGATGCTGCCGCCGGCGTAACCTGCGATTGCTTCCCGATAGTCGCCGATGATGCCGGAGAGGGAGAGGCCTTGGAAGAGACCGGCAGCGATGAGCGCTGCACCGACGATTCCGAGAACTACTTTCATTTGGGTTGTACCCCGCTTGTTAGTGTGGAAACAGGAGCCCCTCTAGCCAGGAAGAACTCTGGAATTTATTTTGTTACAAGAAGATATACTTGTCAAGTTCTCACCTATTGCGAAGACACCAGGGCTTTTCTATACTGCTCCTACGACATCTGGTTTTTAGACCGGATTCGGGCAACAAACTAACTTTCATATCCTATGGCGAAAGCGGACATACACATCCAGCCTCTTGGCGACCGCGTCGTCGTAAAACCCTTTGAAAAGGAGGAAACGACATCTGCGGCGGGCATCATCATTCCGGATACGGTAGATAAAGAGAAGCCGGCAAAAGGAAAGGTCGTCGCTGTTGGCCCCGGCCGATACGACGAGGACCACCTCATTCCAGTCGGCGTGAAAGTCGGGCAAACCGTACTCTTCTCAAAGTACGGCTATGACGAAGTGAAAATAGATGGAGTGGTGTACTACATCCTCTCGGAGTCGCAGGTACTAGCAGTAATTAACTAGCACAATGGCAAAGCAAATTCTCTTTGGTGAAGAAGCACGAAAGGCCATCCACACAGGTCTCGCAAAGGCTGCACGTGCCGTGAAAGTCACGCTCGGGCCTCGAGGCCGCAATGTCGTCCTCGACAAGGGATACGGTTCTCCTCGTATTACAAACGATGGCGTTTCCATCGCGAAGGAGATTTCCTTCAAGGATAAGTTCGAGAATATGGGTGCGGAGATTGTGAAGGAGGTTGCAAACAAGACGAATGATGGCGTTGGTGACGGAACTACGACCACAGTCGTTTTGCTTGAGGCCATGATTGATGATAGGCCGGAGATGGAGCCGGAGGATATGCCGGG
>CAYGFQ010000019.1:0-13990 GCA_964349285.1 uncultured Candidatus Saccharibacteria bacterium | reverse complement strand
CTCGGGGGCGAGTTGCTCGCTGAAGGGGAAGAGGCGGTATAATACAAAGGTATGGCAACTCATCGAATCTTCCTGGTTGACGACGATCGCTTCCTCCTCGACATGTATGCCATTAAGTTCAAGAACGCTGGTCATGAAGTGACAGCCTTCCAGAATCCTGAAGATGCTTTGACGGCGCTTCGTGGTGAGAAGGCACCAGATGCAGTACTCCTTGATGTGGTGATGCCCGGCATGACCGGTTTTGAAATGCTTGAAACGGTGCGCAAAGAAAAGCTTGCTGAGACTACGAAGTTCATCATCCTTTCAAATCAAGGTATGGACACTGACCTTGATCGCGCGAAGGAGCTGCATGCTGCAGGCTACATCATTAAGGCGTCTGCTATTCCTTCGGAAGTGTTCTCAGAGACGATGGCGATTATCGAAAAAGCAGCATGAGCGACGCAGCCCTTGGCAAAGTAACAGCACTCCTTGACCTCGTTATTGCTGAGGGAGGTTCTGACCTGCACGTCTCGGCAGGCTCGCACCCCATCATTCGCGTTTCAGGTGCGTTGGTTCCGTTGGTGCATCAGGGCGTGCTTACTCCTGCTGACACGGAAGGTATGTTGAAGGCACTCATGCCAGGTGATCGCTGGGATACGTTTGTAACCGAGCAGTCGATGGACTTCTCCTACGCGCACGAACAGAAAGGCCGCTTTCGTATAAATGGCTATCGCACGGGGGGAAATGTCGCTATTGCCATGCGTCTCATTCCGAATGAGATAAAGACCTTTACCGACCTGAACCTTCCGCCTATTCTTGAAGTCTTCTCACAGCGTCAGCAAGGCTTCTTTCTCGTTGTGGGTCCGGTAGGGCAGGGAAAGTCGACCACCTTGGCGGCTATCATCGACCGCATTAATGAAACGCGTGCTGAACACATCGTCACGATTGAAGATCCAATTGAATATATTTTCACGCAGAAGAAGTCATTGATACACCAGCGCGAAGTGCATATTGATACCCCGGACTTCCACCAGGCACTTACCGCTGCGTTTCGTGAAGACGTGGACGTCATCATGGTCGGTGAGATGCGTAACTACGAGACTATTTCTTCCGCTGTGACCGCAGCAGAGACCGGCCACCTTGTGCTCTCAACCCTGCACACTAACAACGCCGCTCAGACAATCGACCGCATCATCGACATGTTCCCCTCAAACCAGCAGGATCAGGTGCGTGTGCAGCTTGCTGGTTCTCTCGCTGGTATCTTCTCTCAGCGCTTGGTGCCTCGTATCTCAGGAGGACTGGTCCCTGCCTTTGAGCTTCTCGTAAACAATAGTGCTGTGGCAAACCTCATTCGTGAAGGACGAACGCATGAGATTGGTACGGTCATCCAGACTTCCTCCCAAGATGGCATGGTCGACATGGATCGCTCCCTTGCTGAATTGGTGCGTAAAGGTGAAGTGACCGTCGAGGACGCGTACGAGCGTGCAAGTGATCAGAAGACTTTCGAGCGCTATCTTTAGCTCATGTCGGGGGCGTCACAAAAAGGGGTCGACTACGTCGGTATAACGGTGAGTTTCTTCGTCCATGACGGAAAGGGGAGTTTTGTGCTTACTAAACGAAGTACCAACTGTCGCGACGAACATGGCAGATGGGATTTTGGCGGTGGCGGTCTTGATCCGCATACTTCAGTAGAAGAAACACTGCGGAAAGAAATTAAGGAGGAGCTTTGTGCCGACGTACTTGAGCATGAGTTTCTTGGCTTTCGAGACATCTTTCGGGAACAAGAAGGACAAAAAACGCACTGGCTCGCGCTCGACTTTAAGGTGCGTGTGGATCGTGCGCAGGTTTCAAATGGCGAGCCGCATAAATTTGATGAGGTTGCGTGGTTCTCGCTCGATAACCTGCCCGCTCCACTTCACTCGCAGGCACCCCACGAGCTTGAGCTCTACGGGGAGCGGCTGCAGTCGTAACAGGTGGTAGTGTATAGGGATGAAACACCTTCTTTTGTGGGTAGTCGGTATCATTATTGTTCTTGTTGCCGCGTTCTATGCGTTGAACGCCTATATCTATAACGAGAAGCAGGCAGATACCTCAATCTATACGTTTGGTACCTACGGTTACCGTTGTGGCGATGGGACTGAGTTCACCATGTCGCTCCCTGAGGATATCTCTTCGATACACCTTGTTCCGGCGACGAGTGTTGAACGGATTCCGGAAACCATTCTCTCGAAGGTAGCGAGCGAAACCGGGGCTCGCTTTGAGGGGGATGGCATCGTTTTCCACGCCCATGGCGAGACGGTAGAGCTCTCGACGAGCGAATTCACGACGACCTGTCTCCCTATGAGTGTGCCTGACGAGCCGCCCTTCAACTTCGGGGACTAACGCAATCCCCGGCTCCTTGCTCTGTACGTTCGCGGGCATGCCATAATCTACCTATATGCTGTTTAGCTACCGCGCCCTCGATACCGAAGGCCATGAACGCTCTGGAACGGTCGAGGCCCTCTCGATGGACGTTGCTGTTTCAACCTTGCAACGTCGCGGTCTCGTTGTCTCTGCTATCGACCCTGCAGACAAGAAGTCCTTCCTCTCGATGGACCTCGCGTTCTTTAGTAGCGTCTCGAACAAGGAGGTTGTCATTCTTTCACGTCAGATAGCGACCTTGTTCGAAGCACAGGTTTCTGCACTTCGCATCTTCCGACTCCTCGCAACTGAAGTTGATAACAAGTATCTTGCGACCCTGCTCACACAGGTTGCCGATGACTTGCAAGGCGGAAGCCCGATTAGTAAGGCACTCGCCCGGCATCCCAAAGTGTTCACACCGTTTTATGTGAACATGGTTCGTTCTGGTGAGGAGTCTGGAAAACTCTCGGAGACCTTCGTTTACCTTGCCGACTATCTCGACCGAACGTATGAAGTCGTGAACAAGGCCCAGAACGCTCTCATCTATCCGGCGTTCGTCGTGGTGACCTTCATCGTGGTGATGATTCTCATGCTCACCTTGGTGATTCCGAATATCAGCAAGATTCTTATCGACTCAGGGCAAGAGATACCGCTCTATACCCGCATCGTCATCGGCCTCTCCAATATCATTGTGAACTATGGTGCCTTCGTGCTGATTGCACTTGTCGTCGGTGGATTCTTCTCGTATCGATCTTTAAAGACGCAGTCTGGAGGACTCTTTTTCGATCAGATGAAGCTCGGTGTTCCGTATATTGGTGATCTCTACGAGAAGCTCTATCTCTCAAGAATTGCGGATAACCTCTCGACCATGCTCGCTTCTGGCGTTCCGGTCGTCGAGGCAGTTGAGATAACTGCCTCAGTGGTGGGGAGTGCGACCTACGAAGGTGTTCTCAAACAAGTAGGAGACGATGTGAAAGGTGGTCTCTCAATCTCAGATGCGCTCGCAAAGCATGAAGAGATACCGGGCATCATGATTGCTATGATTAAAGTCGGTGAAGAGACGGGAGAACTCGGGAATATTCTCGCCACGCTCGCAAAGTTCTATCAGCGCGAGGTGTCGACTGCCGTTGATACCTTGGTGGACCTCATCGAACCGCTCATGATTGTGTTCCTCGGTCTTGGTGTCGGTACGCTGCTCGCTGCAGTCTTGATTCCGATCTACAACCTCGCTGGTTCTATCTCGTAGTGCGTTATCCACACGGCGCGTGGAGATATCGCTGCTGTCTCGTACAATACAAGGTAGCGGATTACTTACTAACCGCGCCCTAATCCATTTATGAAATCTGTACTTTCCAACCTCGGTCACGCAAAGCGAGGCTTCACGCTCATCGAGCTTCTCGTCGTGATCGCCATTATCGGTATTCTCTCGTCTGTCGTGCTCGCTTCCTTGAACACGGCACGCTCGAAGGGCACCGATGCGAAGATCCAGAGCGAGCTCCGCTCAGTTGCGGTGAACGCTGAGATCTACTACGACAACAACAGCAACAGCTACGGTACTGCTTCTACCTGCGACACTGGTATGTTCGCTGCAACCTCTCCGAACATCAACCAGGTTGTGAACGACCTCCAGAGCATCAGCGGTACGATGACCTGTAACTCTGCTGACACCGCGTACGCAATCTCGCATGTGCTCACAGCAACAACTTCTGCCTTCTGTGTGGACAGCACCGGCCAGGCAAAGATTGTCGCTTCAGTCGGCGCAACGGCAACCGTCTGCCCGTAATCCTCTCCTAGGTGCGACGAACAAGACCCGCGCTGCGGGTCTTTTCGTTTTTTGAGCGTGTATCATAGGAGGAATGGAGTTTATCGTCGTTACTTTCTTTGGCATCCTTGGCGCCATCCTCGCGAGTTTTGTTGGTGTTATTGTCGAGCGTGCCTATACCGGGCAATCGTGGAGCGCCGGTCGCTCGCGCTGCGACTCGTGTGGCAGGATACTTCGCTCCCTTGATCTCATTCCCGTTCTTTCTTGGTTTTTCTCGTTTGGCAGGTGTCGAGTATGTGGTGCACACATATCGGTCCTGAATCCGCTCGCTGAACTGATGCTCGGTGCGCTCTTCGCACTCTCGTACCTCTCCCTTGGTCTCACGTTTGCACTCATACCATTTCTCTTAGCACTACTCGCTCTTGCATTCATTGTGCTCTATGACCTCAAGCACACGGTGATACCGGGAGCAGCCTCGGCGCTTCTGCTTGTTGCTTCGTTCGCCTACGTGCTTCTTGCTGCTCCTAGTAGGGAAGCGCTTGGCGGAGCACTGCTGACTGCCGGGAGTATTGGCGGAGCGTTCTTCCTACTCTTCCTCCTCTCAAAGGGAAGGGCGATGGGACTCGGGGATGCACCAGTCGCACTTGCGCTTGCACTCCTTGCGTTTCCAAACGCACTTTCTGGCCTCCTCTTCTCATTCTGGATAGGGGCACTAGTTGGGATAGCGATATTGGTATTGCGGCGGGGAGGCCCTAGAATGGGTCTAGAGGTCCCGTTCGCCCCGTTTCTCGCGGCGGGCTTCCTCCTCGCTCACTTCACCGGATGGAACCCATTTCTTCTCATGCTCCTGTGACGCCTCCACGCGGGTTCACGCTCGTTGAGATGCTCGTTGTGCTCGTCATTATCGCCGTCGTGACGACGATTGCTCTTGTGGGGCAGGGAACATTCAATCGTACGATTCTCCTTACTGATACTGCATATAAGGTAGCGCTCTCGATTCGAGAGATGCAGTCGTATGGGCTTTCAAGTCGTAAGTTCAGTTCCGTACAAAATCCCGGATACGGGGCACACTTCACTGCAAGCGACCTTGAGTCCTACACGCTCTTCGCTGACATCCTCCGGACCGCAGGCGTTCCCACAAATTGTCCTGCAGGTGATCCACCAGCGTATGACGCAAAGCCAGGCAACTGTCTCTATGATTCAGGAGACGGAGTTGTACAGACCTATACCTTTGGTCGCGGCTACTCAATTCTCTTCTTCTGCGGGAAGTTAGGGAGCGATGAGTACTGCTCAAACGGGAGTGGCGGGCTTCAAATAACGGATCTCGATATTGCGTTTCTTCGCTCAGACACGGATACCGTCATTAACGGCAAGCGAGCTTCTTCTGGCTGGACGCCGCTCTCGAGTGCTGAGATACGCATCGGGTCACCAACCGAAGAATTCCGCTCGATTTGTGTCTCTTCGGTGGGTCAGGTCTCGGTGATGGCCGAAGATTGTCCATGATGAAGCAATCGCCTATGCGCGGGTATACCCTCCTTGAAATGATTGTCGCCGTCGGCGTCTTCAGCATCATCATGCTTGCAGCAACCGGTGCGTACCTCACGCTCATTAGTCTTGATCGGCATGCTCGAGCGACATCAGACGTGGTCACAAACCTCTCTTTTGCGGTTGATAGCATGACGCGCTCCGTTCGTACTGGTACTAACTATGGCTGCAACGCAGTACCCGGGAGTAACTGCACCTCAGTTCCGGCAGACTCGTTCTCGTTTAGGAATGTCGACGGTGAGACGATTGTTTACTCACTTACCGATGGGAGAATTCGGCAAACCAATAACTCGACCGGTTTCGCTTCCGATATCACCGATCCTCGTATTGCGATTACCTCCTTGAACTTCTATGTGCGTGGTGTTGGTATCGAGGGAGCAGGAGTGCCTGATGTGCAGCCGCAGATGACCGTGACGGTTGAGGGCACGATGACGAGCGGCACCGGGCAAGCCGTCGACTTCACCATCCAAGGCGGGGCCACCCAGCGTCTTATCGAGATATGATGAACACCATGGAAAAACGCGGGTTCACGCTCATCGAGACCATGGTCGCGATTACGGTCCTTGCGATTGCTCTCGTTGGCCCCTTTGTTGCTGTTCGAAGCGCGCTCACGGGTGCTTACACTGCTCGTGATCAGCTCGTGGCTTCTTCGCTTGCGCAGGAGGCACTCGAGTACGTGCGGAGTGTGCGTGACAACAACTACCTAAACAATGACCGTGCCTGGATGGATGGGCTCTCCTCGCTCGCTTGTTATGGTGCAAGTCCTGGAAGCTACTGCACCGTCGATCCGACACGCGGCGACCTGCACACCTCCTCTGATGCCGTCGCCGCCTACACGACCGTAGCACCGGGGAATTGCGCTTCGGGTGCACGTTGTCTCTATCTCTCTTCTGCAAAACTGTACAACCAACAGCTTGAAGGGACGCCAACTCGCTTCAAGCGCGTCATCCAAATACGACACGTGAGTGCAACTGAAGTAGTGGTGACGGCTCAGGTGCACTGGTCGACCAATGGCAAGGTCTACTCAGTGACTGTCTCTGACACCCTACGCGATTGGATATGATGACGCACCAACCACAACGCGGGTTCACCCTCCTTATCGCGGTCGTGCTTTCGTCCGTCTCGCTCTCAATTGGTCTCGTGCTGCTTGATATCGCGCTGAAGCAGGTTCTCCTCTCCTCAGCAGCGCGCCAATCACAGGTCGCTTTCTATAACGCTGATAGCGTTCTTGAGTGTGCGCTCTACTACGACCAGACCCAGGATACTTTCGCGTACGGGAACTCTTCTGGGACGGTGGCTTGTAACGCAAGCTCAAACCCCATTACGGTATCGTTCAATAACTCGAACACCCCTCATACGAGAACGTTCTCCATTCCATGCTCTCCAACGGGGACTCTGGGGAGTGTGACCGTCACCAAGACGAGTGATGCCGCCACGCATATCTATGCCACGGGCTTCAATACCTGTACTGACAACCCACGTCGTATTGAGCGCGGCCTCAAGGTCACCTACTAGCAAGATTGGTATACTGAAGGCCAATGAGCGTTTCAGATGAGATCCGAGAGCGCGCCCGAAAGCTTCGGGCGGCCATCACGAGCTACCGTACTGCCTACCATGAGCGGGATGAGTCCCCGATCTCTCCCGAAGCACTCGACTCACTAAAACGAGAGCTTTCTGAGCTTGAAGAGCAGTACCCGGAGCTCGTCTCTCCAGAGTCTCCAACCAGGCGTATTGCTGGGAAAGCATTGCCGGAACTCCAGAAGGTGCGACACACGGTCGCACAGTGGTCCTTGGATGATGCCTTTGAAGAGGAGGATTTGCGTGCGTTTGATGAGCGTGTACGACGTGGACTTGAGAGGGCGGGGGAGATGCAGGCACCCACGTATGCGTGCGAACTAAAGATTGATGGTCTCCATATTGTTCTTACGTATGAGAAAGGAAAGCTCGTTACTGCGGCAACACGTGGTGATGGTGTTATTGGAGAAGATGTGACTCACACGATTCGTACTATCGAGGACGTGCCTGAAGAGCTTACAAAACCCGTTGATCTTGTTGTTGAGGGGGAAGTGTATATGAGCAAGAAGGGTTTTGAGGAGTTGAATGAGCGCAGAAAGCGTCGTGGTGAGCCGTTGTTTGCAAACCCACGCAATGTTGCTGCAGGCTCGGTGCGTCAGCTTGACCCGAAAATTGCTGCCGAGCGCCCGCTTCGTGCCTTTATTTACGACATTGGCTATGTGAAGGGTCTACCTATGCCCGATACGCAAAGTGACGAGCTCGCACTCCTTAAGAAGCTTGGTCTCCCGACGAATGGGCACTCGCGTCATGCAGATGATATTGAGGAGGTGCTCGCTATGTGGAAGGAGTGGGGCGGGAAGCAGCGTGAACGTGTTGATTACCTGATTGACGGTATCGTCGTGAAAGTAGAAGAGCGAAAAGCGCAGGAAGCGCTCGGGTACAAAGGAAAGGGTCCACGCTACGCTATTGCTCTGAAGTTTGCTGCTGAACAGGTGACGACTATTCTTGAAGACATTGGACTTCAGATTGGTCGGACGGGGAAGCTCACTCCCGTTGCACACTTGGTACCTGTTTCAGTCGCGGGCTCAACGGTAGCGCGTGCAACGCTCCACAACGAAGATTTCATCAAAGAGAAAGACATACGTATTGGTGATACGGTCATCGTGCAGAAAGCAGGCGATGTCATTCCGGAGATTGTGGGTGTGCTCGTCGAGCTTCGCTCGGGGAAAGAGAAGGCGTGGCATTTCCCAAAGAGCTCGCCACTGTGTGGTGGAGATGGGAAGATTGAACGTGTGCCCGGTGAGGCAGCACATCGCTGCGCTGTTCGTGGTTCCTATGCCGAGCAGGCACTGCGGCTTGCGCACTTTGCAGGAAAGACTGCCTTTGATATCGACGGCTTTGGGGAGAAGACAGTCGAGCTTTTGATGAAGCATGAACTTCTCTCAGAGTACGACGATATCTTTGAACTCACTGAAGACGAGCTTGCAGCGCTTCCGGGGATGGGAGAGATCTCCGCAATGAAGCTTCTTGCGGCTATTGATGAGAAGCGGAAGGTCCCATTGAATCGTTTTCTCGTTGCGCTTTCGATAGACCACGTGGGAGAGGAGACGGCGCTCTTGCTTGCACAGCGCTTCAATACGCTCATGCAAATCTCCCAAGTAGACGAGGAGGATTTGCTGAAGGTTAAAGGTATTGGTGAGATCGTGGCGAAGGCGGTAACTCGGTGGTTCCGAAATGAACAGAACAAGGACTTGTTGCGGCGTCTTAAAGAGCACGTGACGGTCGAGCGGGTGGAGAACCCTAAGAAGGGTGGTGCACTTGAAGGGCAGACCGTCGTGGTGACAGGGACCCTTGAGCACTCCTCACGAGACGAGGCGAAAGCGCTGGTACAGAAAGCGGGTGGAACTGTCTCTGGTACGGTGTCGAAGAAGACCACCTTCGTGCTTGCTGGAGAGAACCCGGGAAGCAAGTTCGATACCGCTAAGAAGCTCGGGGTACCTATCGTCTCTGAGCGCGAATTCCGCAAGCGCCTGGGGCTGTGATAGAGTGCCCGATATGGCTTCGAAGGATGACGTAGCAAAGCTTGCCGCACTCGCGCGCCTCACGGTCTCTGAGAGCGAACTTGAGCGCTTCGCGAAGGAGTTCGATAGCATCCTTGCGTACGTCGGGCAGATTAACGAGCTCTCGATACCAAATCTCGCCGAGAGTACCCCTGCGGTACGAAACGTTATGCGTGAGGACGGTGTGCCACACGCTGCTGGTATTCATACCGCAAAGCTCGTCGAGCAGTTTCCCGCCAAAGACGGGGACTACCTCGTTGTGAAGAAAATCGTCTCCAATGACTAAATCGAACGACATGACGATAGTAGAAGCAGGCCGCGCTCTTCGCGCAGGTGAGCTTACGGTGCGGGAGCTCTTTGATGCGTGCGCTTTGGCTGCAAAAGAGCGTAACGGCGAGCTAAACGCCTACCTCGAGCTCTTTGACGCAGAGGAAGCAATAGCAGCAGCACAGAAGCGTATTGATGCAGGAGACACTTCGCCCCTGTGCGGCATTCCGCTTGCGATGAAGGACAACATTCTTATAGAAGGGAAGGTGGCGAGTGCCGCTTCGAAAATCCTCTCGACGCATAAGGCAACGTATGACGCGACCGTGACTAGGAAATTGAAAGAAGCGGGAGCGCTTTTTGTAGGACGAACAAATATGGACGAGTTTGCGATGGGAAGCTCAACGGAAAACTCGGCATATGGTCCCGCACGCAATCCACTCGATACCTCGCGTGTTCCTGGTGGCTCTTCCGGTGGTTCATCCTCTGCAGTTGCCGGGAACCTTGCGCTTGCAGCGCTTGGCACGGATACCGGTGGCTCGATACGCCAGCCAGCTGCGCACTGTGGTCTTGTAGGTATGAAGCCGACCTATGGTGCCGTCTCGCGTCACGGACTTATTGCACTTGGGTCTTCACTTGATCAGGCAGGACCACTCGCGAAATCGGTTGCGGACGCAAAGATTATCTTCGACACGCTTCGCGGCTATGACGCGCTCGACTCAACGAGCATTACCGAAGAAACGTATGGGAAGAAGCGTGTGCCAAAGACGTTCCGTATCGGGGTTCCGTACCATCTTATTGCCGAAGGTCTTGATGCTGACGTGCGTGAGCGTTTCGATGCCACCCTCGAGCAGTTGAAGGCACAAGGTCATGAGATTGTTGAAGTTACGCTTCCCACAAGCCCCTATGCGCTCCCGGCGTATTACGTCATCATGCCAGCTGAGGCTTCAACGAACCTCGCTCGCTTCGATGGCATTCGCTACGGTGAAGCAAAACGGGGAGACACCCTTCTTGATGATTACGTTCTCTCACGAAGGGAGGGCTTTGGTCCTGAGACGAAGCGACGCATTCTTCTTGGTACCTTTGTACTTTCCTCGGGGTATATCGATGCGTACTATCGCAAAGCCCAGGCTGCTCGGGAGGTGCTTCGTGCTGAGTATGATGCCGCGTTCTCTTCCTGCGACGTTATTGCGTTTCCTACCACCCCATCTCCAGCCTTCCGGTTTGGTGAGAAAAGTGACCCCGTCTCTATGTACCTTGAGGACGTCTTTACCGTGACGGCGAACCTGACAGGTATGCCAGCCCTCTCGGTTCCTATGGGAACGGTAGAGCGTGATGGCACAACACTCCCAACAGGTATCCACTTCACAGCGCCACGTGGAGCAGACGACCTCCTGTTTACTATCGGTGCTTCGGTGACCGGGGAGACGCTATAATCAGGAGATGGAAGAAGGAGGGACGACTGGACCCGTACATTTTCTTAATATTGAATACTTTTTCCGCCTACTCTGGGAGAGTCGGCTCGGTGGTCCGCGTTTTCCTAACTTTGAACTCGATACGGTATGGCAGTGGGCACTCCACGCCTGGAGCGTGCTTGGAGCTTCAGCCTTCGTGTTTTCCCTTGTCTCGCTTGGTATCCTTGCGTACTCAACAATGCGTCTCTATCAGATACGCACTCAAGAGCACCATGAGGTTATTAGCACCCTAGACCCTGTTGAGGCGGAGCATGCGAAGGATCTCTCACGCTGGGCGCACATTCAAACGCTCATTGAAAGCACGCAGGAGCGTGATTGGCGTGAAGCGGTTATGGAAGCAGACATCATGCTCGATGATCTTTTGATTGAGCGCGGGTATGAAGGCGACACCACGGGTGAGCGACTAAAGCGCGTCGATGGCACACGTTTCAAGACGCTTCCCGAGGCATGGGAGGCACACAAGGTGCGTAATCAAATTGCACACGAGGGTATTGCGTTCCCACTCACCGATCATCTTGCGTACCGCACTATCAGGCGCTACGAAGCAGTGTTCAAAGAATTCGGGGAGCTCTGATTCTCGTTTTTGCCTTAAAAGTTCGTTTGCGGTGGCAATTTGCGCATACCAATTCGCATTGTTCTATTTCTCGCACAATTGCTTCGATGCTCAATACTGCGTGTGACCAACTACCGATAGTAAACTTCTTGGTTGCATGACCGTTAACGTGGTCAAAATCCAGTACATACGGGAAGTCTTTCCCGGAGAAGCCGCAATCTACACACGAACGTTCTCTCTTATACTGTTCGATGAACTCCGTTACACGTTGCTTGTTACGTTTTACATAGCCAAGGTGTTTTTCCTTGTTTTTTGGATACCATACCTGCTTCATATACTTGGCGTGGTACTCCTTTCTTTTTAGGGGGTCCTTAAGAGCCATACGTATATGGTAGCATCAAAAATGTCAGCAAGGTTATGAGTCCATTGCTGCGCTTGAATGTACTCAAAGCGTTTGTGATTTCTGTCTAAATGTGCTACTGTGCATGTACGCTTCATGCGAAGCGGTATATAGCGGGGTAGAGGAGAGGTACCTCGGGAGGCTCATGTGAATACGTGACCCTATCCGGTAACGGGTAGCGGAAAAACTCTCTAAATTGCTGGAACACCGTTAGAGCTCCCTATGCCACAGCGTGATCCGAAAGGATGAGCGCGACGGTCTGAGAAATAGAGAGATTCGGCAATCAGCAGCCAAGTCTCGGCACCTGCCGGGAAAGGTTCAGAGACTATAATGGGAGGATCCTGTTTCAGGATCATGGGATAGTCCATTCCTGCTGGAAACAGCAGGTGTAAAAGAACCTCCAGACGCCGGTTCGATTCCGGCCCCCGCAACAAGTTGGATTCTGGTTCTACTAAGTGAGGATGGTATGGGAGCGCTCTAGCGCTCCCATACGCGTTTGGAGGACTGTATCTCTCGAATGGAGCGGTTACGGTGTATGAGCTCGTCGTTCCGGACTGACTGGAAGAAATCGTACTCACTCTCGACTTTGCGGCCGTAGAAATCGAGGAAGTCGGAGACACAGACGAGCTTCTTGAGTTTCTCCTCGTTTTTCTCAAGAAACTCTTGATACTGCGCATACGCATGCTTCTCGAAGAGGTAGTTCAACTCCAAAGAAGCACGGTGGGAAATCATGTAGAGAAGATAGATGGCCCAGAAGTAGACGAAGGCGAAGAGAAGGGGAACGAGAGTGTGCCTAAAGAACCCGGTACCACCGTGGATGCGGGCGAGGTGCGAGATCACGACGACGTGCATCGTCTCGTTGTCTTGTGCTGCGCGGCTGAAGGCCGTGGTGCGAGCAAGGCGCATCGCATGCCTCTCGTTTCCATGGAAAGCGGAGACGAGCGTGTAGGCTGCGACTTCCCAGGACTGGTACGGGATGCGGGCAATAATCTCTACAGCCTTGAATTTACCGTAGGAGGGACGGAAGCCGTATACGAGATTCCCAAAACCGACGAGGAGAGCTCCAAGAACCATCGGTACAATGCCAGGCCTATAGTTGTCATAGGGACGAGCGTATTCAGCTCGCAGATCGGGGTCTGCTAACTCACGCACGAGGTTCTCGTGGCTTGCAAAGTCTTCGTTCATGGAAGCTACTCTAACATAGGTTATACGAGCCGAAGTCCTGGAAATCAGCCCTGTTTGCCCGTATACTCCCGGCATGAAGGCAGTTGTTGTCGCCGCAGGCGAAGGGAAGCGTATGCGCCCCCTGACGCTTGAGAAACCGAAGCCACTTATACCGGTTGCGGGTAAGGCGCTTATCGAGCATGTGCTCGATGCACTTCCTCCGGAGATTGATGAGATCATTATCGTCACAGGCTACAAGGGCGATATGATCCGCAATCACATTGGTAACTCGTATAAGGGTCGTCCGGTTCGCTATGTACACCAGTGGATGCAAGCGGGGACGGCACATGCACTCTCTCTTGCGCGCCCCTTCCTCGATGGAAAGTTTCTCTATCTAAATGCAGACGACATCCTTGGTGCTGAGGCACTTGCAGAAGCACTCAAGCATCCACTCGCGGTGCTCGTCGCAACACACGACAAACCTGAGACGATGGGTGTCATCACCAAACGCGATGACGGTACCCTTGAGCGCATTGATGAGAAGCCCGAGAACCCTGTCTCAAATCTCGTGAACACGGGGACCATGGTTCTTGATGAGCGCCTCTTCTCCTACGAAGCACCACGCCACGCCTCGGGAGAATACTTCATGACCGACCCCATGTCCTCGCTCGCCAAGGATCATCCTGTCATGGTGATTGAACAACCGCTCTGGATACCGGTTGGCTACCCTGATGACATCGAGAAAGCAGAGCAGCTTCTCAAAGAGTTCGGGCGTTGAAGAAGAGGCCGAAAAATAGTAAGGTGCACACATTGCTGGTGTAGCTCAGGTAGTTAGAGCATGGGACTCATAAACCCAAGGTCGAAGGTGCAAGT
>CAYGFQ010000018.1:0-14119 GCA_964349285.1 uncultured Candidatus Saccharibacteria bacterium | reverse complement strand
GGCACCGGTTGGGCGTCGCTACAAAGTGGTGCACTCCTCTACGGCAACGGCACGACACGGCTTGCGACCACAACTGCCGGTACGAATGGCAATATCCTCGCACTTCTCTCGGGTGTCCCGACGTGGACCTCCACCTCGTCATTCCTCCTCTCAACAGAAATAGACACGTCTGCGGAGTTGAGTGCACTGGTCACGGACGAAACTGGCTCTGGTGCACTCGTCTTTGCTACGTCCCCGGCGTTCACAACCCCAGATCTGGGCACACCATCTGCAGCTACCCTCACGAACGCAACCGGACTTCCAGTCTCAACTGGTATTTCTGGTCTTGGTTCCGGTGTTGCCACCTTCCTTGCAACACCAACTACCGCAAACTTCGCATCTGCAGTAACCGGCGAAACCGGCACAGGTGCAGTTGTCTTCGCAACAAGCCCAACACTCGTTACTCCCGCACTCGGTACACCAACCTCTGCAACCCTCACGAACGCCACAGGGCTTCCACTTACAACCGGCGTCACGGGCATCTTGCCGGTTGCAAACGGTGGCACCGGTTGGGCGTCGCTACAAAGTGGTGCACTCCTCTACGGCAACGGCACGACACGGCTTGCGACCACAACTGCCGGTACGAATGGCAATATCCTCGCACTTCTCTCCGGAGTACCAACGTGGACGTCGTCTTCAACCTTTATTCTTTCAACAGAAATCGATACTTCAAGCGAACTCGCTGGTATTTTGACTGATGAGACGGGAACGGGCTCGGCTGTATTTTCAGCTTCACCAACATTCACCGGCACCATCACCGCTGCTGCCGCAACGCTCTCGAGCACTCTTACGGCAAACGGCACACTCGCAGCAAACGGCGCCGTTACTCTTGGCGACAACGGCGACAACGTCACCATTAACTCAAACGTGTGGGACGTAACAGCGGCCGGTGTTGCTTCAGGACTCACGGGTATCACATCTTCAGGCACGATAACGTTCTCCGGTCTAACTGCGTCTCGTAACGTTTGTACGACAACAGGTGGTGCGCTTACGGTCACCTGCGCATCCGCTGATATGGCTAACTCGCTCTCAGACGAGACGGGAACTGGTTCCGCTGTATTCTCAGCTTCGCCAACACTTACTGGAACACTCTCTGGAGCCGCAGCAAGCTTCTCAGGCAACGTTGCAGCAGCAACATTCTCGCTTACAGGCAACACTATTACGGGCGCAACGGGTACTTATGTACATGCACGTTCCTATACCGATTTTTATATCGATCTTGACGAAGATAACAATACGACCAACACATTTTATATTCGTAATGGCGCCGACGGTAACGCTCTTACTGTGACTGAAGCAGGTCTCCTTACTACACTTGGCGACATCTCAGTCGGAAGTGGTACAGGCAAGATTACCGTAGGGACAATCGACCCGGTATACACCATAGATGGTGTGAACTACGCGACTTACGTCGCTGGCATGATTGGTATCAAAGAAGAGGTGACTGGCTTTGCAGATATTGTGACGCCAACGACCGCGCCAGACGGAAGTGTTGGTTACTCTTACACGATTGAATTCGATGATGAGGCGGCAGGAAGTGACCTCTGGCTCTTCTCGCAAGCAGCGCACATTCGAAAGAATATTGATCGTCTCGTGGTGCTCCTCTCGGCTGAGGGTGGTACGAAGGTGTGGTACAGCATCGACCGCGCAAATCGCAAGGTGCACTTCCTCTCCGATACACCAACGCGAGTCTCGTACCGTATGACCGCACCGCGCTTTGATGCTGACGAGTGGACCAACTACAACCATGACGTTGTGAACGGTTTCGAACCACCTTCAAGCGACCTCAGTGAATACTTCGACGAGTCAGGAACATTCTCCTTCGGTGGCATAAGTCTTCTTGAGGGAACAACGACACTCTCGATTCTTGTTGATGAAGTAGGGGAGGAACCTAATCCAAAGCCATGGGCAGGTTCACTCTCGGGTGTAAGTACCGGACTTAAAGATGCGATGGGTTCGCTTGCTGATGCTGTCATACACGCGTTTGAGGGCGTGCAGTATTACGCAGACGGTATCTTCAAACGCATCTTTGCAGGCGAAGTGCACACTGATCTCCTGTGTGTTTCCGATGAGGGCGGACAGACGTGTATCACTAAGGCGCAACTCGATACTCTCCTTGCGGGTGCCGGCGCTGCAGGAGTTACTGGTGGCGGGGATGATGAGCCATCTGGTGATGGGGGTGGTGGCGGAGGAGGTGGAGGAACAGAAGTACCCCCAGCCGATGTCACACCGCCATCTGCCGGTGACGAGCCACCTCCTACAGACGACACAACACCGCCTGCTGAAGGAGGTGAGGAGACAACGCCCCCTGACTCTGGTGGAGACACTGGCACTACAGATACCGGATCTGGCGACGCTGGGACTGGAGATGCAGGAAGTGCCGGAGGCGATACAGGAGGCGGTGATACTGGTGGTGGCACGGGCGGTGACTCTGGCGGTGATGCCGGAGGTGGCGTCTCGGGTGGGGGAGATTCCAGTGGGGGAGATGACTCTGGCGGCGGCGACTCCGGCGGAGGCGGGGATTCCGGTGTTTAACGTTTGATATACTTTATGCAAACAGACATATGATTCACGCACGATCCATCTCCGTAGCACTCCTTCTGGTGCTTTTGAGCACCGCCTCGCCAGCGTTTGCACAAGGTGATAGCTCTTTCCTTACCAAGAATCTTGGTATCGGGGATGAAGGACCGGAAATCGAACTCTTGCAGAGGTGGCTTGCTGAAGATGCTGAACTTTATCCTGAGCAAGTCGTGAGCGGCGTATACGGCCTAGCAACTGAACAGGCAGTAAAGCGTTTTCAGGAACAGGAAAAGATCGTCTCCGCTGATTCGTCAGGGAAAAGCATGTACGGGAAAGTTGGTCCGGTCACTCGCGCGGGACTGAATGCACTTCACTCGAGCATCCAGGGAGGTGTTGCCTCAGTCGAGGATTCCTATGACAGCATGCTCGTCTTTAACGGATCAACGTTCGTCTCACGTGCAGAGAAAGTGTATGCGCTCAGTTCTCCTGAGCTCGCTTCGATTGAAACGTGGTTCAATCCAATAAAAGAGGTTGCGCACGAAACGCAAATACTTGGTACAGCCGACGGTTATGTTATTGGTGTTGAGGAGGGTGGACGCCTCTATGCAGCAGGCCCACAGGGAAAAGCAGTGACCGACGCTACACCAGTTCGCACTGGGGAGTGGCAGCATATCGCCGTGTTCTTCACGAAGACTGACATTGTCTTCATTTATAACAACGAAGTACTTGAGGTAGCTCCGTATGTTCAGTTCGAGCGACCCTCAACACTTGCGAGCTTATTCGAGCGTATTGGGCGTGCATTCACTTCCACCTTCCCACAATTCGCTTTCAAGAAACAAATCGAGAACAATGCTCCTGTAGAAGAACGAACATTCGGAGGGATTTTCGATAGCATTGCCAGGTTTGCTCGTGGCATCTTTGGTCTACAAGAACCGGAAGCACCAGCACCCGTAGCGGTTGCTCCTGCCACCCCTACCTCCGAGCCACCACTCGTCATTGCTCCGGAGAACATGACGAAGGTACCAGCACCTTCTATTCCACAACTCACACTCCCAAGTATTCCGAAGGCGTCAACGTCTTCGACGGCCACAACTCCTTCGACGGCAACTTCGACGGTTGTTGTAGCAACTACAACTCCAAAGAAACTCTCTCCATTGCAGCGTGCCATCCTCGAAGACAATGGTGGGAGCAGCAGCATTCCTAAAGACTCGACACCAAGAATAAGCCTTATCGGAAGTGACGATGTCACTATCACCGTCGGAAGCGTCTACACGGATCCAGGTGCGACCGCCTATGACCTTGAGGACGGAGACATTTCAAACCGCATCGTCGTTGCAGGAGATACCATCGACTACAACACGCCAGGAACCTATCACATTACCTACGATGTGACGGACTCCTCTGGAACGGCAGCGAAACAGAAGAAACGCGATGTGAGTGTCATCGAGACATCATCTATCTCAACAGGCAACCAAGATCCTGAGTATGACCTCACTCCTGCGGGGCAGACAGTCTCGTATAAAGTCTCGAATGGAGAAGCAGCTGATCCGAAGTTCACCTCTATTGTCATCGACCCGTTACACGTCTATGTTGGCGAGACACAGACCTTTACCGTGCAAGTCTCCTCGGCAAGCGGTGTGCAGTCAGTGACGACCTCGACCGAGCTTGATACGGTTACGCACGAGCTTACCCTCACGAAGATAAGCGAAAGTGGCACCACAAGCACCTTCGAGGGTTCTTGGGTTGTCTTTGACACACACGTAAAGGACTATCGAACGACCTTTACTGCAACCAGCGGTAGCGGGAGTCAAAGCTCTATGACGATGGCATGGTCAGATCCTTGCTCAGGTATTACCCAAGGAACGAACTCGTCGCTCTCGGCTAACTGTACCGTTTCAAACGTCTACGGCCTCGATGGTGCAAGTCTTACCGTGCCCACCGGCATAACCCTCACCATTAACAGTGGTGGGACGTGGGGATTCAACCCGGGTACCACGATTACGGTAACTGGTGCAATTTCGACCGGAACTGGTGGTCTTATACGCAAAGGCTACCTCTTCTATCTGACTGCAACCCCGGTTGATACGAACACGATGTATTGGTTCTCTACAACACCACAGACCGGCTATACACGCGTAAACGCATACTCGCAGAGTACGTATTACAGTGAAAGTACGTATTACAGTGAAAGTACGTACTACGCACAGGAAGGCTATTGCTTCGCGGGAGACACTCTGGTCCTTATGGCAGACGGGACAGAAAAAGCCATCAAGGATGTGCAAATCGGAGATATCGTCATCGGACAGGATAAAAATGGGAAGCGTGGACCAAACATTGTCACAAGGCTTTTTCACCATAATTACCTAGCCGCAGGAGGGAACTTCGAGATGCTTAAGGTGAACGGCAAACTCTCCGTGCGGGCAGAACATCCTATATTCACCACACGTGGAATTGTTAACGCAGGGGATCTTGTTGTTGGCGATGCGATGATTGGTAGTAAGGGCCTTGTGCTAGTTGAGTCGATAGAGCAAGGCCCGAGCCTCCCGCGAATCTACAATCTCGGAGTTTATCCAGACCATACGTATTTTGCAGGTGGCGTCCTCGTTCATAACAAGATTAATCCTCCGTGATTGCGGTGCTAGTCGCATATACTTTCCATGACGCGTGAATATGTCTTCGTCCTTGGTCTACTTCTTGGAGTGCTCGTCCTGCTATCGTTTCTATCCGCGTCCTCTGAAACAATGACCGCGCTCGTTCGAATCATCTACCGCGCGACCGGCACTTCGCCTACCGCTCCGCTCTATGGTTCCTATTCTGCGGAGAACCTTGTTTCCTTAACCGACTACACCAAGGCGAGTACTCCAGAAGTAACGCTCGACGAACTCGAGACCATGCGGATGATAAGCCAGCTCGGACTTCGGAGAACCATGGAGCACGTTGCTAACGATCCTGCCTACGAGGGCAGTGAACAAGAGTCCATGTGTCACGGCGCTGCTCACGTCGTCGGGTCTGCCGCTTTCGATCTTCTTGGAATCGAAGCGTTGGAGCAATGCACCACCGGCTGTTTTTCCGGATGCTATCATGGCGCCCTCCAGAGGATGGGAGTACGTAATCGTTCGGACGCCTCGACGCTCATGGAAGAGCTTAAAACACTCTGTGGCAATCGCGCGACGGCCTTCGAACGCGAACAGTGCTTCCATGGCGCTGGCCACGGTATCCTTCTGCAGGAACGTTATGAGCTTAATTCAGCGCTTTCTAAGTGCCGCGACATAGGCGCAGAGGACGATATGCATCCCTGCTACAGGGGTGTTTTCATGGAATTCTACGGCGGAGATGGCAACGCAGAACGCATGAAGAAAGAGGAGCTACATTTCCCTTGCAACCTGTTTGATGCCGATGAACTCATACAAGATGCGTGTTATCGCTTACAAGCGACCTACTTCCTAAAAGTTTATGATAACGATTTTGCACAAGCAAGTGACGAGTGTCTCCGTGCTCCAAGCTCGATGCAGTCCACATGCTTCGCACGGCTCGGTCAACTTTCTGGGGCAGATACCAAGAATCCACCGGGTAATACCGAAGCGTTCTGCGCCACAATCCCTTCGAAGTATTATGACAATTGTATACGCGGGGGGCTCCGGCAAGAGATGAATTTTTACGGTATCGATCCCGAAGGTAGAGCCGGATCCTTTTGCAAGGCGCTAGCGAACCCGGAAGGGAAGCGCGTTTGTTACGAACAATACATGTCTGACCTTCGAAGTCTCTTCCTCGAACAAGAACCGCGGCTTTTCATCTGCTCCCTATTTGAGCCACCCTACGACGAGTTGTGTAAGACAAAACAGCAATAGTTTTGCCAAATTCGCACGCGCCGCTACAATCTAAGAGATGCGTGTCCCACCCCACGTCCTTTCACTCGCACTGCTCGGTGCACTAGTGGCACTAGTCAGCGTCTTTTTTCTGTTCCCGAACGTAGAGTCGGAGATTATGACTTATCCTGAGCTTGCGGAAATTGACGAAGGAACCCCACGGTCGTTCCAGGAACTCTCGATATATTTTCGGAAACTCTCCGAAGAAAAAGGTGCAGAGTACGCGTTCGAGGTCTTGCTTCGCGCATCGCTTCCTCCGGATACCGATCTTCATCTTCTCGGCCACACCGTCGGTAGCATGCTCTATAAACAGCAGGGGATAGCGGCCATCACTACTTGCACGCAGGATTTCCGTAATGCCTGCTCCCATTCGGTTGTCATCGGTATCCTCTCCGATTACGGTGAAGGCTCGCTCCCGACGATTGCAGAAACGTGCAAAGAAGCGCCTGGAGGAAGCGGTGCCTACACCATGTGTTTCCATGGGCTTGGACACGGCATCCTTGCGTATACTGGCTACGAACTTGAGCAAGCGATTTCTATGTGCAAAAAGACAGGAACGAGCGCGTATCGTAATCGTGAGTATATTGAGTGCGTTGGCGGCACCATTATGGAAATGATCGACGGCGTGCATGATCGGGTTGCTTGGGAGCAACAGGTCGAGCGGTATTTCAAGGACGAGGATCCACTCTATCCTTGCAGCGCTTCCTTCGTACCGGAGGAGGTTCGTACAATTTGTTACGATTACCTGACACCGCATCTTTTTACGGTCGCGGGTGGCAGTGACTACAGTACCGACATGTACAAAAGGGCTTTCACACTCTGCGATTCGTTGACAGGCAAGAATCGGGAAGCTTGCTATGGTGGTTTTGGTAAAGAATTCGTCGGATTGGCAAAGAAACGCGATGTGCGCAATATTGGTTCGATGACGGAGGAGGAGTTGCTGAATATACGCACGTGGTGTGCGCTTGCGGACGACAAAGGGGGGGAAGCCTCATGCAACGAACACGCCCTCGCTTCATTGTTCTGGGGCGGGGAGAATCTCCCCGACGCTTCACTCATTTTCTGTCGTATCGCAGAGACGAAAGAGCAGGGAGCATGCTATGCCGAGCTTGCAGGACAAATTCGACAATATCTAGGCAATACAAACAGAGGCGTAGCACTCTGTGGGCAATTACCTGACTTGTACCGGAAGGGATGTGAAGAGAGTGTTTTATGAACGAACTAAAACCCCGAGACATTATATGGAGTGGTGTGGGCGTTCTTGTGCTTGGAGGCCTCTTTGTTATGCACAATACATCGGTACCCCCCGCTTCCGCAAAAGTATCAGAAATACGCAGTTTCCTTCATCAAAGCATCGAATCGCTTGGTCCAGAACAATCGTACCTTCAGCTTAAGAGAGCATATGCAAAGGAAAGCGGAACTACCAAACATTTAATAACACATCTCTTCGGGGAAGAATTGTATATTCTTGTGGGCCTTGAAGGCGTGCAAGCGTGTGACGAAAGTTTCGGTTTTGGGTGCTTTCACGGCTTTTTCATTAAAGCAGTGACAACAGAAGGTCTTGCGGTTGTCCTACCTCTCGACGAAGTGTGTCGTGATACCTATCCCAAGGGGCATCTTTCCTGTCAGCACGGTATTGCTCACGGTATTCTCGAATATCTGGGCCACGACCGCCTTGAGGAGGCGTTTTCCGTCTGTCGCACGATACCCGACCTCAAACCAATTGGTGGATGTCTCTCCGGCGTGTTTATGGAATACAATGTCCCACTCGCTATTTCTGATGAAGGGTTGTTTACGGCTGCACCACGACCGTTTAACCCAGAAACTCCTTATGACCCGTGCCCCTTGCTTTCAAAGGATATACAACCAGCTTGCTTCCATGAATTGCCGCAATGGTGGCACGAGACGTTCGGTAGCGACTTTTCACGCCCAGGTGCCCTCTGTAACGCGATTGTTGAGGTGGAGCACAAAAATGCGTGTTTCTCTGGGCTTGGAAGTACCGTTCCTTTGTTCTCGTCCTTTGATGTTCTAGCAATACAAGAAGCCTGCGACCAGATGCCGACTGAAGCAACTGTGGTTATATGCTTGCAACGTGCAGCCTGGGCCTTGCGCGGCTACGATGATCTTGAGGGTGCGCGGGAGCTGTGTAGCGACCTTACTCCAAAAGAAAGAATGCAATGCCCATCACACTAAAAGTTCTCATCGCTCTGACACTTCTCTTTTTTGTGTGGACACTCTATGACCGTGCTCCTTATAAAAGTGGAGATCCTTCATACAACAGAGTGTATTGGGAAGGGGTGGTTTCCTCTCAGGGAGAGGTGCGTGCCTACGAGTTATTCAAACAAAAGAACAGTACCGAACCCGAGGTGCGTCAACATTTTGCCGCACACGTTATGGGAATGGTGTTATTTGAGACGCGCGGTACTGCGGGACTCGCTGTTTGTGACGCGAGCTTTGGTTTCGGATGTTACCACGGGCACTTTTCAAGTGCCGTTGCCGAAGGGGGAATTGAGCGAGTACAGGATCTTGATGCAGTATGCAATGAGAAATATGGAATACTCGGAACTGGTTGTCGGCATGGTATCGGGCATGGGATTTTGGAATACGTTGGCTATGATCGCATCGAGGTTGCTCTTTCGCTCTGCGGAACGGAAACACAGCAGGTAGTGCCACTTCTTGGATGCACTTCGGGAGTGTTCATGGAGTATTTATCTCCGCTTACGGGAGAAGTGCCTCGCCCACGTTCTCTTGATCTGGGGAATCCGTATGAACCTTGTACGCAGATCGACAAACAGTTTAAAGATTCTTGTTATTATGAGCTTGGGCAATGGTTTCATCGAACACAACCAAACTCCGTTATGCTTTGCGGCGATTTGCAAGGGGAACCGCGTGCCCGTTGCTTCCTTGGTTTTGGGAGCGACAGTGCGCGGCTCATACAGGATACGGATGCTCTTGTCCAAATTTGTCGCTCGTTATTGCCTCAAGACGAACGTTCATGTCGGGCAGGAGCAATGTGGGGTCTTTTTTCTGCTCAGCATATGGTCGAAGCACGCGCGCTATGCGCGTATGCTGATTCTACAGAGAAAGATGCTTGTGTGTCTGAAGCTGATTTGACCGAAGGGCGCGATTCGAATTTCCCCTCATGAAAACAATCCCGCAACTTATTCTTGCTTGTTTCATCCTCGCTACTATGTTTTTTAGCGCGTACCTTTTTGAAACCGGCATGTTCGGTCTTATGCCTCAATCACTTAAGACGCAGGCAAACAGACTCATTACGACGTGTTCGAGAGAAACATATCCACCCGCTTGTTACGATCGAGAAATACCCAAGCTCATGGATAAAGGGCTCTCAATGGAGGAGGCCTTCGAGGTTGCTCGTATAATTCAAGAGAAGACCGGAGATTACTATTTCTGCCACGTACTCGGGCATAATCTCTCCGCTAAGGAAACGGCAAAAGACCCATCCAAGTGGACAGACGTAATTGCACAGTGTCCGGTTGGTGTTTGCTCGAACGGATGTTTGCATGGCGCCGCACAGGAACGCTATCGCGATGACGTGTTGTCGGAGGAGGAAATAGAAGCGGTGCTTCCCGAGCTTGCAACTACATGCACGTCAGGAGGAAGTCGCGACTTTACCGGTCTCGAGGAGGCGAGCTGTGATCATTCGCTCGGGCATCTTGCTATGTATATGACCGGAGCCGATCCAATAAAGGCGACTGCTATTTGCGACGTGGTCGCGAAGAAGTATGCTGTGACGTGCTACGAGGGCGTGTTTATGCAAATATTCCAGCCGCTCGAGCCGGAGGACTTCGGTCTTGTCAAAGACATCCCAGCAACGACGATCGTATCCGCCAAAGCATACTGCGACAGGTTTACCGGCGTGCAACGCACGGCCTGTCATCGGGAATCGTGGCCGCTCTATCATCTTCAAATCAAAGAGCCAGCCGGTCTCGCTTCGTTCTGCACACTCGTCCCGGATGAAGAATCGGTCAATGCCTGTTATTATGGCATGTTCTATGTCCTTACCGCGCAATTCCACTTCGACAAAGAGAGAGTCAGCAGCTTTTGTAGTAGCCTTGGAGATAGAAAATCCCAATGCTTCGCCAATTCTGCCTCTCGCTTCCTCGAAACCGATTATGCACTCATTCCCGACGCCGTTTCGCTCTGCGAAGCGGCCGAGAAGGAAGGAGTTGGTAAGCGTTGTTTCAACGAACTCCTTTATTACTCAGGATTCGGTTTTCACAAAGGATCAGACGCGTTCAATACACTTTGTCATGCGCTTCCTGAGCCGTGGCGAACGCGATGTAAAGACGGAGAGGGAAGTACGGTGCGTCTCAACGAAGGCCTCTAGAGAGGGAGGCGGGGATTTTCTTTTAGGCTCTCGAGAAATATCCCCTCGACCGGTGCATAATTGTCCGTAAGAGTGATTACATTGTCGTTTACCGGGACGCGCGTAACGACAAGTTCCCCGTTTTTGCTGCGTAGAATTTCAGGCAGCTCCTGTGATTTTGATGCTACGAGAACGAGATTCTGGGAAGCAAAGGGCTTGCCAGTGAACTCATAGAGCGCTACATGCGCAAATGCGCTTTGCAGAGTTTTCGTGTAGACAAAAGGGTAAAGTGCACCTTCTCCTTCGTAGGCACCGTGGATATTCACGATGACAATTCCGTCCTCTGTGAGGTGCGCGGCGATGCGCTCGAACATTTCTTCCGTTACGAGTTGAAAGGGAACTCGTCCAGCGGAACCGAAGGCGTCGAGGTGAATAAGATCGTAGAGCTCATGATCGCGGTTCATGAAGATTCGTGCGTCTTCGTAAAGGGTGGAGAGGGTCGGAAAGGAAGACTCGTCAAATCCGAAATACTTCCTCGCGATCTCGATGATCCCCGGGTCGATTTCTAGGACTGTTGCTTGTGCTTCCGGATGCTTGCGAAGTAAATATCGTGTGAAGGATTCGACGCAACCGCCAAGAAAAAGCATACGGTCGGGCCCTGCAGGGAAGGCTGTTTCTATGATGAGCTCATGTGCTTTCTGGTACGTCGCAACGAGCTTCGTCTCGTCGACATTTCCGTTCTCATCCACGCCCATAAGGCACTGGATCCCGAAGGGGCTCGTCCAAAGAGCGAGAACGGGACCATTGAAATCTTCCTTTGTCACGAAGATGCGGTTGTAGGCGGTCGAGACGTCCGCGACGACACTCGCGGCCTTAGTGGGGAGGGAGTTGAAGTACACAGCACAGGTGACGACAAACACAAGCACGAGCACTCTCTTACCAACATTCTTTCTCGACACGACATATGAAAGCAATAGCACAAGCACTGCGACTCCGAGCAGTATGATGTCAACGCCAAGCAAAGGGATGAGAACGAGTGCGGAGAGGAGTGCGCCGGCTATAGACCCTGCCGTTCCGACAGCACCTAATTCCCCGACTACCTTCGCGGAGTTATGCACGTCACGGATGAGATTCTTAGCTATGAGAGGAGATACTGCGGCAAGAAAGACGACGGTCGGGACAAAGAGAAGCGTACCGATGAGAATAGAGCCTGTGACGACCGAAATACCAGGGACTGCGATCCAGGTGGGGAGAACGTCTCGGAGTGCAAAGGCGGTAAGCGCGGCGATACCTGCAAGGAAAAGCACGAATCCAATTCGTTCATTTGAGGCGTTCTGGTCACCTATACGTCCGCCGTAATGATAGCCGAGCGCCATGCCGCCAAGAACGACGGCGATGAGTCCCGCCCAGACTCCAACGGACGTCCCAAGATACGGAGCAAGGAGTCTCCCGCCCGTTATCTCAAAGACGAGAATTGCCGCATTTGTCGCAAAGGCGATCGTGTAGAGAGTGAGTACGTTCATGCGTATCACTAATGATAATATGGAACCGGTATGGCTAAGAACACCTGGATACTCACGACTCTCATCACTATCCTTGTTATTGGATTTGCAGGGTATCAGTACATGACCACTCGTTCTTCTCTCGGTCCTCTCGCCACCCCTGCGTCGAAGGATATTCCCGAAGATGCTCATGTAATTACGCTCACCGAGGACGGGTTTGTTCCGGACGAGATAACAATAAAGAAAGGAGAAATCATCGCGTTTGTGACGACGACCGGAAATCTGTTCTGGCCGGCATCTAACCTCCATCCTTCCCATCTCGTCTATCCGGAGTTCGATCCCATGGAGCCGGTGCAACCCGATAGCGTCTGGAGCTATACCTTCGAAAAACTAGGGGAGTGGAAGTTCCATGATCACCTCGCTCCCTATTTTACTGGTACGATAACCGTCACTGAATAATGAAAACATTCTTCGCTCTTGTCGCAACGCTTACGCTTAGCATTGCTCCGCTTATAACTTTCGCCCACGGCGACACTCTTTCGTTTGAAACCGAGGTAGACGGCTATCTTGTCGATATCGGCTATAGTTCCGAAACGCCAAGCGAAGAGGAAGTTGTGCTCTTTGACTTCGCGCTTACGAGCGTTTCCTCTGAAGACGAGGCCGCTTTTTCAGATGTGTGGGTGAAGATAGAGGACGAGAGTGGCGCAATAGTGTTCGCCTCAGGCATCCACAACGCAGAGTTCGGTGGTCCTCGGATGAGCTACAAATTCCCGGAAGATGGAACGTACACCGTATCCGCACGCTATGAGAACGAGTCGGAGGCAATCGTCGAAGTTTCGTTTCCGCTTACGGTCTCAAGTGTTGCTGATGGTGGAGTAGGGAACTATGGCTTTGGTATTGGAGGGTTTTTGCTCGGCGCACTCCTTGCACTCACAGTGCTTTGGCGTAAATCGGTGTAGTACAATGTTTGGCATGAAGACTACGCGCGTAGCGATAAACGGGCTCGGGCGTATTGGTAGGGCGTTTGTGCGTGAGGCGTTCGAGCGTAAAGATATTGAAATAGTTGCGGTTAACGATCTTGGTTCTCTCGAGAACCTTGCCTATCTGCTTACGTACGACACCGTGTACGGCCGTGCCCCGTTTGCCGTTGAAGCTAAGGATGGGAATCTTGTCATAGGCAAGAAAAAAGTACGGTTCCTCTCCGAGAAAGACCCGGGGATGCTTCCCTGGAAGGAGCTCAAGGTTGATGTCGTCATTGAGTCGACTGGATTCTTCACAGAGTATGAGAAGGCGAAGGCACACCTTACTGCTGGTGCTCGTCGCGTTGTTATTAGTGCACCGGGGAAAGGGGACGCCTCGCAGGGTGCAACCGTTCTCATGGGCGTTAACGAGAGTCGCATGGGAACGTGTCCCATCACCTCAAACGCTTCGTGCACGACGAACTCGGCAAGCCCGGTGATAGCGATTCTCGACGAAGCAATCGGTATTGAGAAAGCGCTTCTCTCGACGACGCATGGCTACACAGCGAGCCAGTCTTTGGTTGATGGCCCTTCGAAGAAAGATATTCGTGAAGGACGTGCAGCTGCGCAGAATATCGTCCCGACCTCAACAGGTGCCGCTATTGCCGTCACGATGGCGTACCCTTCGCTTGAAGGAAAGTTCGATGGCATCTCGCTTCGTGTTCCCGTTCCCGCAGGTTCCATTGCAGATATTACCTTCATCGCTAAGCGAGCGACGACTGCGGAAGAAGTGAATGACCTCCTTCGTAAAGCAGCGAAAGAGAAACGTTGGCAGGGCATCTTTGCAACAACCGATGAAGAATTGGTCTCCTCCGATATTGTGGGTGAGCTGTATCTTATACA